>NZ_JBEZLM010000029.1:0-88895 GCF_040652095.1 Streptomyces sp. NPDC048290
AGTCCTCCGGCAAGACACAACGGCGGCGCCTAAACCGCGGTGGCCACCGCCAGGCCAACGCCGCCCTCTACCGGATCGTGCAGACCCGCATACGCTGGGACGAACGCACCCAGGAGTACCTGCGGCGACGCACCGCCGAGGGTATGTCCAAGCGCGAGATCATCCGATGCCTCAAGCGGTACGTCGCCCGCGAGCTCTACCGGCACATCCAGCCCCGGGCTACCAACCAGGCACCTTCTGCGGCTTGACGAAACTTAGGGGCTTCTGGGCCACCCACAACACCGCCGAGATCAGGACGTGGCTCGGAAAACACCCACGCTTCCACGTCCATTTCACCCCCACCGGCTCCTCATGGATGAACCAGGTGGAGCGGTGGTTCGGCCTGCTGACCGACAAGCTCATCCGCCGCGGCGTCCACACCTCCGTCAAGGCACTGGAGGACGACATCACTGTATGGATCGACAACTGGAACAAGAACCCGCGGCCCTTCACCTGGACCAAAACAGCCGACGAGATCCTCAACTCCCTCGCCGACTACCTCACCAAGGTCGGAACCACCGGCCAGAAAACAGAGCAGAACTAACCTTCAGGACTTCTGGTGCATCACACTAGGTTGGTGACTGCCTCAGCATGCATCACTGGTCTGACAGCCTCAGGCGATGCCCGGGGCCACAGTCTTCCAGGGCTACCGGACGATGCTCCAACAGCCGAGGGACGCGAGCCAGCTTCCGAGGTTGGCTCCCAAACGGCTCCCTAGAGGCCCGAGAAACGAGTCAGGGGCCTGATCCGCTCTCGCGGATCAGGCCCCTGACCTGGTACTTCAGCTGTCGGGGTGGCGGGATTTGAACCCACGACCTCTTCGTCCCGAACGAAGCGCGCTGCCAAGCTGCGCTACACCCCGATGCCGCCACTCACCGTGGCGACGTCGATTACTTTAGCCCACCGGTGGCTGGAGACGAAATCCGGTTTTGGCGCGGTGCCGGACGGGGTTCGGGCGGATGTGATCCAGCGCGACCAGCACCACGGCGGCGGCAAAGAGCGCGAGGCCCAGGAGCAGCGCGTTGGCCAGGACACCCCGGTAGCCGTGCTGATCGACGTTGAGGAAGGGGTAGAGGTACCGGCCCGCCGTCCCCGGCAGCAGAAGCTCCCCGCGGCCCAGGGAAAAGGCCAGGTAGGCGAGGGGATAGAGGAGCCACGGAGCCGTCTGGCGCAGATGGAGCCGCCCCGGCGTGGTGAACAGCAGCCAGTCCAGCAGGGCCAGGATCGGCGTGACCGTGTGCAGCAGAATGTTCGCCGCCGTCGCCCAGCCCGTAGCCTGCGGCTGCCCCACTACTCCAGCGACTCCCACTGCCCCCGTCGCCCCCGACGTGCCCGCCGCCCCCGGAGTCGCCGAGGTCCCCACCGCCCCGGTCATCCCGAACCCGCTCGCCCCAGGCTCCAGCAGCAGGTGGTAGACGAGCGAGGTCGCGACGATATAGAGGAGCGCCGCCCCCGACACCCCGCCGGAGAGCGGGCGGCGGGCGCTCCACGCGCGGCGGGCCGACGCCAGCATGACCAGGGCGAGCAGGACGTTCGCCTGGACGGTGAAGTAGCTCAGGACCCGGAGCGGATCACCGAGCAGGAGATAGACGGCGATGCCGGTGGCCACGGTCGACGCGACCAGCACACGGAAGGCGGCGGCCAGCGGACGCCGGACCGGCGCCACCACCGCGGCGGCCGGAACGGGCGACGGAAACAGCGAGGGCACACCCGGGACCGCAGGAAGGTCGGGCATGTCCCGGGGTATCGGGGCGGTCATGCCCCCAGGCTAGGCAAAACGGAAATATCGGGCGACACGGGTAGGTGATACGGGTGAGCTGAGCCGAGCCCAGCCGAGTGCGCTACGACTTCCCCATCACCCGCGCCGAACGCCGAACGCCGCCCCCTCGAGCCTACGCCGCCCCCCTCACCGAACGCCCCGCAGACCTCCCCAGACGCCCCCTCCACTCCCCGCTCCCTCCCTACTCCCGCCCCACCAACGTCAGCAACGTAGCCTCCGGCGGACAAGCGAACCGCACCGGCGTATACCGATTCGTCCCGCACCCCGCCGACACATGCATGTACGCCGTCCGCCCCTCCGCCGTATGCGTGGACAGCCCCTTCACCCGCCCCGTGTCCAGATCACAGTTGGTGACGAACGCTCCGTAGAACGGCAGACACAGCTGCCCCCCATGGGTGTGCCCGGCGAGGATCAGCGGGTAGCCGTCCGCCGTGAAGGCATCCAGGCTGCGCAGGTACGGCGCGTGCACCACGCCCATCGAGAAGTCGCCCGACCCGGAAGGACCGCCCGCCACCTGCTCGTACCGGTCCCGCTTGATGTGCGGGTCGTCCACGCCCGTCAGCTCCACCGACACCCCCGCGGCCTTCAGCACACCCCGCGTGTTCGTCAGGTTCAGCCAGCCGGCCTCGTCGAAACCGTCCCGCAGCTGCTGCCAGGGGTTGTGGATCGCGCCGACGGCCGGGGGGTTGCCGTTCAGCCCGTAGCGGCCCTGGGCCTTCTCGAAGAGATAGCGGGCCGGGTTGCGCAGCTTGGGGCCGTAGTAGTCGTTCGAACCGAAGACGTACGCGCCCGGGAACTCCAACAGCGGACCCAGCGCGTCCAGGACCTCCGGGACGCCCTCCGGGTCGGACAGGTTGTCCCCGGTGTTGATCACGAAGTCCGGCCGCAGCCCGGCCAGCGCCCGCAGCCACCGCTGCTTCTTTCGCTGCTCGCTCACCATGTGGATGTCGGAGACATGCAGTACGCGCAGCGGACGCATCCCCGCGGGCAGGACCGGGATCGTCACCCGCCGGAGGCGGAACGAGCGGGCCTCGAATCCCGCCGCGTAGAGCAGTCCGGCGGCACCCGCCGCCGTGATTCCCAGGGGTACACCGTATCGAGCGCGCATACGACCCATCGTGTCAGAAGCGGCCCGTACGCCGACGCCCGCCCGCACCCACCGACGACCGGACGCCCCCACCCTTCCAGCCGACCTGACGCCCCCGTCCCACGCCCCCGGCCGACCCGACGCCCCCGCCCGTCCCCGTCCCCCCGGCCGATCCGACCTCCCCGCCCCGAAAACCCCCCGCACCCCTCACCCCGCACCTGCGACAATCAACCCCATGACCACGCTCAAGTCGAAGCTGAAGGATGACCTCAACGCCGCGATCAAGGAGCGCGACGAGCTGCGCTCCTCGACGCTGCGGCTGACGCTCACCGCGATCACCAAGGAGGAGGTCGCGGGCACGGCCAAGCGTGAGCTGTCCGACGACGAGGTCCTCAAGGTGATCACCCGCGAGGCGAAGAAGCGGCGCGAGGCCGCCGACGCCTTCGCCAAGGGCGGTCGGGCCGAGCAGGCGGCCCGGGAGGCGGCGGAGGGTGAGCTGCTCGCCGAGTATCTGCCCAAGCAGCTCGCCGACGCCGAGCTGGAGCGGATCGTCGCCGAGGCGGTGGCGGAGGCCAGGGCCGCCGGAGCGGAGGGGCCGCGGGCCATGGGTGCGGTCATGAAGATCGTGAACCCCAAGGTCGCCGGCCAGGCGGAGGGCGGCCGGGTCGCCGCCGCGGTCAAGAAGCAACTCGCCGGCTGAACCAGCTCGCCGACCGAGGACCATCTCGCCGGCTGAGAAGGCAGCTCGCCGACTGAGCAGACAACTCGCCGACTGAGCAGACAACTCGCTGGCTGAGGAGCCAGGTACCGGCGCCCGGGGTTCCACCACCCGGGCGCCACCACACTCAAGTTCCCCACACAGGGCTTCCCACGGCCCCCGGAAGCCACTAGAGAACCCCCTACAGAACCCCCTAGAGACCCCCCGGAGTCCCCTGGGCCCCCCTAGGGCCAGCTCCCCCCACTCCCACTCCCATCAGTCCCCCCGTTCTCGTTCCCCTCGATCCACCCCTCAGGAATCGAGAACGACGGCGAGGGCACGGTCCCGCCGCCCCCACCACCGTCCGCGCCGCCGCCACCCCCACCGGTGGGCCACCCTCCGATCACCCCGGAGATGTCCCCCTGGTCACTGTCACCACCATCCCCGTTGTCCCCGTTGTCCCCGTCATCGTTCCCCCCGTCGTTCCCGCGGTCGCGGTCCCGCTCGGGAGCGTCCGGGATGTTGATGAGGTTGAAGTCGGGTGCCGCCTTGTCGGCCAGCGCGCCGGACATCATGTCGCGCCAGATGGGACCGGGGACCTGGCCACCGAAGACCTTGTCGTGCCAGACACCGCCGATGGTGATGTCGGACATCTGACGGTCGTGCGCCGGGTCGCCGACCCAGACCGCGCCGGCCATGTTCGGGGTGTAGCCGACGAACCAGGCGGCGTACCGCTCGTCCGTCGTACCCGTCTTGCCGGCGCTCGGACGGCCGCCGAGACCGGCCTGCGCGCCCGTACCGTCCTCGACCACACCGCGCAGCAGGGTGTTGATGGTGTCGGCGGTCGTCTCGGACATGGCCCGGGTGCATGTCGACTTCGGGACCGCCAGGGACTTGGTCTGCTCACCGACCCGCTGGCTGATGGACTCGATGGCGACCGGCGAGCAGTACGTCCCGCGCGAGGCGAAGGCGGCGTACCCGGCGGCCATGGTCAGCGGGGACATCTCCTGGCTGCCCAGGGCGATGGCGGGACCCTGGTCGATCGGCTCTCCGTCGGCCCGGCCGATGCCCATCTTCTCGGACATCTCGATCACCGGGCAGACACCGATCTCGCTGATCATCTGCACGAAGTAGGTGTTGACCGACAGTGCGGTCGCCTCCTTCATGGCGTACGGCCCTTCCTCGGACTCGTTCTCGTTGGTCAGCTCGACGCCTTCCTCGTCCCACATCTTCCCGTCGCACTGGGCGACCGGAGTCGGGTAGTCCATCTTGTACGGCGAGGAGTACGACTTCGTGGCCGGCATTCCGCCCTCTATGGCCGCCGCCGCCACGATCGGCTTGAACGTCGAACCCGGCTGGTAGCCCGCGCCACCGCCCATCGACTGGTCCACCGAGAGATTGATCTGCGTCTCGTTCTTCCCGAAGCCGTACGGCCGGGACTGGCCCATCGCGAGGATCTTGCCGGTGCCCGGCTCGACGATGGTCGCGGCGGTCGCCACCTCGTCGTTCTGGTACACGTGGTCCTTGATCGACTCCTGGACCGATTCCTGCGCGGTCGGGTCCAGCGTCGTACGGATGGTCAGACCGCCCTGGTTCCAGGTCTTGGCCCGTGCCTCCTTGGTCTTGCCGAAGGCCGGGTCGCTGAGGAACACCGCGCGGACGTAGTCACAGAAGAAGCCGGCGCCCTTGACGGCGGTGATGCAGCCGTTCTTGGGCTGGCTGACCTTGAGGCCCAGCGGGGCCTTCTGGGCCTCGGCGGCCTCCGCCGGGGTGATGTCGTCGACCTCGGCCATCCGCTGGAGCACGGTGTTGCGGCGCTTGGTGGCCTCCGCCTCGTCGTTGACCGGGTCGTACCGGCTGGGCGACTGGACGATGCCGGCCAGCAGGGCCGATTCCTGGAGGTTCAGGTCCTTGGCGGACTTGGAGAAGTAACGCTGGGCGGCGGCCTCGACGCCGTACGCCTGCTGGCCGAAGAAGGTGATGTTGAGGTAGTTCTCCAGGATCTTCTTCTTGCCGAGTTCCTCCTCGACCTGGATCGCGTACTTCAGTTCCTTGATCTTGCGGCCGAGGGTCTGCTGGGTGGCCTGGGCGACCTTCGTCGGGTCGTCGCCCGCCTCCTCCACGAAGACGTTCTTCACATACTGCTGGGTGAGCGTGGACGCGCCCTCGGCGACGCCGCCGCTCTGCGCGTTCCGGTTCAGGGCGCGCAGCACGCCCTTGAGGTCCACCGCGCCATGCTGATAGAAGCGCGCGTCCTCGATGGCCACGATCGCCTTCTGCATGTACGGCGAGATCTCTTTGAGGTCGACCACCGTGCGGTCGCGTGAGTACACCGTGGCGATCTGGCCGCCGTCGGCGTCGAGGATGGTGGTGCGCTGGCTCAGCGGCGGGGTCTTCAGGTTGGCGGGCAGCTCGTCGAAGCTCTCCACCGAGCCCTTCGCCGCGAGGCCGAGGGCGCCGACGGCGGGGAGCGCGATCCCGGCCATGACGGCACCTGCGAGCACACTGACACCGAGGAACTTGGCGGCCTGCTGCGTCGGCGACAGACCACCGCCCGAGCGGTTCTTTGGCATGGGGGCAGCCTACGTTCTCATTCGCCGGACACGCGTATATGCCTTGGCCTAAGCTGCTCTCAACTGTCACAGCAGTAGGGCTACGTATCAATACGTCCGGTGACCCCGAATCGTTCCGGAGGTTCCCCGAAAATTTCCGAGGGGGCGTGTCCGAAACCGCCTTGAGTGTCAGGTGGCGTCCGTTGTGACTCAGTAGAAGTGCCCCGCTTTGCCGGGATGATCACGCATGTCGTCCGCTCACTCCCCCGGGTGATCTGCCGCTTACGCATAGTCCGTTCGGGCCATTCAAGATTGGGCCCGAAGGGGGTGTTGCGCTGTCCCCGCCTTCCGTAACGTCCTCAACTGGCGGCGGTGAATATGCCGCTGCCGCCGTGGGGGAGCCTCGATTCGGGAGAGGACGGCGCCGGTATGGGCTGGGTAACCGACTGGAGTGCGCAGGCGGCCTGCCGCACTACCGATCCGGATGAATTGTTCGTTCAGGGAGCAGCGCAGAACAGGGCCAAGGCGGTGTGTACCGGCTGCCCGGTGCGCACGGAGTGCCTGGCCGACGCGCTGGACAATCGCGTGGAGTTCGGCGTGTGGGGAGGGATGACCGAGCGGGAACGCCGTGCCCTGCTGCGCAGGCGCCCCACCGTCACCTCCTGGCGCCGACTGCTGGAGACCGCGCGCACGGAGTACGAGCGGGGGGCCGGACTGGTGTCGCTCGACGACGACGAGGTGTACGAGAACTACGCGGCGGTGGGCTAGACGGGCCCGCCCCGCGGGCGGGGCGTGTCGCGGTCGGTCGCCGCCCACGGGTCGTTTGGCGGTTGTCCGGGGGTCGGCCGTCGGTAGTCCCGTCGGTGTATCCGTCTCCGCGCGGGGCCGTCTGTACTGCTGCGTTGTGCGCCGCTCGTGTCGTCGCCGCGTGTCGCGCTTCTCGTTCCGCTGGTCCGTCCCGCTGATCCGCCGATTCCGCTCGCCGTGCCTTCGTGGCGCGCTGGGCGCCCTTGAAGCGCTCGTGCCGGTCACGCCGGTCGGGCGCCTTGTGTCGGTCGTAGGTGTGGTCATGTGCGGGTTCTGGCGTGTCGGGCTGGACTTCTGCCGGTGTTCGGGTGTCCGTCATCCGCCGTCGCGGCGGGTCACGTGATGCTCCTCACTCGCCCTCAGGTCTCTCCATGTGCTCGGCGTTGGCCGCCAGGTGGTCGCCGATGTTCCGCAGCCCCGCCAGGTCGTGCACGTCCCCAGGCAGCGCGGGCACCTCGGCCGTCGCCACCTCGGGATGGCGTGCCGTGAAGCGGTCGCGGGTGCGCCGCTCGCGGGCGAGCAGATGCATCCGCTCGGCGTGCAGCCGCAACAGGCCCGCCGTGAGCAGATCGATCGCGCGTTCGGAATCTCCCGGGGCATCCCCTACGGCGTCCGTCGACCCAGGGGCGTCCGGAGCCGCCCCATGGTCCGATTCCGGTACGGCGTCCGAGGTGACCGGGGGGGCCGGCGTGGCGGGGGAGCCTGCGTCGGGTGCGGCGCTCTCGGGGTCGTCCGGGGCTGAACTGCCGTGGGTTTCGGGAGAGTTACGAAGTCCAGCTTTCCCGCCGTCCTGATCCACAATGCGGGAGTCCTCAAGATTTTCCGCGGCGGCGAGCGCCCGCTCGGCCGACAGCCGTACCGCGTCGCTGCCATGTACTCGATTCAGTACCAGCCCCGCCAGGGGCATGTCCTCCGCGGCCAGCCGCTCCACGAAGTACGCCGCCTCCCGCAGCGCGTCCCGCTCCGGCGCCGCCACCACCAGGAACGCCGTACCGGGCGCCTGGAGCAGCTTGTACGTGGCGTCCGCGCGGGTGCGGAAACCGCCGAACATGGAGTCCATCGCCGCCACGAACGTCTGGACGTCCTTCAGCAGCTGGCCGCCGAGCACCTTGCCCAGTGCGCCGGTCATCATCGACATCCCGACGTTCAGGAACTTCATCCCCGCCCGGCCGCCGACCTTCGCCGGGGCCAGCAGGACCCGGATCAGCTTGCCGTCCAGGAACGAGCCGAGCCGCTTGGGCGCGTCCAGGAAGTCCAGCGCCGAGCGTGAGGGCGGGGTGTCGACGACGATCAGGTCCCACTCGTCCCGGGCGCGCAGCTGCCCGAGCTTCTCCATCGCCATGTACTCCTGCGTGCCGGCGAAGCCCGCGGACAGCGACTGGTAGAAGGGGTTCGACAGGATCGCCGCCGCCCGCGCGGGGTCCGCGTGCGCCTCCACGATCTCGTCGAAGGTGCGCTTCATGTCCAGCATCATCGCGTGCAGCTCGCCGCCGCCGTCCACGCCCTTGACCCGCCGCGGGGTGTTGTCCAGCGAGTCGATGCCCATGGACTGGGCGAGGCGGCGGGCCGGGTCGATGGTGAGGACGACCACCTTCCGGCCGCGCTCGGCGGCGCGCAGGCCCAGGGCCGCCGCCGTGGTCGTCTTGCCGACCCCGCCCGAGCCGCAGCACACCACGATCCGGGTGCCGGGGTCGTCCAGCAGCGGGTCGAGGTCGAGCACCCGCGCGGGGGCCAGCGGACGGGCGCCGTCCTGCCCGGAGGAGGCCGGGTCCGCAGTCAGGTCCGGCGTCATGAGATCCCCTGCTTCCGCAGTTCGGAGGCGAGTTCGTACAGGCCCGCCAGGTCCATGCCCTCGGCGAGCAGCGGCAGTTCGTGCAGCGGCAGGTCGAGGGCGGTCAGGACGGCCCGCTGCTCGTGCTCCAGCGCGTGCCGCTCGGCGTACTCCTCGGCCTGGGCCAGCAGCGGGTCCACCAGGCGCTCCGCGTGCTGGCCGCGCCGCGCCCCGCCCAGCCCCGCCGCCGACAGCGACCGCGCGACGGCCGCCCGCCCGGCGGTCCGTACGAGGTCCAGGTCCGACGCGTCGAGCAGCTCGGGCCGGACCATGTTGACCATGATCCGGCCGACCGGGAGCCGGGCCGCGCGGAGTTCCGCGATGCCGTCGGCGGTCTCCTGGACCGGCATCTCCTCCAGCAGCGTCACCAGGTGGACGGCCGTCTCCGGGGACTTCAGCACCCGCATCACGGCCTGTGCCTGATTGTGTATCGGGCCGATCTTCGCCAGCCCCGCCACCTCGTCGTTCACATTCAGGAAGCGCGTGATGCGGCCCGTCGGCGGGGCGTCCATCACCACGTAGTCGTAGACGAACCGGCCGCTCTTCTCCTTGCGGCGGACCGCCTCGCACGCCTTGCCGGTCAGCAGGACGTCCCGTACGCCCGGGGCGACCGTGGTCGCGAAGTCGATCGCGCCGAGCTTGCGCAGGGCGCGGCCCGCGCCACCCATCTTGTAGAACATCTGGAGGTAGTCCAGAAGGGCCAGTTCGGTGTCGATGGCCAGCGCGTACACCTCGCCGCCGCCCGGGGCGACGGCGATCTTGCGTTCCTCGTAGGGCAACGCCTCCGTCTCGAAGAGCTGGGCGATGCCCTGCCGGCCCTCGACCTCGACGAGGAGCGTCCGCTTCCCCTCCGTCGCGAGGGCGAGCGCGAGTGCGGCGGCGACCGTCGTCTTTCCGGTCCCGCCCTTGCCGCTGACGACCTGGAGCCTGCTCACGTCTTCGAGCGTAACCAGTCCGCGCCCGGAGCGATCGGGAGGCTCGGGAGCCTGTGGACAACCCGGGGCTTGTGGACAAGCGCGGGGCCCTGCTCCGGGGGCGGGCCGGGGGGTCCGTCCCAGCGGCTACAGTCGCCCCATGACCAAGTGGGAATACGCAACCGTGCCGCTGCTCGTCCACGCCACGAAGCAGATCCTGGACACCTGGGGCGAGGACGGCTGGGAGCTGGTGCAGGTCGTGCCCGGCCCCAACCCCGAGCAGCTGGTGGCCTACCTGAAGCGCGAGAAGCAGGCGTGAGCGCGGTCGAGGAGCGCCTCGCCGAGCTGGGGCTGACCCTGCCCCAGGTGGTGCCGCCGCTGGCCGCCTACCAGCCGGCCGTGCGGACCGGGCCCTATGTGTACACCGCGGGCCAGCTCCCCATGGTGGACGGCAAGCTGCCGGTCACCGGCAAGGTGGGCGCCGAGGTCACCGCGGAGGAGGCCAGGGAACTGGCCGCGACCTGCGCGCTGAACGCGCTCGCCGCGGTCAAGTCCGTCGCCGGGGACCTGGACCAGATCGCGCGGGTGGTCAAGGTCGTCGGGTTCGTCGCCTCGGCGTCCGACTTCACCGGCCAGCCCGCCGTCCTCAACGGCGCGAGCGAACTGCTCCGCGAGGTGCTCGGCGACAAGGGCGTGCACGCGCGGAGCGCGGTCGGCGTGGCGGTGCTGCCGCTGGACGCTCCGGTCGAGGTGGAGATCCTGGTCGAGTTGACCGCCGACTGAGCCGTTCCACCCTGCTGACCTGCCACGACCCGGGGCGGATGATCGACGGCCCTCGAACATCCGCTCCCCAGGGGATAGCCTCCGCCCATGGCTAACGGGCAGTGGTACCCAGCGGACTGGCCGGACCGGATTCGTGCCCTCACCGAGGGCCGACTCACCCCGGTCGAGCCCAGAGCGGCGGCCACGGTGATGCTCCTCAAGGACACCGCCGCCGGTCCCGTCGTCCACATGCTGCGCAGACGCGCCTCCATGGCCTTCGCCGGAGGCGCGTACGCGTATCCGGGCGGCGGTGTGGACCCGCGTGACGACGACACCCGCATCCGCTGGGCGGGGCCCCCGCGCGGGTGGTGGGCCGAACGCCTCGGCGTCGACGAACGCCGGGCCCAGGCGATCGTCTGCGCGGCCGTACGTGAGACGTACGAGGAGTCGGGCGTCCTGCTCGCCGGACCGGACGACGGGTCCGTGGTGGGGGACACCACGGGCGAGGCATGGGAGGCGGACCGGGCGGGCCTCGCCGCGCGGGAGGAGTCCTTCGCGCGGTTCCTGGACCGGCGCGGTCTGGTGCTGCGCTCCGATCTGCTGTCCGCGTGGGCGCGCTGGATCACCCCCGAGTTCGAGGCCCGCCGCTACGACACCTGGTTCTTCGTCGCCGCCCTGCCCGCCGGGCAGCGCACCCGCAACGCCTCCACGGAGGCCGACCGCACGGTCTGGATCAGGCCCCAGGAGGCCGCCGCCGGGTACGACCGGGGCGAGCTGCTGATGATGCCACCCACCATCGCGGCGCTGCGTGAGCTGGCCGTCCACGGTTCGGCGGCGGACGTGCTGGCGGCGGCGCCCGCGCGGGACCTGACGCCGATTCTGGCCAAGGGGCGTCTCGAGGAGGGGCAGATGGTGCTGTCCTGGCCGGGACACGAGGAGTTCACCCTGCACATCCCGACCGGAGGTGCCCCGGAATGACCGACGCGAGCGCTCTTCCCGGCCAGCCGCGCGGGGGCGTGCTGTCCGGACCGGCCACCGCGCGGGCCGTCAATGTCCTCGCGCCCAACCCGTCCGCGATGACCCTGGACGGCACCAACACCTGGATCGTGGCCGAGCCCGGTTCCGATCTGGCCGTGGTGATCGACCCCGGCCCCCTGGACGACCGCCATCTGCGCCATGTCGTCGCCACCGCCGAGCAGACGGGCCGGCGGGTCGCCCTCACCCTGCTCACCCACGGCCACCCCGACCACGCCGAGGGCGCGGCCCGCTTCGCCGAGCTGACGTCGACGCCGGTACGCGCGCTGGACCCGGCCCTGCGGTTGGGGGACGAGGGGCTGGGCGCCGGGGACGTGGTCACCGTCGGCGGTCTGGAACTGCGGGTCGTGCCGACGCCCGGCCACACCGCCGACTCCCTGAGCTTCCATCTCCCGGCCGACCGGGCCGTCCTGACCGGCGACACCGTCCTGGGACGCGGTACGACGGTCGTGGCGCACCCGGACGGCCGTCTGGGCGACTATCTGGACTCCCTACGGCGGCTGCGCTCCCTCACGGTCGACGACGGCGTCCACACCGTCCTGCCGGGCCACGGCCCCGTCCTGGACGACGCACAGGGCGCCGTGGAGTTCTACCTCGCCCACCGCGCCCACCGCCTCGCCCAGGTCGAGACGGCCGTCGAGGACGGCCACCGCACCCCGGCGGAGATCGTCGCCCATGTCTACGCCGACGTGGACCGCTCCCTGTGGCCCGCGGCGGAACTCTCGGTGCGGGCGCAACTGGAGTACCTGACGGAACACGGGCTCATCTAGGAGCGGTGTCCCCGGCAGGGGCGGTGGGGAGCGGGTCCCCGGTGGGGCGGTGGGGGGCGGGTCCTCGGTGGGGGCCGGTGTTCGTGGACGGGGGACATACGGGCCCCGTCCGCCGGTACGGCCGTCAGGGTCTGGGTGCCTTCACGCCGTGCACGCGGGTGTACTCGGCCGCCAGCCAGGGGCCGAGGTCGTCCACATACGTCCGCAGCACGGCCGCGTCCCCGCGCGGGGCGAGGCCCCGGAGAGCCGCCTCCCGCAGCTGCCCCGCGCGGGCGGGGTAGTACATGCCGAACGCGTCGGCCATCTCGCGCAGATCACTGGTCCAGCCCTGCCAGCGGGGCATGACCAGGGTGAAGCCGGTCCGCACCAGATGCCGGGACATGTACCGCACCAGGGGCCGCAGGGCCTCCTCCGAGCCGTCCACGGTGGCGATCCGCTCCCGCCAGCGGGGCAGCAGCAGGGCGAGGTCGCCGTTGGTCTCGCGGGCGAGCAGGGAGTCGGGGCGGTAGCGGGGGAGCCGCGCGGCCAGGTCCTCGCCGAGGAGCGGGGTGCACAGACAGGCGACGAACCAGCCCAGGTCGTGCCGCTCCAGGTCGCTGAGCACCTGCTCCCGGCCGAGCACCAGGGTTCCGGCCCCGTCGATCTGCGGGAACTCCCGGTCCAGGGCCGTGTCCAGGGCGCGGGCGTCCGCGCGGTCGGTGTCGGTGGGCTCCTCGTGCAGGACGACCAGGAGATCGAGATCGCTGCGGCCGACCCGCGCGGTCCCGCGCGGGATCGATCCATAGACGTAGGCGCTGCTCAGCCGGGTGCCGAAGGTCGGGGGGAGGCGTTCGCGCGCGGCGGCGAGGACGGGGCGGAAGGGGGGCGGGACGCGGGCGAGGGAGCCTTCGGGGGTGATGTGGCCGTCCGGGTCGAGCCCTCTGTGGACGGGGGTGGCGTGGGAGGTGTGGCGCGGTTCGTGTGGGTGCTGGGGCATGTGGTCACTGTGCCGGGGTCGCCGGGTGCCGGGCCCGCGCTTTTCGGGAGGTCTCGGAAGGCTTCCGGGGGGTTTCGGGTGGGGCGGGCGGGCCGCCGCGCGGGGAGCGTAGGACGAGCCCGGAGGCGGGCCTCGCCGCCCGTTGAACGGCCGAGGGGCCCACGGCGGTGTGCCGGGGCCCCAGGGGCGGCGTAGGAGCCGCTGGTGTCGCGGAGGGCGGCGTCCGTGCGCCGCCGGTGTCAGCGGGAGCGCTTCGCCAGGCGCTCCACGTCCAGGAGGATCACCGCGCGGGCCTCCAGGCGGAGCCAGCCGCGCTGGGCGAAGTCGGCGAGGGCCTTGTTGACCGTCTCGCGGGACGCGCCGACCAGCTGGGCCAGCTCCTCCTGCGTAAGGTCGTGGACGACGTGGATGCCTTCCTCGGACTGCACGCCGAAGCGGCGGGAGAGGTCCAGCAGGGCGCGGGCGACGCGGCCGGGGACGTCCGAGAAGACCAGGTCCGACATGGCGTCGTTGGTCTTGCGCAGCCGCCGGGCGACGGCCCGCAGCAGCGCGGCGGCGACCTCGGGACGCGCGTTGAGCCAGGGCTGGAGGTCGCCGTGGCCCAGGCCCAGCAGCTTGACCTCGGTCAGCGCGGTGGCGGTCGCCGTACGCGGGCCCGGGTCGAACAGCGACAGCTCGCCGATCAGCTCTCCGGGGCCTACGACGGCGAGCATGTTCTCCCGGCCGTCGGGGGAGGTGCGGTGCAGCTTCACCTTGCCCTCGGTGACCACGTACAGCCGGTCGCCGGGGTCGCCCTCGTGGAACAGCGAGTCGCCGCGCGCGAGGGTCACCTCGCTCATGGAGGCACGCAGCTCAGCGGCCTGCTCGTCGTCAAGAGCCGCGAAGAGCGGGTTGCGCCGCAGAACGTCGTCCACGTGTTCTCTCCTTGTCGACCTGCTCAGGGGATCTTTCTCCCCCGTCTATCAGGGGTCCGTGGTCCCCATTTTGCCGGACAGTCCAAACAGTGTGATCTGTCACAAGGATGCCGCACTGGTGTGCCCTGGTAAGCGGCAGGGGTCCAATTGGGGGCCGATCTTCGAGGTCCGGGGCGGATGTCGGTGCCGGGTCGTAGGCTGGCCGGGTGTCCAAATCGCCGGTGAGAGCGCAGGCCGAGGGGGCTGGACGAGTGGCAGCAGGGCGTGATTCCGCTGTGGGCGAACAGCAGTCCGAGGGCGGAGGAAAAGCGAATAAAAGGATAAATCGGGCTGACGGGGGAGTGTCGACGCCGGGGCGGACGGTGGCGGTGCGGAAGGTGGCGGGGAAGGCGGCTGCCGTGAAGAAGGCGGTGCCGAAGAAAGCGACCTCCGCGGGGGAGGCCGCGCCTGCGAAGAGGGCGGCTGCCGTGAAGAAGGCCGCGGGGGAGGAGGCGACCTCCGCGCGGAGTGGTGCGCCTGCGAAGAGGGCGGCTGCCGTGAAGAAGGTCGCGGCGGAGAAGGCGACCCCGGCGCGGAGCGGTGCGCCCGCGCAGGAGACGGCTGCCGTGAAGAAGGCGGCTCCCGCGCGGAGCGCTGTGCCTGCGAAAAAGACCGCGGCGAAGAAGGCCGCTGTCACGAAGACGGCCGCCGCGAAGAAGACCGCTGTCGTGAAGAAGCCCGCTACCGCGAACAAGCCCACCCCCACCCCGCCCCCCGTCAAGAAGCCCGTCATCCGCAAGCCCGAGTCGCACACCGCCCTGGTCCGCCGCGCGCGCCGGATCAACCGCGAACTGGCCGAGATCTATCCGTACGCCCACCCCGAGCTGGACTTCGAGAACCCCTTCCAGCTCCTGGTGGCCACGGTGCTCTCCGCCCAGACCACCGACCTCCGGGTCAACCAGACCACCCCGGCGCTGTTCGCCAAGTACCCCACGCCCGAGGACCTGGCCGCCGCCAATCCGGAGGAGGTCGAGGACATCCTGCGCCCGACCGGCTTCTTCCGGGCCAAGACCAGGTCGGTGATAGGGCTGTCGAAGGCCCTGTCCGAGGAGTTCGGCGGCGAGGTGCCGGGCCGTCTGGAGGATCTGGTCAAGCTGCCCGGCGTGGGCCGCAAGACCGCGTTCGTGGTGCTGGGCAACGCGTTCGGCCGCCCCGGCATCACCGTGGACACGCACTTCCAGCGGCTGGTGCGGCGCTGGCAGTGGACCGACCAGACCGACCCGGACAAGATCGAGGCGGCGGTGGGGGCGCTGTTCCCCAAGAGCGAGTGGACGATGCTCTCGCACCATGTGATCTTCCATGGCCGCCGGATCTGCCACGCCCGCAAGCCCGCCTGCGGCGCCTGTCCCATCGCCCCGCTCTGCCCGGCGTACGGCGAGGGCGAGACGGACCCGGAGAAGGCGCGCAAGCTGCTCAAGTACGAGAAGGGCGGCTTCCCCGGACAGCGGCTCAACCCCCCGCGGTCCTATCTCGACGCGGGCGGCAGGCCGGCGCCTCCGCTGGGGTCCGGATGAGCTGTCACCGGCCGGAACGATCGCGGGCCCGCCGTGCGTTGGATCGGACAGAACGACGGGGGTGTCGATGACGCGTGCGAGTGGGACGCAGGGCGGGGCGGTGGCGGTCAGCAAGGACGGGCTGCCCCAGTGGCTCGATCCGGTGGTGCGATGCATCGAGACGGTCGAGCCGCCGCAGCTCAGCCGGTTCCTGCCGCCCGAGGACGGCGGGGGCCGCCAGTCGGCCGTGCTGATCCTCTTCGGGGACGGGGCGGGCGGCCCCGAGCTGCTGCTGATGGAGCGGGCCAGCTCGCTGCGCGAGCATGCCGGACAGCCCGCCTTCCCGGGCGGCGCGCTCGATCCGGAGGACGGCGATCCGCAGGGCGACGGCCCGCTGCGGGCGGCGTTGCGCGAGGCCGAGGAGGAGACCGGGCTCGATCCCGCCGGGGTCCAGCTCTTCGGCGTGCTGCCCAGGCTCTACATCCCGGTGAGCGGGTTCGTGGTCAGCCCGGTGCTCGGCTGGTGGCGGGAGCCGACACCGGTCGGCGTGGTGGACCCCGAGGAGACCGCGCGGGTGTTCACCGTGCCCGTGGCGGATCTCACGGACCCGGAGAACAGAGCGACCGCGGTCCACCCCCGCGGCCACACAGGACCGGCATTTCTGGTCAACTCGGCCGTCGTCTGGGGATTCACGGCGGGAATCATCGACCGCCTTCTCCACTACTCGGGCTGGGAGCGCCCCTGGGACCCCGACAAGCAGGTCCCACTCGACTGGCGGTCGTGACAGGGTGGTCGCCGTGCTGTGTTCCGCCGGGAACGGCCATGTCCGCGCGCCCGCGCGCGCCGGGCGGGGCCCGGCCCCGTGGCGGGGTCCCCGTGACCGGAGAATGACGAGGCGAGGCCGAAAACGGTGAACGTGCTGGACATCCTGCTGCTGCTCGCTGCCGTCTGGTTCGCGATCGTCGGCTATCGCCAGGGTTTCGTGGTCGGCATCCTGTCGGTGATCGGTTTCCTGGGGGGCGGTCTCGTCGCCGTCTACACCCTCCCGGTCATCTGGGACGCGCTCACGGACAACTCCCAGGTGAGTACGACGGCCGCGGTGGTCGCGGTCATCATCGTCATCGTCTGCGCCTCCATCGGCCAGGCCCTGACCACCCATCTGGGCAACAAGCTGCGCCGGTACATCACCTGGTCCCCGGCCCGCGCGCTGGACGCGACGGGCGGCGCCCTGGTCAACGTGGTGGCGATGCTCCTGGTCGCGTGGCTGATCGGCTCCGCCCTGGCCGGTACGACACTGCCGACCCTCGGCAAGGAGGTGCGCAGCTCCAAGGTGCTGCTCGGGGTCTCGCGCGCGCTGCCCGCGCAGGCCGACACCTGGTTCGCCGACTTCTCCTCCGTCCTCGCGCAGAACGGCTTCCCGCAGGTCTTCAGCCCGTTCTCCAACGAGCCCATCACCGACGTACAGCCGCCCGACCCGGCCCTGGCCAACAGCGCGGTGGCCACGCGGGCGAAGAGATCCATCGTCAAGGTGATGGGCACCGCGCAGAGCTGCGGCAAGGTCCTGGAGGGCACGGGCTTCGTGTTCGACGACCGCCGGGTGATGACGAACGCGCATGTCGTCGGCGGGGTCGACGAACCCACCGTCCAGATAGGCGGCGAGGGCCGCCGCTACGACGCGACGGTCGTCCTGTACGACTGGAAGCGGGACATCGCCGTTCTCGACGTGCCCGACCTCGACGCGCCCGCGCTGGAGTTCACCTCCGAGGACGCCACCAGCGGCGACAGCGCGATCGTCGCCGGGTTCCCGGAGAACGGGGCGTACGACGTGCGCGCCGCGCGGGTGCGTGGCCGTATCCCGGCCAACGGCCCGGACATCTACCACCGGGGCACCGTGCACCGCGATGTGTACTCGCTGTACGCGACCGTCCGCCAGGGCAACTCCGGCGGTCCGCTGCTCACCCCCGACGGCGAGGTCTACGGCGTGGTCTTCGCCAAGTCCCTCGACGACGCCGAGACGGGGTACGCGCTCACCGTGGACGAGATCCGCGAGGACATCGCCCAGGGCCGTACGGCGAACCGGCAGGTCGACAGCGACAGCTGCGCGCTGTGAGGTGAGAGTCGCGCACCGCCCGGAAGGCGGTGCGCGAGGTGGGAGGGGAGAAGCGTCGGCGCGTCAGCCGCGCGGGTGACGCAGCCGTACCGACACCCAGCGGGCCCGGCGGCGCAGGATGCGCGGAATGCCCACCCTGGGGTCCGCGCCCTGGAGTTGCGGAGTGCCCCGCTGGTAGGAAGTCGGACCGCCCATCGAACGGCGGTCACGTGCTGCGTCACTGTAATCGTGCGTCCAGCCCATACCGGGACGTGTGCCCCTGGCCCAAGGTCGATAACCTCGCCGCGGCCCCCCAATTGGCCTATGCGTCGGGCAAGTGGCCGTTCGTAGTACAGGTGTTCAGATCCGGATACCGGGCGCGAGGGCGCGCTCACCCAGCGCGGTCGCGGTCATTCGGCCAGGCGGCCGGGATTGAACAAGGGTCAGCCGGGGGTTGCCTGGGCGGTCGGGCGGGCGGCGTCCGCGCGGATGGGCCGTCGGGGACCTAGGGGGCGTAGGGGTGTCGTGGGGGGTGTCGTAGGGGTGTCGTAGGGGCGCTGCCCGGCGGGCGGGCCGGCGGGTGCGCCGGAGCGTTTCCGGCGGGCAGGGCGCGGGGGCTGCCGGAGCCGTCGGGAGGCCTGCTCGGCGGGCGGGTGGGCTCTCGGAGCCGTAGGGGTACGCCCGTCGGGTAGGCCGCCACAGCCGTAGGCGTATGCATGGGAAGGTCCTCGGAGCCGTAGGGAATGCTCGACCGGAAGGCCGTCGGAGCCGTAGGGGAATGCCCGGTGGGTGGGTCGTCGAGGTTGCCGGGCCGCCTCCCGCGAGCGGGCGTCACCGGTCCGGTTCCGGGTCCTTCAGCCAGTTCACCAGCTCGCCCGAGAAGCCCACCGGGTCCTCCTCGTGCGGGAAATGGCCCAGCCCGTCGAACAGCCGCCACCGGTACGGCGCTTCGACGTACTCACCGGAACCGGCCGCGCTGCGGGTCCGGGTCACCGGGTCCAGCGAGCCGTGCAGATGCAGGGTCGGCACCCGCACCGGCCGTTTCATCCGCCGGTTGAACTGGATGCCGTCGGGTCGGGCCAGCGAGCGCACCAGCCAGCGGTACGGCTCGATCGAACAGTGCGCGGTGGACGGGATGCTCATCGCCCGCCGGTAGGTCTCCACCGCCGCGTCGTCCGGCAGCTTCGGGCCGGACCAGTCCCGGATCAGCCGGCCGACCAGCGCCGCGTCGTCGGCGACGAGTTGCCGCTCGGGAATCCAGGGCCGCTGGAACCCCCAGATGTAGGAGCTGGCGGCGGTCTGCCGGGCGTCGGTGAGCATCGCCGAGCGCCAGCGCCGGGGGTGCGGCATCGAGGAGACCACCAGCCGTCGTACCAGCTTGGGGCGCATGACCGCGGCCGTCCAGGCGAGATAGCCGCCCAGGTCATGGCCGACCAGCGCCGCGTCGGGCTCGCCGAGGGAGCGGATCACGCCGGTGATGTCGAGGGCGAGGTTGGCGGGGTCGTAGCCGCGCGGGGTGCGGTCGCTGCCGCCGACACCGCGCAGATCCATGGCGACCGCCCGGAAACCCGCGTCGGCGAGCGCGGTCAGCTGATGCCGCCAGGTCCACCAGAACTGCGGGAAGCCATGCACCAGCATGACCAGCGGACCGTCACCGACTTCCGCGATGTGGAAACGGGCCCCGTTGGCCGCCACATCGCGGTGCGTGACCGCCCGCCCGCCTGGTAGATCGACCCGTACGACCGAGGAGGGATGCGCCGAAGGAGTGGCCGGATCGGTCATGACGAACCGCGCGCCCCGGCCTCGATGGCCTCCGGAACCCGGCCGTCCGCGGCCGTCAGCGCCGGACGGTCCTGGGCCGGCTCCGGGCGCGGGTGCGGCTTGGCGTTCTGGAGCACGCCCGCGGTCTCCTTCACGGACGCGGCGACCTTCTGCGGGCCCTTGCCCTTCTTGGCCTTCTTCGCGAAGAACAGACCGATCATCGCGAGAGCGACCGCCACCAGCACATTCGCCGCGAACGACAGCAGGAAGCAGAGCGCCAGATTCCAGCCGCTCCAGGTGCGGATGCCGTACGCCAGTGCGAAGTTCAGCATCGGCAGGGAGAACAGCAGGACGACCGCGGCCACGCTGAACGCGCCACCGCTCATCGCGCCCCGCTTGACGTCCTGCTTGAGCTGCGCCTTCGCCAGCGCGATCTCGTCGTGCACCAGCGCCGACATATCGCTGGTCGCCGAGGCGAACAGCTGGCCGATGCTGCGTTCCGCGCCGACCGGGCTGCCGTCGGGTGCGCTCATCGCGGTCTCCCTCATGTGCGTACGGTCCGTCCCGCGCGCCTGTGTCCAGTCTCGCTGTCCAGCTCGGCCGACGCGTCCGGTGCCGCTCTTTTGTACCGTCTCGTCAGATCATGCCGGACCGCGGTTCTCATCGCCTGCCCCGCCCGGCACTTCGGCAACCGCGTCGCGGGCCGCGAGGGCACGTTCTTCGGCGATCCTGCGGTGCTCGGCGGCCTTGCGCTCGTAGATCTCCGCCATCCGCAGGTGGTACGCCGGGTCGTGCTCCTCGTAGATGTCGGGGATGCCGTCGAGGTCGTCGTCGCGGTCCTCGTCCTCGACCATCCGGCGGTACTTGGCGTTCCGTATCTTCAGCAGGACGGTGGCGAGGACGGCGGCTATGAGCGAGCCCATGAGCACGGCGGCCTTGATCTCGCCGGTCAGCGCCGGGTCGCCGTCGAACGCGAGTTCGCCGATGAGCAGGGAGACGGTGAAGCCGATACCGGCGAGCGAGGCGACCGCGAAGACATCGCCCCAGGCCAGATCGTCGCTGAGGGAGGCCCGGGTGAAGCGGGCGGTGAGCCAGGTGCCGCCGAAGATGCCGACCGTCTTGCCGACCACCAGCCCCAGCACCACGCCGAGCGTCTCGGGCTGTGTGAAGACGTCCCGCAGTGCGCCGCCGGACACCGCCACACCCGCGCTGAACAGGGCGAACAGCGGCACCGCGAACCCTGCCGACAGCGGCCGTACGAGATGTTCGATGTGCTCGCCGAGCGACTGCTTCTCGCCGTCCCGGGTGGTGCAGCGCAGCATCAGGCCCATCGCGACGCCCGCGATGGTGGCGTGGATGCCGCTGTTGTACATCAGCGCCCAGATCACCAGCGCCAGCGGGACGTAGAGGTACCAGCCGCGTACGCCCTTGCGCAGCAGCACCCAGAAGACCACCAGGCCGAGTACGGCGCTGCCGAGCGCGGCGAAGTTCAGCTGGTCGGTGAAGAAGATCGCGATGATCAGTATCGCGAAGAGGTCGTCCACGACCGCGAGGGTCAGCAGAAACGCGCGCAGGGCGCTGGGCAGCGACGTACCGATCACCGCGAGCACGGCGAGCGCGAAGGCGATGTCGGTGGCCGTCGGCACCGCCCAGCCCGCGAGCGACCCGCCCCCGGCGGACGCGGTCAGCGCGTAGACCAGCGCCGGTACGGCCATCCCGCACAGGGCCGCGACCACGGGCAGCGCGGCGGCCTTCGGATCGCGCAGATCACCGGCGACCAGCTCACGCTTCAGCTCGATACCGGCCACGAAGAAGAAGATCGCCAGCAGGCCGTCGGCCGCCCAGTGGGCCAGGGAGAGATCGAGACCGAGCGCCGAGGGACCGATGTGGTACTGCGCCACGGACTGATAGCTGTCACCGAAGGCGGGTACGTTCGCCCAGATCAGCGCGGCGACGGCGGCGACCAGCAGCAGCACACCGCCGACCGTCTCGGTGCGCAGGGCGTCCGCGACGAAGGTCCGCTCGGGCAGCGACAGACGTCCCAGCACCTTGCGGGGACCGGTGCCCCCGGCGTTCTCTGCGGCGTTTTCCTTGCTGCGGTGGACAGGCGCGGACACGGTGAGACCTCCGGTCGGTGAGCATGACGGGACATTTGCCGACCAGACTTCCCGGCACACCAGTTGCAGATCTCCGCGACAACGGGTCGCGATCTTGTCGCATTGTTGACGCGCTTCTTATTTTAACCGTACGAGATGAGGGGCGTAGGGGGATGGGGGAGGGGGGCTGTGGAGTGGGGGGTGTATGGGGGGTGGGGGTGTGCGGGATGGGGGGTGTGTTGGGCTGGGGTCGGAGGGGGTGTGGAGGGTGGAGGCGGGTGGAGGGGGAGAGGTGTGCGGGATGGGGCCCGCGGGATCGGGGTCGGGCGAGGTGAGGGGCGTGCGGGATCGGGGTTGTGTGGAGTGAGGGGCGGCTGGGGGAGGCGCTCGCGGGGTGGGGGTCGTACGGGGTGGGGGCCGCGCGGGATCGGGGTCGTGCGGGGTGAGAGGCGGCGGGATCAGGGTCGTACGGGGTCGGGGTCGGGGTCGGGGTCGGGCGAGGTGAGGGGCGCGTGGGACCGGGGTCGTACGGGGTGAGAGGTGTGCGGGGTCAGGGTCGTACGGGGTGAGGGGCGCGTCGGATCAGGCCGGACGAGGTGACGAGGTGAGGGGTGCCGGAAAAGGAAAGAGGCACCCCGGGTGGGGTGCCTCTTTCGGCCGTCGCGGCGCTGGTGGGCGCGGCGGCCTCGCGGTGCGGGTCGGTCAGTCCTCGCTGGGGGCCGACGGGAGCTGGGCCTGGATGAGGTTCATCACCGTGGAGTCGGCGAGCGTGGTGACATCGCCGACCTGCCGGTTCTCCGCGACATCGCGCAGCAGCCGGCGCATGATCTTGCCCGAGCGGGTCTTCGGCAGCTCGGCCACCGGCAGCACCCGCTTGGGCTTGGCGATCGGGCCGAGCGTGGTGCCCACGTGGTTGCGCAACTCGTTGATCAGGCCCTCGTCCTCCGTGGCCGAACCGCGCAGGATCACGAACGCGACGATCGCCTGACCGGTCGTCTCGTCGGTCGCGCCGACGACCGCCGCCTCGGCGACCGCCGGGTGCGAGACGAGCGCCGACTCCACCTCCGTGGTGGAGATGTTGTGACCGGACACCAGCATGACGTCGTCCACCCGGCCGAGCAGCCAGATGTCGCCGTCGTCGTCCTTCTTCGCCCCGTCACCGGCGAAGTACTTGCCCTCGAAGCGCGACCAGTACGTGTCCAGGAACCGCTGGTCGTCGCCCCAGATGGTGCGCAGCATCGACGGCCACGGCTCGGTCAGCACCAGATAGCCGCCCCCGCCGTTGGGCACCTCGTTGGCCTCGTCGTCGACGACGGTCGCGGAGATACCGGGCAGCGGGCGCTGCGCGGACCCCGGCTTGGTCTCGGTGACCCCCGGCAGCGGAGAGATCATCATCGCGCCGGTCTCGGTCTGCCACCAGGTGTCCACGATCGGCGTGCGGTCGGCACCGATGTGCTTGCGGTACCAGATCCACGCCTCGGGGTTGATCGGCTCCCCGACCGAGCCCAGCACGCGCAGGCTGCTGAGATCGAACTTCGCGGGGATGTCGTCGCCCCACTTCATGAACGTACGGATCGCGGTGGGCGCGGTGTAGAGGATCGTCACCCCGTACTTCTGCACGATCTCCCAGAACCGCCCCTGGTGCGGGGTGTCGGGCGTGCCCTCGTACATCACCTGCGTGGCGCCGTTGGCGAGCGGCCCGTAGACGATGTAGGAGTGCCCGGTGACCCAGCCGACGTCGGCGGTGCACCAGTAGACGTCGGTCTCCGGCTTGAGGTCGAAGACCGCGTGGTGGGTGTACGACGCCTGGGTGAGGTAGCCGCCCGAGGTGTGCAGGATGCCCTTGGGCTTACCCGTAGTACCGGAGGTGTACAGGATGAACAGCGGGTGCTCGGCCTCGAACGCCTCCGGCGTGTGCTCCGCCGACTGCCGTCCCACGATCTCGTGCCACCAGGTGTCCCGGGTGTCGTCCCAGGCCACGTCCTGCTCGGTGCGGCGTACGACCAGGACGTGGTCGACATTGCCCGCCTTCTGCACCGCCTCGTCCACGGCGGGCTTCAGCGCGGAGGGCTTGCCCCGGCGGTAGCCGCCGTCGGCCGTGATGACCACCTTCGCGTCGGCGTCCTGGATACGGGTCGCCAGCGCGTCGGAGGAGAAGCCGCCGAACACCACGGAGTGCGCGGCGCCGATCCGGGCGCACGCCAGCATCGCGACCGCCGTCTCCGGGATCATCGGCATGTAGATCGCGACCCGGTCGCCCTTGGTCACGCCCAGCTCCAGCAGCGCGTTGGCCGCCCTCGACACCTCGTCCTTGAGCTGCGCGTAGGTGAGCGCCCGGCTGTCGCCCGGCTCGCCCTCGAAGTGGATGGCGACCCGGTCACCGAGCCCGTTCTCCACATGCCGGTCGACGCAGTTGTACGCCACATTCAGCGTGCCGTCCTTGAACCACTTGGCGAACGGCGGGTTCGACCAGTCCAGCGTCTCCGTCGGCTCCTTGGCCCAGCTCAGCCGACGGGCCTGCTCGGCCCAGAAGCCGAGCCTGTCAGCCTTGGCCTGTTCATACGCCTCCGCCGTGACGTTGGCGTTCGCTGCCAGGTCGGCGGGGGGTGCGAACCTGCGCTCTTCCTTCAGCAGGTTGGCCAGGCTTTCGTTGCTCACGACATCTCCCTTTCCAAGGGTGTCCGTTGTGTCCCAAGCCACAGCTCACCAGAACCGAGGGGCCGATGACAAGGGCCGACGGGCAAATGGTTTAGACCTGTGAGGAGGGATTTCCCGGGGCACCCCTGAATCTCCGGTGTGTCCCAGCCGCATCCTCGGGACATCCCTGAACCGGTCCCTCCGCCTTCCCGTCGGCCACGGGGCACGTCGTACTCACTGTTCACGCTCTAGGTTCACGGCTCCATTCCTCCCTTCCCACGGACGCCGCCCCTGCCTGGTTCAGGGCGTGTCTTCCATGTCACACGTGGCGCCGCGGTGGGGTGGTGGTGCGACATGCGGGCGGCGTCAGATCACCGCGTCCCGCGGTCCCGCCGCGCCGCCGCCCCGCCGTCGCGCCGTTGCGATCCCGTCGTACGGTCCCGGCGGGGGATTGCGGAGCAGCACCGTTCCCTCAGGCCCGGCTGCGCAGCCCGTCCGCTCCTTCCACATCGTCGAACACCCGGTCCTCGCCCCGCTCCGTGAGCAGATACGCCTGCGCCTCACCCACATGGAAGTACATTCCATGCAGCTCCAACGCCCCCGCTCCCAGCGCCTGCGCCACCGCCTCATGGGCCCGCAGATGCTCCAGCTGCTGCACCACATTCGTCAGGCACAGCTGCTCGACCGCGTCCGCCGGACGGCGTCCGGCCAACCGGGGCCAGGGGCGCTCGGCGTCGGCCATCCGCTCCAGACTGGGCCTGCCGTGCCGCAGCCACCGTCTGAGCGGCGTCATCGCCCCGCCCGGCTCGGCGTTGAGCAGCGCCTGCATCCCACTGCACCCCGAGTGCCCGCACACCGTGATGGACCGGACCCGCAGCACATCCACCGCGTACTCGATCGCCGCCGCGACGGAGTCGTCCCCGCTCTCCGCCCCTGGCAGGGGAACCAGATTGCCCACATTGCGCACGACGAACAGATCACCCGGACCACTGGACGTGATCATCGAGGTGACGACCCGTGAGTCGGCGCAGGTGAGGAACAGCTGCGACGGCCGCTGTCCCTCCCGCGCCAGCCGGGCCAGCTCGCCCCGCACGAGCGGCGCGGTGTTCCGCTGGAACGCGCTGATCCCTCGGGCGAGCTGGTGGCTGCTTGGGGGGTGGGGTGTGGGGGGAGCGGGAGCGGAAGCTGTGGGTGAGATCGGGTCGGCGGAGGTGGGGGCGGTCGGGGCGGTGGGGGGATGGGCTTGGGTGATGGGGGGCGGGGCGGTGTTGGGATCGGGTTCGGGTTCGGGGGCGGTGTGAGCGGTGCTGTTGTCTTTGGCGGGGGTGGCAGTGGTGGCGCCGGTGTCAGCGCCGGTTCCGATGCCGGCGTCAGCCGCGGTGCCGGTGCCGGTGCCGTTCCCGGTGCTGGCGCCAGCACCGGTCGGGTCGGCCCCCGCGCTCGCCTCCGCGTCGGCCTTGGTGCCGGTGCGAGCGCTGGCACCGGTCGTGCCGACTCCCGCGTCGGCCCCGATGTCCGCGCCAAGGGCCACGGTGACGCCGTCTGCTCCGGTGTCACGCCCAGCCGCCCCGGCGGGGGACGGAGTCAAGCCGCCCCGTCGTCCGCCCCCATGCGTACGCCGGTCGGGTCCGGCGAGAGGGTCCGGCGCGGTGCCGTCCGGTGCCGTCCGGTCGGGCGACCCCGGCCCGAACCGGGACCCCGCCCCCGGAAGACCCACCGACCCCGACCACTCGGCCGACTCAACCGACCCCGGTGACTCAGACGCTACCGCCGACATCGCTGACGCGCCCTCCGTATACGCCCCCTCCAAGTCCTCCCCTCTCCATGGCGAACCGGTCGGCTCGCACTGATGGTTGCGCCAAGGCGTCCAAGGTCGACAGCGGCAGTCGGCGATGGGAGCGTCGCTTCCCACCAGGCCGTCTACCTCGCCTGCTCTCAGCGCTCCGTCGATTCCGGCGCTCCCCGGTACGCCCAGCGCTTCCTCTCTTCCGGCGCCCTCCGGTTCGCCCATCGTTCCCTTGGTTCCGGCGCCCCCCGGTACGCCCACCGCTCCCGCCGCACAGCCCTCTCCCAAGGCCCGCCCGGCGCCCGCCACCGCGTCGATGCCGCCCGCTCCCGGCACTTCGGCGACCCCGGTCGTCCCGGTGATCCCCGGGTCCCCGCTGAACCCATCGGACCCATCGGACCCATCGGACCCGTTGAACCCATTGGACCTGGCAGGCCCGTTGGACCCAGCAGACCCTGAGGACTGGGCCCCAGCGGTCCCGACAGACCCAGTGGACGCGGCGACTCCCGTACCCCCACCGCCGCTACCCCCGCACCCCCCAGCGTCACCCGCCCCCTCCGACCTCGCGCCCACCGCAACCCCCACCCCTACCCCCGCCCCCGCCCCCGACGTCGGCGAGTCGAGGTCGAGGAGTGGGGTGATGGTGGGCCCGGTGAGCCGGGGACCGCGGCGGCCGGTGAGATGGACGGTGCCGCCCTGGGCGGTGTGGGTGTTGCGCCAGTCCTGGAGCGTCTCGTAGGCCGCGTGGTCCATGAAGGAGCCGTCCAACTCGACGACGGCATGGGCCCCGTGCGGCACATGGTGCAGGGCGCGGCTGAGGCGGGGCACGGCGAGAAACGTCAACTGGCCTCTGACCTGGATGTGGTGGGCTCCTTCCTGTTCGTCGTGGGTGATCCGGGTGCGGGCCAGGCGGTTGAGGGCGACCGCGACGGCGACGGCGATCCCCAGCGTCACGCCCTCCAGGACGCCGAGGAGCACCACGCCCAGCGTGGTCACCGCGTAGACCAGCACTTCGCGGTGGCGGGTCACCGTACGGATGTGGTTCAGGGAGACCATCTGGATGCCGACGGCCATCACCAGGGCGGCGAGCGAGGCCAGCGGGATCAGCTCCAGCACCGGAATCATCAGCAGTGCGGCGACTACTACGAGAACGCCGTGCAGCATCGTGGAGTTCCTGCTGACGGCACCCGCGTTCACATTCGCCGAACTCCGTACGGCGACCCCCGCGACGGGCAGTCCGCCGAGCGCCCCGGAGGCGATGTTGGCGGCGCCCTGGCCGAGCAGTTCGCGGTCCAGGTCGGAGCGGCCGACCTTGGCGGTGAGGCCGGGACGGGCGGCGGCCAGCTTGTCCACGGCGACGGCGCCGAGCAGCGACTGCACACTGCACACCAGCGTGGTGGTGAGGACGGCGGTGGCGAGGCCGAGCGCCGGGCCCTCGGGCAGTCCGGCCAGCGCGTGGCTGTGCCAGGACGGCAGCTCCACCTTGGGCAGGGCGATCCCGGCGAGCGAGGCGGTAGCGGTGGCTCCGGCGACGGCGATGAGCGGGGCCGGGATTCTGCGCAGCAGTTGTCCGGCACGGCCGGGAATCCGGGGCCAGAGGAAGAGCAGGGCGAGGGTGAGCGCGCTCATCGAGACGGCGGCCGGGTGCAGCTGCGCCAGCTGGGCGGGGAGCGCGGCGAGGTTGTCCAGGACCGCGCTCTGCGGGGTGCCGCCGAGGACGATGTGCAGCTGGGCTACGGCGATGGTGACGCCGATCCCGGCGAGCATGCCGTGCACGATGGCGGGGCTGACGGCGAGCGCGGAGCGCGCCACGCGCAGACAGCCGAGGCCGAGCTGGGCGATCCCGGCGAGGACGGTGATGGCGCAGGTGATCCGCCAGCCGTAGCGGTGGATCAGGTCGGCGGTGACCACGGTCAGTCCGGCGGCGGGCCCGCTGACCTGGAGCGCCGAGCCGCCGAGCCGTCCGGCGACCAGTCCGCCGACGGCGGCGGCGACCAGCCCTGCCTGGAGCGGGGCGCCGGTGGCCAGGGCGATGCCCAGGGAGAGCGGCAGGGCGATCAGGAAGACCGCGATGGCGGCCGAGACATCGGCGCCCGCGACCCGGAAGCGACCGTGCCGTCCTGCCGGGGGCGGGCTGTGGGGCTGGTGGGCATGGCGTGAGCGCCGGGAATCGACGAGGCGGGTTCCCTTGGCCCGTGCGGTTTCCAGTGCTTGGGGCAATGTGCGGAAGGCAGACATCGAGTCCCGTCTCCTCCGGGGCGGCGCGGTCGCGGAACAGGTGGTCCCCGTGTGGGGCGGGGGTCGGGTCGCGGCCGTGGGGCACGGCATGCAGCGGCGGGATGAAATGAGCGCTTGGTAAACGGATCGTAATCCAGAGTAAAGGTCAAGCATGGACTTAAGGGGCAAATGGGCTAGTAGATCACCTTGATGAGCGAATCAGTAATTCAGTCGGCTTGTCGTACTAATTACTTCTTCATTCCATGCGAGCTTGACCGCGCCGCCGGTTCTTCCGGCGGACGCCGCCCGGTCATCGGCGGCGCGTTGGCCCGAGAGAAGGAAGAAGGTGGGCGGACATGGCCGCCACCCAGAGGATCGCCGCGGGCGCCGTGGTCGCCGCGGTCTGCGCCGCCTCGCTCGCCGGCTGCGGCATCGGCACCACCGGTTCCGGGGAAGGCGTGGGCGGACCGGACAAGGCCCAGCCCGCCCAGGCGCCCAAGAGCGCGGTCCGGCTCATCGGCGACGGCTCCACCGCGTTCACCGGCGCCCAGCCGCACCTGCCCCGTCCCGAACGGCTGAAGCCCGGTCAGAAACCGCCGCAGTTCGTGGTGTTCTCCTGGGACGGCGCCGGTGAGGACAGTCAGCGGCTCTTCTCGCACTTCCGCGAGGTCTCCAAGAAGAACAACGCCACCATGACGTACTTCCTCAGCGGCGTGTATCTGCTGCCCGAGGAGAAGAGCGACCTCTACAGGCCCCCGCAGCACTCACCGGGCCGCTCCGACATCGGCTTCAACGACGCCCAGGGCATCGCCGACACCGTGAAGCAGCTCCGTCTGGCCTGGCTGGAGGGCAATGAGGTCGGTACCCACTTCAACGGCCACTTCTGCGGCGAGGGCGGCGGCGTCGGCGAATGGTCGGTGGAGGAGTGGAAGGACGAGATCGCCCAGGCCAAGCAGTTCGTGAAGTCCTGGAAGACCAACACCGGCATGCGGGACGCGGACCCGCTCCCGTTCGACTACGACAAGGAGCTGATCGGCGCCCGCACGCCGTGCCTGGAGGGGCAGCAGAACTTCACCAAGGCCGCCGCCGAACTGGGCTTCCGCTATGACACCAGCGGCGTCAACAACCAGGTCTGGCCCGGCAAGAAGGAGGGCCTGTGGGACCTGTCCATGCAGCTCGTCCCCTTCCCCGGCCACACCTACGAGCAGCTCACCATGGACTACAACTTCATGGTCAACCAGTCCGGCACCACCACCCAGGGCGACCCGTCCCAGTACCAGTACTGGGGCGACCAGATGCGTGACGGACTGCTCCAGGGCTTCCAGCGGGCCTACGACGGCAACCGCGCGCCGCTGATCATCGGCAACCACTTCGAGTCCTGGAACGGCGGCACCTATATGCGCGCCATCGAGGAGGTCGTCGAGGGGGTCTGTACGAAGTCGGAGGTGCGCTGCGTCTCCTTCCGGCAGCTCGCCGACTGGCTGGACGCCCAGGACCCGAAGACCCTGGACAAGCTGCGCACCCTGAAGGTGGGCGAGGCTCCGCGGCAGGGCTGGGAGCCGTTCCTGTCGGCGAGCCCGGCTCCGGCGCCCAAGGGGGTTCCGGGAGCACCGCCCGCCGACCGGAAGTGACCCGGACGGCCGGCGGCCCTGTCCGCCCACCACGACAGCGGGCTACGCGGGAGCGGTGACGCTCTCGCCGAGTACGAAACCGGGGTCGACCTGGGCCGCCAGGTCGGCTCCGGTGCGCTCGTTGCCCCACGACCGGGCGTTCTTCAGATGGAAGTGCACCATCTGGCGGGTGTAGTTCTCCCAGTCGCGCAGCGCGTAGGTGGCGTCGGCGGCGGTGCGCAGCTGCTCCAGGGCCCGGCGGTTGGGGTCCTCCAGCAGCTCGAACCGGGGCGGCCGGCCCTTCTCCATGGCCCGTACCCAGTCCGAGTGTCCGACCGTGACGAGCAGGTCGTCGCCGACCTCGGCACGCAGGAAGTCGAGGTCGTCCTGGCCCTGCACCTTGTTGCCGACGACCTTGAGGGTGACGCCGAAGTCGCGTGCGTACTCCTTGTACTGGCGATAGACGGAGACCCCCTTCCGGGTTGGCTCGGCGACGAGGAACGTGATGTCGAAGCGGGTGAACATGCCGGAGGCGAAGGAGTCGGAACCCGCCGTCATGTCGACCACGACGTACTCGTCACGCCCGTCGATCAGGTGGTTGAGGCACAGCTCCACCGCTCCCGTCTTGGAGTGGTAGCAGGAGACCCCCAGATCGGCTTCGGTGAAGGGCCCCGTGACCATCAAACGGACGGCCCCGCCGTCGAGTTCCACCTGCCGGGCACAGGCGTCGTAGACGGGATTGTTCTCGCGGACCCGCAGCAGCCGGGAGCCTTCGCCGGGTGGGGTCGTCTTGATCATCGTCTGCGCGGAGCCGATGCGCGGGTTGCTGCCGCGCAGGTAGTCCTTGATCAGCGGCAGCCGGTCGCCCATCGCCGGCAGCGCGGCGGCCTGGTCGTCGTCCAGCCCGAGCGCGGGTCCCAGATGCTGGTTGATGTCGGCGTCGACGGCGACCACGGGGGCGCCGGTGGCGGCCAGATGGCGGATGAAGAGGGACGACAGGGTGGTCTTGCCGCTGCCGCCCTTCCCGACGAAAGCAATTTTCATGTTCAGTAAGCCTAGTGGTGCGCGACGCGTGGCGGGCCCGGGGACGTGAAGAAGACCACTCCTTCGTGGGGTGCGCGCCCCGGGTGCGTAGGGTCGTACCCATGAGTACGACTGGCGCGACCGACGATCCGCTCGCGGCCCTGGGCTCGCTGCCCGGTGTGGCCGACTCCGTCGAGTCCGTGCGCAAGGCCGTGGACCGGGTCTACCGGCACCGGGTCATGCGGCGGCGCAGCAACGAGATCACCTCCGAGGCCGCGTTGCGCGGGGCGCGGGGCTCGGCGGCGCTCTCCGGTGCCGACTGGGCGCTCGAAGAGGTGCGCAGGCGCAGCGACTTCGGGGTGGACGGCGAGGCGCGTGTGATGGGCGCCGCGCTGCGGCTGACCGCCGAGGCGGGTCAACTGCTGTCCATCTGGCGGCAGTCGCCGCTGCGGGTGCTGGCCCGGCTGCATCTGGTCGCCGCGGCGACCCAGCAGGACACGGTGGGCCGCCCGCGGCTGGCGGGCGAGCCGGTCGAGGAGCCGTTCGTCGAGGTGCCGCTGCCGGGCGCGGACGAGGTCGCGGCCCGCCTGGAGGGGCTGAGTGAGCTGATCGTCGCCGGGGGTTCGGCTCCGGCGCCGGTCACGGCGGCCGTCGTCCATGGGGAGCTGCTGGCGCTGCGGCCCTTCGTCTCGTACAACGGGCTGATCGCGCGGGCGGCGGAGCGGATCGTGCTGGTCGGCAGCGGTCTGGACCCGAAGTCGGTGTGCCCGGCGGAGGTCGGGCACGCGGAACTGGGCCGTGCGGCCTACCTCGCCGCCTTCGACGGTTATGTCTCCGGGACGCCGCAGGGGATGGCGGCCTGGATCACGCACTGCGCGCGGGCCGTCGAACTGGGCGCGCGCGAGTCGACGGCCGTATGTGAGGCGTTGCAGCGCGGTGCCGCCTGAGTGGGTGACACGCCCGGCGGTCCGGCCCCGCGCCCAGCGGTGCGCTCCCGGGCGGGGTCGCTCCTCAGGGGCGCCTCTCTAGGGCGGGATACGGAGAACGGCCCCGCGCGGGGCCGGTCGGCCGGTGGCCGGACAGGGATGCGGCGGTACGAGGTCTCGTACCGCCGCTGGCATGCGCACCTGGTTACCAAGCGTCCTCGATGTATTGCCCATCAGGTCGGGAGCCTTGCCCGTCACCTGGTGCGGCTGGCCCGTAATCGACGGGTCGACGTCGCGTGGGTGCCCTGTGCTCATGCTCGGTCCGTGGGGCCAGATGCGTTGTTGAAGGTGATCCTCTCGGATATGTCCTTGGTCTCGCGGGCCGTTGAGTCCTTTGTACTCCCGCCCCGCGGGGAGCGGAAGGGCTGGCTACGGTTCTTTACTTTTAGGTTCAAAAAGGATCAAAGCAACAGTAATGAGGCACCTGTGACCGGCGTATCCGGTGGCGTCGGGAAAGGGGCAGGTCAGGCGGCGGATCGCAGGGCTGCGGCACGACGGCGGCTGGCGTACCAGACCAGGCCCGCGGTGGCCGCGGCGGCTCCTATGGCGGCGGCGGCGACCAACGCCGGGCGCGGCGGTACGGAGAACGAGGGCAGCCGCTGCTTGAGCCGGACCGGACGGTGGAAGTCCAGGATGGGCCACCCGCGCGCGAGGGCCTCACGGCGCAGCGCGCGGTCCGGGTTCACGGCGTGGGGGTGGCCGACGGTCTCCAGCATCGGCAGATCGGTCGCCGAGTCGCTGTAGGCGAAGCAGCGGGCGAGGTCATAGCCCTCGGAGGCGGCGAGCTGCCGGATGGCCTCGGCCTTGGTGGGGCCGTAGGCGTAGTACTCGACCTCGCCGGTGAAGCGGCCGTCGTCGCCGATCACCATCCGGGTGGCCACCACGCGGTCCGCGCCGAGCAGTTCGCCGATCGGCTCGACCACCTCGGCACCCGACGTGGACACGATCACCACATCGCGGCCGGCGATGTGATGGTCCTCGATGAGGGAGGCGGCCTCGTCGTAGATCAGCGGGTCGATGATGTCGTGCAGGGTCTCGGCCACGATCTCCTGCACCTGGCGGACGTCCCAGCCGCGCACCAGCTGGGAGAGGTAGGCGCGGGTGCGTTCCATCTGGTCGTGGTCCATGCCGCCGACGAGCAACACGAACTGGGCATATGCGGTACGCAAGACGGCCCGGCGGTTGATCAGACCGCCTTGGTAGAAGGACTTGCTGAAGGAGAGCGTGCTCGACTTCGCAATGACCGTCTTGTCCAGATCAAAGAAGGCCGCTGTGCGGGGCAAGGAGTGGTTATCCACGCCCTTGAGCATAGGGGCAGCCCATTCGGCGTAAGGTGAGGCGCGTGGGTTTGCCTGAGAGGGCTCTCGGGTACACCATGGAAGTCACGGATCGTTCGCGACCGTGCTAACCCGGTCCGGCTCCTCCCCCCCCGAGTCGGCCGTGGGGACGACCCCCGCTCTCCCCCCCGGCGGGGGTCGTCGCATGTCCGGACGGCGTTTCGCGTTCTTCCCCTGATCTTCCACGGTCGTCGTACCGTGCCGGGGCGGCTGAGGCCGCCCCTTTCGCATGTCCATGATCGGTGACTCTGCGTAATGCTGGGACTGCTCTGCGGGAGTCGCGCGGGATGTGGTGAGGGATCTGTGGACCGTCACCGGTATGGGTGACGGAGATATTCACAGCCGCCGAGTTGTCCACAGTTTTCGACCAAGATCCACATCATTTCCACGGTTCGCTGCACGCTCATTCCAACGCGCCACGAACGAGGCGAGTTCGCCATCGGCGGACCCGTTTCTCGGACGCGTTTGGCCGGTTTCCTTCGGCCGTTCATATGGAGGCCCGTTCCCCGGTTCTCCACACCTACGGGAATCGCGGCGCCGCATGGGCCGCGCGAGCCGAACAGCGAGGGGGAGTCCCATGTCCACCACCGTCACCCACGATCCACCGCAGCCCGGCCGTGGCCGCCGCGCCGGACCGCTGATCCTCACCGAGGACCCCGACCTCCTGGACGATCTGCTGCGCCTGTGCGCGGCGGCCGGCGCCACTCCCGAGGTCCACCACGCCGTACCCGAACGCACCGCCCGCTGGGAGGCCGCGCCGCTGGTCCTGGTCGGTGACGACGCCGCCGGACGCGTACGCGGCACGGCCCTGCGACGCGGGGTCGTCCTCGTCGGACGCGACCAGGACGATCCGGGGGTGTGGGAGCGCGCCATCCGGATCGGCGCCGACCATGTCCTGCTCCTGCCCGACGGCGAGCAGTGGCTCGTCGACCGGATCGCCGATGTGGTCGAGGGCGTCGGACGGCCCGCCCTCACCGTCGGGGTGATGGGCGGCCGGGGCGGGGCCGGTGCCTCCACGCTGGCCTGCGCGCTCGCCGTCACCTCCGCGCGGGAGGGACTGCGCACCCTGCTGGTGGACGCCGATCCCCTGGGCGGCGGACTCGACGTACTGCTCGGCGGCGAGAGTGCGGAGGGGCTGCGCTGGCCCGCGTTCGCCGCCTCGCGCGGGCGGCTCGGCGCCGGCGCGCTGGAGGAGTCACTGCCCGAACTGCACGGGCTGAGGGTGCTCAGCTGGGACCGCGGCGACCAGGTGACCGTCCCCGCACCGGCCGTCCGCGCGGTGCTCTCCGCCGCCCGGCGCCGCAGCGGCACCGTTGTGGTCGATCTGCCCCGGCGCCTCGACGACGGGGTCACCGAACTGCTCTCCCAGATCGACATCGGCCTGATCGTCGTCCCCGGCGAACTCCGCGCGGTCGCCGCGGCCGGACGCATGGCCTCGGCCGTCGGCATGGTCCTGCGCGACCTGCGAGTCGCCGTCCGCGGGCCGTACACGCCCGGACTCGACGACCACGAGGTGGCCCGTCTGCTCGGGCTGCCGCTCGCCGGGGAGGTTCCCGTGGAGGGCGGACTGCTGCGGCCCGACGGGAGCAGGACACCGCCCGCGGCCGGTGGACGAGGCCCCTTGGCCCGCTTCTGCAAGGGATTCTGGGAACGCGCCCTGATCGAGGCGAACGCCGCATGAGCGCCCGTTCCGGGCCCGCCCTGCTCGACGGGGTACGGCGGTGGCTCGCGGAGAGCGGCGCCGAACCCACGCCCGCGCGGGTGGCGCAGGCCCTGCGAGAACAGGGCCAGGTCCTGGGAGACGCCGAAGTGCTCGGCGCGGCCCGCCAGTTGCGGTCCGAACTGATCGGCAGCGGCCCTCTGGAGCCGCTGCTCGCCGACCCCTCGGTCACCGACGTCCTGGTGTCGGCCCCGGACCGGGTCTGGGTCGACCGCGGCGGCGGCCTGGAACTGACCCCGGTCACCTTCCCCGATCCGGCGGCCGTACGGCGCCTCGCCCAGCGCCTCGCCGCCGTCGCCGGGCGCCGCCTGGACGACGCCCGGCCCTGGGTCGACGCCCGGCTGCCCGACGGAACACGGCTCCACGCGGTACTGCCCCCGGTCGCCGTCGGCTGCACATGTCTGTCCTTGAGGGTCGTCCGCCCGCGCGCCTTCACCCTCGGCGAACTGACCGCGGTCGGCACGGTCCCGCCAGGCGGCGACCGCGTCCTGCGCGCGCTGCTGCGGGCCCGGCTGTCCTTCCTCATCAGCGGTGGCACCGGCAGCGGCAAGACCACCCTGCTCAGCGCCCTGCTCGGCCTGGTCGGACCCGGTGAGCGGATCGTGCTGGCCGAGGACTCGGCGGAGCTGCGCCCCGACCATCCGCATGTCGTACGGCTGGAGGGCAGGCCCGCCAACCAGGAGGGCGCCGGGCTGGTCGCGCTGGAGGACCTGGTGCGCCAGGCGCTGCGGATGCGCCCGGACCGGCTGGTCGTCGGCGAGGTGCGCGGACCCGAGGTGGTGCATCTGCTCGCCGCGCTGAACACGGGCCATGAGGGCGGCTGCGGGACCGTGCACGCCAATGCCGCCGCCGATGTCCCCGCCCGGCTGGAGGCCCTCGGAACGGCTGCGGGGCTGGACCGCGCGGCCCTGCACAGCCAGCTCGCGGCGGCGCTGTCCGTGCTCCTCCATGTGGTCCGCGACCACGACGGGCGGCGGCGCATCGACGAGGTACGGGTGCTGGAACGGGACCCGGCCGACCCTTCGGGCCTGGTGCGGACGGTCCCGGCGCTGCGCTGGGGGACGGAGGCGTTCACGCGCGAACGGGGCTGGGCGCGGCTGGAGGAACTGCTCAGGGGGACGGCAGCGGGACGGCAGGGACAGCAGTGGTGGAGGGAGAACGAGTGATGGGAGTGAGTGGGATGGGTGAGGTCGGGACATGGGCGGCTCTCGCGTGTGTCGGGGTCGTGGTCCTGCTGATGGGCGGCGGGCAGTTCCCGGCCCGGCGGGCACGGCTGCTGTTCGCGGGCGGGGGTGGCGTGGGGCACGGGCCGCCCCGGTGGCCCTGGCAGTGGTCGGCCTGGCCGAGGTGGTGGCGGGCGGGACCGGGGGTCGAGTGGTGGGCGCCGGTGGCCGGGCTGGTGCTCGGCATGCTGGGCGGCTCGCTGCTGCCGGTCGTCGCGGGGGCGGCCGGTATGCCGGTGGTACGGCGGATCAGGCGCGCGCGGGAAGCCCGCCGGCGCCGGGAACGGCGGGCCGCCGAAGTGATCGCGCTGTGCGGTGCGCTGGCCGGGGAAGTACGGGCGGGGCGGCAACCGGGCGACGCGCTGAGGTGCGTCGCGCGGCACTGCGACGGGCTCGGTACGGCACATGCGGCGGTCCTCGCGGCGGCCCGGTTCGGCGGGGACATCCCCGGGGAACTGGCCGGTGCGGCACGGCAGCCGGGCGCGGAGGGGCTGCTGGGGCTGTCGGCGTGCTGGCGGGTGTCGGTGGACCAGGGCGCGGGACTCGCGGCGGGGCTCGACCGGCTGGACGCCGCTCTGCGCGCCCAGCGGGACCGGCGGGCGGACCTGCGCGCCCAGTTGGCGGGCGCCCGCGCGACGGCGCTGATGCTCGCCGGGCTGCCGGTGGCGGGCCTGCTGCTCGGCACAGCCCTCGGCGCGGACCCGCTGCACGTCCTGCTGCACACCGGCCCCGGCCTGGTCTGCCTGGCCGTCGGCCTGGCCCTGGAGGGCGCCGGGCTCTGGTGGGCCCTGCGGATCGTCCGCCGGGCGGAGGCGGCATGACCGGCGAAGTTGTCCACAGCCTGGGGGCGATCGTGGGGACGGTCCTGTTGCTCACCTGGACGGTACGGCGGGTCCGGGCCGTACGGCGGCAGCGGCGGGTCCGGCGCCGGATCGCACGGCTGCTGGCGCTGGACGCGGCGGTGTCCGGACCGTGGGTCCCGGCGCGGACCGCGCGGACCCTGCTGCGGCGCTGGGCGCCCTGGGGCGGTGTCGTGGGTGCCGGATGGGTGCTGCTCGGCGGCACCGCGGGAGTGGCGCTCGGTGTGGCTGGCGTCGTCGGTCTGTGGTGGTGGCGCCGACGGCAACTCGCCGACCGGGCGGGCACGGAGGCCGTCCTGACCGACGCCGAGAGGACGGAAGCCGGTCGGCAACTGCCGCTCGCCGCCGATCTGCTGGCCGCCTGCATCGCGGCCGGGGGAGGGTCGGTGACGGCCGCTCACGCGGTCGGCGAGGCGCTCGGCGGTCCCCTGGGCGACGCCCTCGCCCGGGGTGCGGCCGAGGTCCGGCTCGGAGCCGAACCGGCCACTGCCTGGCGGACGCTGGCCGGACTGCCCGGCGCACAGGGACTGGCCCGACTCCTCGAACGGGCCGACATGTCCGGCCTCCCCGCCGCGGCGTCGATCGCCCGGCTCGCCGAGGACACCCGCGCGGAATGGACCCGGGAGGCGACGGCGCGGGCCAGGAAAGCGGCGGTGCTGATCAGCGCGCCGGTGGGGCTGTGTTTCCTGCCCGCGTTCATCGCGGTGGGAGTGCTGCCGGTCGTGATCGGGATGGCGGGGGAGGTGTTGGGAGGGGGCGGGTGACGGGGACCGGGCGGTGGGGGCAGGGGCTGGCCGATGACGGCCGCGCCAGGCCGATGACCGCCGGTGTGTGGCAGCCGACGGCTGACAAGTGATCTACGAATGATCGACAAGTGAGTGAAGACCTACGGGGGTTGTGATGTATGGACGGGTATGCGCACGGCTGCGTGCGCTGGTGTGGCGGGCGCGGGCGATGCGCGGAGTGCGGAGTGACGCCGGAATGGTGACCTCCGAATACGCGCTCGGCCTTGTGGCGGCAGCCGGGTTCGCCGTCGTGCTCTACCGGGTGCTGACCAGCGGAACGGTCGGCGCGAAGCTCCAGTCGATGGTCGAGAAGGCCCTCGATGCGGGCATGTGAGCCGGACAGGCGGCGGAACGAGGGCGGTGCACGGCGGTCGGACGGCGGCTTCGTGGCGGTGGAGACGGCCGTTGCGCTCCCGGCGCTGGTGATGTTCGCGATGGCCCTGGTCTGGGCGCTGCTCGTCGCGGCGGCGCAGATCCAGTGCGTCGACGCGGCCCGGATCGGCGCCCGCGCGGCGGCCCGCCAGGACCCGGACGGCGCGGTCGTCGAGTTGGCGCGAGCCGCCGCTCCGCGCGGGGCGGAGGTCACGGTCGCCAGGGAAGGGGACCGTGTGCGCGTCGTGGTCGTGGCCCGGCCACCGGTGCTGGGGCGGCTCGCCTTCGACCTGCGGGAGGAGGCTGTCGCGGTGGTGGAGGGGACGGTGGGGGACGGCGTGACGGGAGTGCCGGAGGGGATGAAAGGGGGCGGCGTGGTAGGGCCTGTGGAGGGGATGACGGGGGACGGCGTGACGGGGCTTGTGGAGGGGATGACAAGGGACGGCGTGACGGGGTTTGTGGAGGCGGTCCCATGAGCCGGTCGTTCGGGCGCAGGACAGTGGCCGCCGTGGTCAGGGTGATCAACGCGGTCGGGAGGTGCGGCGCTGTCCGGAGGGCCGAGGTGAAGGGGGGCGGCAGACGGACCGAGGTGGCCGCGTCGGGCGGAGTCGTCGGAGACGTCGGCGCGGGACCCGCGCGGGATCGTGGTTCCGCGACCCGGGGCCCTGACTCCGTGACCCGGGGCCCTGATTTCGCGATCCAAGACGCTGGCCCCGCGACCCGGGACCCTGACCCCGTGACCCAAGACGCCGGCGCCGCCGCCCGGGACCGTGGGTCCGCCACCGTCCTCAGCCTCGCCGTCGTCGCCGTCCTCTGCGTGGTCTTCGGCACCGTGCTCGCCCTGGGGCAGGCCGTCGTCGTCCGGCACCGGGCGGCGGGCGGGGCCGATCTCGCGGCGCTGGCGGCGGCCGAGTACTGGGCCCAAGGGCCCACGGCGGCCTGTGCGCGGGCCGAGGAGGCCGCGCGGGCGCACGGGGTGCGGCTGGTGCGGTGTGTGGTCGCCGGGCAGGTCTCGGACGTGACGGCGGCGTCGGGGCGGGGGCCGTTCGAGACGGAGGTGAGAGCGCGGGCCGGACCGCCGACGCCGTACGAAGAGCCGGGACGCTGAACGCGGCCCGGAACCTCGGGGCGGCCGTGCCGACGCCTGGGGGACCGTCCGGGCCATGAGCCCGCCCCGAGCCCCCTGCCCCGCCTCCGGGCTTGCTAGGGCGTCGCCCCAGGACCCGCCGCAGGGCTGCCCTCCAACCCCTCTGGAGCGCCCCTCAGCAGCTCCGTGAGGAGTCGTACGGCGCCCCTCTTGTGCAGGGGGTCGTTGCCGTTGCCGCACTTGGGGGACTGGATGCAGGACGGGCATCCGGCGTCGCACTCGCAGGAGGCGATGGCCTCGCGGGTGGCGGTGAGCCAGGTGCGGGCGGTGTGGAAGGCGCGCTCGGCGAATCCGGCGCCGCCGGGATGGCCGTCGTAGACGAAGACCGTCGGGAGGAGGGTGTCGGGGTGCAGGGGGACCGACACTCCGCCGATGTCCCAGCGGTCGCAGGTGGCGAAGAGCGGCAGCATGCCGATGGAGGCGTGTTCGGCGGCGTGCAGGGCGCCGCCGAGGATCTCCGGGGGGATGCGGGCGGCGTCGAGCTGGTCCTCGGTGACGGTCCACCACACCGCGCGGGTGCGCAGGGTGCGGGGCGGGAGGTCGAGCTTGGTCTCGCCGAGGACCTCGCCGGTGATCAGCCGGCGGCGCAGGAAGGAGACGACCTGGTTGGTGACCTCGACCGAGCCGAAGCAGAGCCGCCCCGCTCCCCAGGGGATCTCGGTATCGGTGTCCAGGACCGAGATGGCGGTGGTGTCGCGGGCGACGGTGGAATAGGGCGGTGACGCCTGTTCGACGAGGGCCACGTTGTCGTCCAGGTCGAGGGAGCGGACCAGATAGGTGCGGCCCTGGTGGAGGTGGACGGCGCCCTCGTGGACGGTGGTGTGGGCGGCGCCCGCGTCGACCGTGCCGAGCAGCCGGCCGGTCACGGCTTCGACGATCTGCACGGGGCTGCCGCCCTCGCCGCGGATGTCGGTGAGATCGGCGGCCCGCTCGCGGCGCGTCCAGTGCCACGCGGTGGCGCGGCGGCGCAGCAGCTTCGCGGCCTCCAGCTGAGGCAGCAGATCGGCGCTGCCGGGGCCGAACAGGGCGAGGTCGTCGTCGGTCAGGGGCAGCTCCGCCGCCGCGGCGCACAGGTGCGGGGCGAGGACGTACGGGTTGTCGGGGTCGAGGACGGTGGATTCGACGGGGCGGTCGAACAGCGCCTCGGGGTGATGGACCAGGAAGGTGTCCAGGGGGTCGTCGCGGGCGACCAGGACGGCGAGGGCGCCCTGCCCGGCCCGTCCCGCGCGGCCCGCCTGCTGCCACAGGGAGGCGCGGGTGCCCGGGTACCCGGCGATGACGACGGCGTCGAGACCGGAGATGTCGATCCCCAGTTCGAGGGCGGTGGTGGCCGACAGGCCGAGGAGTTCGCCGGAGTGCAGGGCCTGCTCCAGGGCGCGGCGTTCCTCGGGGAGGTAACCGCCTCGGTAGGCCGCGACACGCCGGGACAGGGAGCGGTCGATCTCGGCCAGGCGCTCCTGTGCGATGACCGAGATCAGCTCGGCGCCACGCCGGGAGCGTACGAAGGCGACCGAGCGGACTCCCTGGACGGCCAGGTCGGTCAGCAGGTCGGCGGTCTCGGCGGTCGCGGTACGGCGGACCGGGGCGCCCTTCTCGCCCTCCAGATCGGTCAGCGGGGGCTCCCACAGGGCGAAGACCAGCTCCCCGCGCGGAGAGGCGTCGTCGGCGACCTCGACCACGGGCAGCCCCGTCAGCCGCCGGGCGGCGACGGCGGGCTCGGCGGCGGTGGCGGAGGCCAGCAGGAAGACCGGGGAGGAGCCGTAGCGGGCGCACAGGCGGCGCAGCCGGCGCAGCACCTGGGCGACGTGCGAGCCGAAGACGCCCCTATAGGTGTGGCACTCGTCGATGACGACGTACTTGAGGGCCTTGAGGAAGGAGGACCAGCGGGGATGGGAGGGCAGCACACCGCGGTGCAGCATGTCTGGATTCGTGAGGACGTATGTGCCGTACTGGCGAATCCACTCGCGTTCCTCGAACGGCGTGTCGCCGTCGTAGACGGCGGGGCGTACGGCGGTGCCGAGGGGGCGGGCGAGGTCCTTCACGGAGCGGCACTGGTCGGCGGCCAGGGCCTTGGTGGGGGACAGGTAGAGGGCGGTGGCGCCGCGGCCGTTCGGGGCCTCGGAGCCGTCCAGCAGGGTGGACAGCACGGGGACCAGATAGGCCAGGGACTTGCCCGAGGCGGTGCCCGTGGCGACGACGACGGAGTCGCCGTCCAGGGCGTGCTCCGCGGCGCGCGCCTGGTGGGCCCAGGGGTGCTCGATGCCCGCTGCCTGCACGGCCGCGACGACCTCGGAGCGGACCCGGTCGGGCCAGACGGCATGGCGGCCCGCGCGTGCGGGCAAGTGCTCCGTATGAGTGATGCGCGCGGCCCGGCTCGGGCCCGAGGCGAGCCGCGCCAGGACCTCGCCCGGGGCGAGGCGGGGCGCGGAGTCCGTCGGGAGTCGATCGGAACGGTGATTCTTGGCCATCGGCACCGAGTGTGTCATTGGAGTGACGGACAATGGGCTCAAGGCGTCGTACACGCCTGCCGGTAAGTGATTGAATGCCATCGCGGCTGGCGAACCGTCCCGGGGGCTCCGCCGAGGTGCCCAAGGGCGACCGCTCGATAGCAAGGTGCTGGAGGATCAGTGGACCTGTCCCTGTCGACCGAGACCATCGGCGATCGCACGATCGTCAGGGTCGGTGGCGAAATCGACGTATATACCGCGCCCAAGCTGCGCGAGCAGTTGGTCGAGCTGGTGAACGACGGGAATTTCCACCTCGTCGTCGACATGGAGGGCGTGGACTTCCTCGACTCCACCGGTCTCGGCGTGCTGGTCGGCGGCCTGAAGCGGGTGCGTGCCCATGAGGGCTCCCTGCGTCTGGTGTGCAACCAGGAGCGCATTCTGAAGATCTTCCGCATCACCGGCCTGACCAAGGTGTTCCCCATCCACACCACGGTCGACGAAGCGGTCGCGGCCACCGACTGACCATCCGGTCCGGATCGCCCCGCGCGGCCCGGACCGGCAGTTTCACTGGGGGACCGGGCGTTCGGCGGCCCGGCCCCCGCTCGCCCGCCCGTAGCTCCGAGGGGGATGCATGGCCACCGTCGAACTCCGCTTCAGCGCGCTTCCCGGGCACGTCCGTACCGCCCGGCTGGTGGCGGCTGCGGTGGCGCGCAGGGCCGGGGTCGACGAAGCCGTCCTCGACGAGGTGCGGCTCGCCGTCGGTGAGGCGTGCAGCAGGGCCGTGGGCCTGCATCAGAGCGCCGGGATCACGGCGCCGGTGCGGGTGGCGCTGGTCGAGGAGGAGAAGCAGTTCTCCATCGAGGTCGGCGACGAGGCCCCCCGTTCGGTGCCCGGTGGCGGCGCGGCGGGCGACGCCGCGGACGCCGAGGCCGAGGAGGACGAGATGGGCCTCGCGGTCATCAGCGGGCTCGTGGACGACGTGGAGGTCACCTCCGACGCCCACGGTGGCTTGATCCGGATGACCTGGCAGACGACTCCACCGGAGGCGGTTCCGGCGTAGCCGCGGGGCGCCGCCTGGCGGTCCGTGCCACACCGGTCGCGCGCTCTGCGTGCCACATGGGTGCGCTTCTCGAGGGCCCGGCCTTCGACGCCGTCTGAACCTTCGCAGCCGACAGGGAACGCTCTAGGCCGCGCGCCAATGCCGCTCAGGGCCGTCTCAGGCGTCCCTCAAGCTGCCCGAGACCGCGCTCAGGCTGCCGTCTGATCCCCCTCACTGCCCAGCGCGGCCCCCAAGGCCGCCCGAGGCCGTTAGGGCCCGTTTCAGGCACTCCGCGGCCCTCCAGGGATCCCTGCGTCCTCCAGAGTCCCCGAGTTCCTCCAGAGACCCCCTACGCCGCTGAGCAGACCCCCGGTCGAACGACCGTGCTACTCCGCAGTTGTATCCCGCGCATAGGGACCCCTCCCCGTGCCGCCCCGCCCGGGTGTCGGCGTGTCGGCGCCGACCGAGCCGGCGCGGGGGTTCTGCGGCAACGGCCCTTGATTCTTTTCCGCAGTCCATCAGATAGCGCGCTTCCACGACACTTCAGATAGCACGCCTCCACGGCACTCCAGATTGCGTGCCTCCGCAGCACTCCGGATAGCGCGCCCCAGCGTTCCGCTGCCACCGCAGATTTCGTGAATGAATTCACGATCGTGTATTAATTCCTTCGGCGCATTACGACTTTCCGGATCATGGTTTCTGGGCGATCATTTGCTGAAGGTCATGTGAAGGCGAATTCCACTTGCCGCGCACTGTTTTGATCGGAGTCAGATCCCTACAATCCGTCCACATCTTGAGCTCAGCCCAAGCGTCAAGGAGGACGAATGGCGGGGCTTTCTTCCCCTCATCAACTGGACCATCCTTCAACCTTTGCGGCAGCGGTGCTGACCGACGACAACCGGGTCATGGTGATGGTGATCGCGGCCGTCGCGCTGGCCGCGCTCGTGGTCGCTGGTGTGCTGCTGCGGCAGGTGCTCGCCGCGGGCGAGGGCACCGACAGCATGAAGAAGATCGCGGCGGCCGTGCAGGAAGGCGCGAACGCCTATCTGGCCCGGCAGTTGCGCACTCTCGGCATATTCGCCGTGATCGTTTTCTTCCTGCTTCTGCTGCTGCCCGCGGACGACTGGAATCAGCGCATCGGACGATCCGTGTTCTTCTTGATCGGTGCGCTGTTCTCGGCGGCCACCGGCTATATCGGGATGTGGCTGGCCGTGCGCAGCAATGTGCGGGTCGCCGCGGCGGCCCGGGAGGCGACACCGGCGGAGGGCGAGCCGGAAAAGGATCTGACCGAGGTCTCGCACAAGGCGATGAAGATCGCTTTTCGCACCGGTGGCGTCGTCGGCATGTTCACCGTGGGGCTCGGCCTGTTCGGCGCCTCCTGTGTGGTGCTGGTGTACGCGGCCGACGCACCCAAGGTGCTGGAGGGCTTCGGCCTCGGGGCGGCGCTGATCGCCATGTTCATGAGGGTCGGCGGAGGCATCTTCACCAAGGCCGCCGACGTGGGCGCCGACCTGGTCGGCAAGGTCGAGAAGGGCATCCCGGAGGACGATCCGCGCAACGCCGCGACCATCGCCGACAACGTGGGCGACAACGTCGGCGACTGCGCCGGTATGGCCGCGGACCTGTTCGAGTCGTACGCCGTGACCCTGGTCGCCGCGCTGATCCTGGGCAAGGTCGCCTTCGGTGACGCGGGGCTCGCCTTCCCGCTGCTGGTGCCCGCGATCGGCGTGGTCACCGCGATGATCGGGATCTTCGCGGTCGCCCCCCGCCGTAGCGACCGCAGTGGCATGACCGCGATCAACCGGGGCTTCTTCATCTCCGCGGTGATCTCGCTGGTGCTGGTCGCCGTCGCCGTCTTCGCCTATCTGCCGTCGTCGTACGCCGATCTCGACGGGGTCACCGACGCGGCGATCGCGGCGAAGAGCGGCGATCCGCGGGTTCTCGCCCTGGTCGCGGTGGCGATCGGCATTCTGCTGGCCGCCGTCATCCAGCAGCTGACCGGCTACTTCACCGAGACCAACCGGCGCCCCGTCAAGGACATCGGCAAGACCTCCCTGACCGGCCCCGCGACCGTCGTCCTGGCCGGGATCTCGGTCGGCCTGGAGTCGGCCGTCTACACCGCGCTGCTGATCGGGCTCGGCGTGTACGGGGCCTTTCTGCTGGGCGGTACGTCGATCATGTTGGCGCTGTTCGCCGTCGCTCTGGCGGGCACCGGGCTGCTCACCACCGTCGGTGTGATCGTCGCCATGGACACCTTCGGACCGGTCTCCGACAACGCCCAGGGCATCGCCGAGATGTCCGGCGACGTCGAGGGCGCGGGCGCGCAGGTGCTGACCAACCTGGACGCCGTCGGCAACACCACCAAGGCCATCACCAAGGGCATCGCCATCGCCACGGCCGTCCTCGCGGCATCGGCGCTCTTCGGGTCGTACCGGGACGCGATCACGACCGGGGCGCAGGACGTGGGGGAGAAACTCGGCGGGGAGGGCGTCCCCCTGACTCTGATCATGGACATCTCCCAGCCCAACAACCTCGTCGGCCTGATCGCGGGCGCTGCGGTCGTCTTCCTCTTCTCGGGGCTGGCGATCAACGCCGTGTCGCGGTCGGCGGGCTCGGTGGTCTACGAGGTACGCCGGCAGTTCCGCGAGCGGCCCGGGATCATGGACTACACGGAGCAGCCCGAGTACGGGAAGGTCGTGGACATCTGTACGAGGGACGCGCTGCGGGAGTTGGCCACGCCGGGGCTCCTGGCGGTGCTGGCGCCGATCTTCATCGGGTTCACGCTGGGCGTCGGCCCGCTCGGCGCGTATCTGGCGGGCGCGATCGGCGCGGGCACGCTGATGGCCGTGTTCCTCGCCAACTCCGGGGGTGCCTGGGACAACGCCAAGAAGCTGGTCGAGGACGGTCACCACGGCGGCAAGGGCAGTGAGGCGCACGCCGCGACGGTGATCGGCGACACGGTCGGCGACCCGTTCAAGGACACCGCCGGGCCCGCGATCAACCCGCTGCTCAAGGTCATGAACCTGGTCGCGCTGCTGATCGCCCCCGCGGTGATCAAGTTCTCGTACGGACCGGACGAGAACCTCACGGTCCGCATCCTGATCGCCGTACTGGCGTTCGTCGTGATCGGCGGGGCGGTGTACGTGTCCAAGCGGCGCGGGATCGCCGTGGACGATGACGACGGCGGGGACGCCGGGGGTGCGGGGGCGTCGTCCACGCCGGCGAATCCGGCGGTGGTGCCGTAGGGGGCGGGGCATGGGCGTAGGAGGCTCATATAGGAGCCTGTTGGGTCTGTTGGGTCTGTCCGGCCGGTGGTCGGGCTGGTCGCGTCGGCTGGGCTTGATCGGGCTGATGGGCTCGCCGGACCTCGGGAGGTGAGGGGGCGGGCGGAGGGCGTGCGTCGGCATGTCGTCCGCCCGTCTCGCGCCGTTCACGCCGTCTACGCCGCTCCTTGTCGCCGCTTCTCGCCGCTCCCTGTCCCTCGTTGCCCCTCGCCTTCTGTGGCTCCCTGTCCCTCTGGACCGCCTCTCGGTACTCCTGCCGTGCCCGTGAGCCTTCTCTCGCTGGTGCGAACACTGGCAAAAGTGTGCTTAACCGACGTACGTCGGCGTGGTGCTGTGTGCGTGCCGTGTATGTTCCGGGGCCGAGGGCCGTGGAAGGGACCAAACCGGTGAACAAGAAGCTCGGGACCGCGCTGTCCGGCGGTGCGGTACTGGTACTGGCGCTGACCGGGTGCAGCAGCGACGACAGCAACGAGAAGCTGGACGCCTGGGCCAAGCAGGTGTGCGACGCGGTGCAGCCGCAGGCGAAGAAGATCGAGGCCGCCAACACCGCGATCCAGAAGGAGACCTCCGACAACAGCACCCCGGCGCAGGTCCAGAAGACCGACGCGACCGCCTTCCAGGACATGTCGGACGCCTACAAGGCGATCGGCGCCGCCGTCACCAAGGCCGGACCCCCGGACGTCGAGAACGGCGAGAAGAAGCAGCAGGACGCCGTCAAGGAACTCAACGGCATCGCCGCCTCGTACGCGTCCTTGAAGACCAAGGTCGATGAACTCGACGTCAAGGACCAGGCCAAGTTCGCCGACGGGCTCAAGGACATCGCCACCGAGCTGGACAAGCTCAGCCAGAGCGGCAACGACGCCCTCAAGACGCTGGAGGAGGGCGACGTCGGCCAGGCCATGGCGACGCAGGAGAGCTGCAAGAGCGCTTCGGGGGCTCCGGCTTCGTCCTCGGCGGGGTGACGCCGGGCGGGGGAGCCTCGGGGTGCTCCAGAGACGCGTAAGGGTGGCGGCCCGACCGCGCGGGGCCGGGTACGCGTCCCGGCGGGCTCAGCGGACACAATGGGGGCGTGAGTGACGCGAGCCTGCTGCCCCTGCCCTCCGCCGATCGTCCCGATGTCGCCGCCCGGCTGCGGGAGGCCCTCCTAGGGGCCGCCTTCACCGCGGACGGCCTGCTCGACCTGCTCGGCGCCCCCGCGTACGCGGCGCTGGCGCGCAGCGAAACCGTGCCCGCGCTCCGGGCGACACGTGGCGACACGCCGCTGGAGACCCTGGTACGGCTGTTCCTTCTCCAGCAACCGGCGCCCCGCGCGCGGGTGGCGGACGTACTGCCCGTGGCCGACTGCCTGGACAGCGGCTGGCTGACGGTCACCGGCGCCGACGAGGTGACCGCGACCGTGGACGTCCGGCCGTACGCCGGGTCCGACGGCGAGGACTGGTTCATCGTGTCCGACCTCGGCTGCGCCGTGGGCGGCGCGGGCGGGATCGGGCGCCGCGCGGAGGGCGTCGTCCTGGGCGTCGGCGGCGCGTCGACCACGCTCGCCGGGATCACGGTCCGTACGCCCGTCTCGTCCGCGCTGGACCTCGGTACCGGCTCCGGTATCCAGGCACTGCACGCCGCGCAGCACGCCACGCGGGTGACGGCGACCGACCTCAACCCGCGCGCCCTGCACATCACCGCGCTCACCCTCGCGCTGTCCGGCGCGTCGCCCGCGGACCTCCGTCAGGGTTCGCTGTTCGAGCCGCTCAGGGACGGGGAGAGGTACGACCTGATCGTGTCCAACCCGCCCTTCGTGATCTCGCCGAGCCAGCGGCTGACGTACCGGGACGGCGGTATGGGCGGGGACGATCTGTGCCGCTCGCTCGTTCAGGGAGCGGGGGAACGGCTGAACGTGGGCGGGTTCGCGCAGTTCCTCGCCAACTGGCAGCACGTGGAGGGGGAGGACTGGCAGGACCGGCTGCGTTCCTGGGTGCCGCGCGGGTGCGACGCCTGGATCGTGCAGCGCGAGGTCCAGGACACCACGCAGTACGCCGAGCTGTGGCTGCGGGACGCCGGGGACCACCGGGGCGACGTGGCGGAGTACGAGGCGCGGTACGACGCCTGGCTGGACGAGTTCGAGGCGCGCAAGGTGCGGGCGGTCGGCTTCGGATGGATCACGCTGCGGCGGACGGACGCGGCCGTGCCGTCGGTGACCGTGGAGGAGTGGCCGCACCCCGTCGAGCAGCCGCTCGGCGACACCGTGCGCGCGCACTTCGAGCGGCTCGACTACCTCCGCTCGCGCGATGACGCCGCGCTGCTGGAGGAGCGGTTCCGGCTGGTCACGGAGGTGGTCCAGGAACAGGTCGGGCTGCCCGGCGCCGAGGACCCCGAGCATGTCGTGCTGCGGCAGAACCGGGGCATGCGCCGGGCGACCCGTGTGGACACCGTCGGCGCGGGCTTCGCGGGCGTGTGCGACGGCTCCCTGACCGCCGGGCGCATCCTGGACGCCATCGCCCAACTGGTCGGCGAGGACCCGGTCCTGCTGCGCGACCGCACGCCCGCGCAGATCCGGCTGCTGGTCGAACAGGGGTTCCTGGAGCCGGTGGGGTAGGCGGGTACCCGGGCGGCAGACACACCGGTCTCAGCGGACTCGCCGGTCACGAGAGACATGCGGGTCACGAGAGACATGCCGGTCTCCGGAGACACGCCGGTCTCGGCGGATGCGCGGGTCTTGGCGGGCACCCCAGCCGCGGCGGACACTCAGTCTCGGCAGACGCGCCGGTCGCGGGGGACACGCCGGGTCGGAGCCCCGCCCAGGCCGGCAGGGGCCGGGGACATACGCCCCGCTCCCACCCCTCTCCGTTCCTCCCCCGTCCCCTCCCTGCCCTCCCCGTCCCGCTCCCTCCCCGTCCCGCTCCGCCCCGCCCCGGCGTTCACCTCAGGTTCGCCTGAGTGCCGTACATGCGTGCCAGTCTGCGCGGGCTTGGTACGCGCGGACGGGACGAGAGAAGGGCGCGGCGGCACATGGAGAGCGGACCGGCGATCTTCACCGGAGTGGTCTTCGCGCTGTTCGGAGGCGCGCTGCTGCTGTGGACAGCGGTGCGGGTACGACGCCGGGAGCCCGTCGCCCTGGGCGTGCGTACGGGCACGTCCGCGGTGGTCACGACCGTCACCTCCCTGGTCGCCCTGGCGGTCGCCGCGTGGTGCTTCACACGGCTGTGAGGCACGGGCCCGGACAGCCATCGGGCTTCGTCGGTCTCGTTCCGGCGCCGCTGTGTGGTCACAGCCGCGCCGACACACCGCGCCGCTGTGACCGCCATATGACGCACGGCGACCACTGTGTGACGTACAGCTCTTGATCGCAGGGGGCGCGGGCGGAAATCCCGGTCCGGTCCGTCGGAAATCCGGGCCTTGATGTACGGCCGAAACTCGCCCATGGGGGCGGGCTCCACAGACCGTGGATCACGCTCCCGCGCGGGGGCCGCTTCCCCGTACACATCCGGCCCCGTACAGGCGTCCGAGGAATCCATGTCCCCCGGGTGGCGTCCACGCTTCCGCCCTGTTCGGCCCGCACATGCACCCGCTCCGCCACCCTGTCCCCACCCCTCGTCCCACCCCCGTCCGGCCGCTGCGGAGCGGCGCCCGGCGCCAAGCCGCCGATACGCGGCCGATCCCCTTCCCCCGCCATGATCGCCAGTATTCGGCAGGCCCCGCTCCGGTTCGGTCCGAACGGCCTGGTCGGCACTCCGGGCGGCAGGAAAGGCGGTAGTCGGGTTACCGTTCGAGTGGCCGTTGCGGGCTTTTCCCGTTTGACACGGGGGCGGGATGTACCGTCACACTCCGCAGCGTCACCACCACCCGACCCTGGGACGAAGCCCCTGGGGAGGCCCCAGCGTCGACCGGAGAGAAGAGCGAAGTTGTCCCCGACCAGCGAGACCGCACAAGGCGGTCGCCGACTCGTCATCGTCGAGTCGCCCGCCAAGGCGAAGACGATCAAGGGCTATCTCGGCCCCGGATACGTCGTCGAGGCGAGCGTCGGGCACATCCGCGACCTCCCCAACGGCGCCGCGGAGGTGCCGGAGAAGTACACCGGCGAGGTCCGCCGCCTCGGCGTGGACGTCGAACACGACTTCGAGCCGATCTATGTCGTGAACGCCGACAAGCGTGCTCAGGTCAAGAAGCTCAAGGACCTCCTCAAGGAGTCCGACGAGCTGTACCTCGCCACCGATGAGGACCGCGAGGGCGAGGCCATCGCATGGCACCTCCAGGAGGTGCTCAAGCCCAAGGTCCCGGTCAAGCGGATGGTCTTCCACGAGATCACCAAGGCCGCGATCCAGGCCGCCGTGGCCAACCCGCGCCAGCTCAACCAGAAGCTGGTCGACGCCCAGGAGACCCGCCGCATCCTCGACCGGCTCTACGGCTACGAGGTCTCCCCGGTGCTGTGGAAGAAGGTCATGCCGCGGCTGTCGGCGGGCCGGGTCCAGTCCGTCGCCACCCGACTCGTGGTGGAGCGGGAACGCGAGCGGATCGCGTTTCGTTCAGCTGAGTACTGGGACCTGACCGGGACCTTCGCGACCGGCCGCGCGGGGGAATCGTCGGACCCGTCGTCGCTGGTCGCCCGCCTCCACAGCGTCAATGGCAGCCGGGTCGCGCAGGGCCGCGACTTCGACTCCCTGGGACAACTCAAGAGCGCCGGCGTCCTGCACCTGGACGAGGCCAACGCGCGCGCCCTCGCCGCCGCGCTGGAGCAGACCCGGTTCGCGGTCCGCTCCGTCGAGTCCAAGCCGTACCGCCGCTCGCCGTACGCCCCGTTCCGTACGACGACGCTTCAGCAGGAGGCCAGCCGCAAGCTGGGCTTCGGCGCGAAGGCGACGATGCAGGTCGCCCAGAAGCTGTACGAGAACGGCTACATCACGTACATGCGTACGGACTCCACGACACTGAGCGACACCGCTGTGTCCGCCGCCCGCGCGCAGGTCACCCAGCTCTACGGGGCCGACTACCTCCCGGACCGGCCGCGTACGTACGCCGGGAAGGTCAAGAACGCGCAGGAGGCGCACGAGGCGATCCGTCCCTCGGGTGATCGTTTCCGCACGCCCGCCGAGACCGGACTGACCGGCGACCAGTTCAGGCTCTACGAGCTGATCTGGAAGCGGACCGTCGCCTCCCAGATGAAGGACGCCACGGGCAACAGCGTCACCGTAAGGATCGCCGGCACGGCGGCCGACGGACGGGACGTCGAGTTCAGCGCCTCCGGCAAGACGATCACCTTCCACGGCTTCCTGAAGGCGTACGTCGAAGGCGCCGACGACCCGAACGCCGAGCTGGACGACCGCGAGCGCCGCCTGCCGCAGGTCACCGAGGGCGACCCGCTGTCCGCCGAGGAGATCACGGTCGACGGCCACGCCACCAAGCCCCCCGCGCGCTACACGGAGGCCAGCCTCGTCAAGGAGCTGGAGGAGCGGGAGATCGGCCGCCCGTCGACGTACGCGTCGATCATCGGCACGATCCTGGACCGCGGCTATGTCTTCAAGAAGGGCACGGCACTGGTCCCGTCCTTCCTGTCGTTCGCCGTGGTCAACCTCCTGGAGAAGCACTTCGGGCGCCTCGTCGACTACGACTTCACCGCGAAGATGGAGGACGACCTCGACCGCATCGCGCGGGGCGAGGCGCAGTCCGTGCCGTGGCTGAAGCGGTTCTACTTCGGAGAGGGCAACGGCGACGGAGGCGCCGCCGAGGCGGGCAACGGCGACGGGGACCACTTGGGCGGCCTCAAGGAGCTGGTGACGGACCTGGGCGCGATCGACGCGCGCGAGGTGTCCTCGTTCCCGGTGGGCAACGACATCGTGCTGCGTGTCGGGCGCTACGGCCCGTACATCGAGCGCGGCGAGAAGGACACCGAGCAGCACCAGCGGGCCGACATCCCGGACGACCTGGCACCGGACGAGCTGTCCGTGGAGCTGGCCGAGGAACTCCTCGCCAAGCCCAGCGGCGACTTCGAGCTGGGCACCGACCCGGCGAGCGGACACGCGATCGTCGCCAAGGACGGCCGCTACGGGCCCTATGTGACCGAGGTACTGCCCGAGGGCACGCCCAAGACCGGCAAGAACGCGGTGAAGCCGCGGACGGCCTCGCTGTTCAAGTCGATGGCCCTGGACACGGTGACCCTGGAGGACGCGCTCAAGCTGATGTCCCTGCCGCGGGTCGTCGGCGCGGACGCCGAGGGCCAGGAGATCACCGCGCAGAACGGGCGCTATGGGCCGTATCTGAAGAAGGGCACCGACTCGCGGTCGCTCCAGAGCGAGGACCAGCTCTTCACGATCACGCTCGACGAGGCGCTGGCGATCTACGCCCAGCCCAAGCAGCGGGGCCGTGCCGCGGCCAAGCCGCCACTGAAGGAGCTGGGTCAGGACCCGGTCAGCGCGAAGCCGGTAGTGGTCAAGGACGGCCGCTTCGGGCCGTATGTCACCGATGGCGAGACCAACGCCACGCTGCGCTCCGGGGACAGTGTGGAGACCATCACGCCCGAGCGCGGCTTCGAGCTGCTCGCCGAGAAGCGGGCCAAGGGGCCCGCCAAGAAGACGGCGAAGAAGGCCGCCGCCAAGAAGGCGCCCGCGAAGAAGGCCCCGGCCAAGAAGACGGCCGCCGCGAAGGCGACGGCCGCGAAGAAGACGACGACGGCCAAGAAGGCCACCGCGAAGAAGACCACGACCAAGGCCGCGGCCTCGAAGAAGGCGGCGGCGGAGCGGACCGACTGAGCGGACGCAGGGCCGGGCGGCCCCTTGGCGGGGCGCCCGGACGGGGGCGGGTCTTCCGCCGGGACGGGGGCAGCGTGGCGTTTCGCGTGACCTACACGGTCGAGACCAAGGCGACCGCGGACACCATGGCCCCCGAGCGGCGCGGACTGCTGGAGCGCGGTCTCGCCAAGCTGGCGCTCGACCCGTACCACAAGGCCAGTACGCATATCGGCACCCATGAGGACGACCGGAAGGCGCAGGTCGCGCCGGGCTTGTTGATCGAGTACGTGGTCGCGCACGGGTTGCTGGTGGTCGTCGTGATCGAGATCTTCGACGAGGCGTTGATCGTCGGGGACTAGGGACCGCCCTGGAGGCTGGAGGGGGGACGTCGAGGGTCAGGGACCAGGCATCACGGACAGGGACAAGGGATCACGGACCAGGGACTGTCCAGGACGGTGGGACGTTGATCGTCGGGGACGAGGGACCGCCCCGGCGGGTGGGACCGGGGCCCAGGAGCCGCTGATCGAGCGAGGCTCCGCGCGGTGCGGAACGTCCGTGGAGGGCGTGCGGGTGTTCGGGTGAGCGCCGTGGAGTGTCGGTGCGTGCCGATAGGCTGAACGCATGACGCGAGCCGAGCAGCCAACGGCCCCCCCAGCAGCCTCCGACGACGCGCTGGTGGCCGACTCCCGTGAGCGTGCGGTGCGCGCGCTGCTGCGCCGACCCCAGCTCAAGCGGTTGTGGAGCGCGCAGCTCATCGGCGGGGTCGGTGACACGCTGGCGCTGCTGGTGCTGGTCGTGCTGGCGCTCCAGGCGGCGATCGCGACCGGCTCGTTCGGCGGCGGGTACCGCGGTGTGGCCCTCGCGGTCGCGGCCGTCTTCGCCGCGCGGGTCCTGGCGATCCTGCTGTTCGGGGCGGTCCTGCTCGGGCCGCTGTCCTCGCTCACCTCCCAGGACGGTCCGCTGGACCGCCGCTGGACCATGGTCGGCGCCGACGGTCTCCGCGCGGCGCTGCTGATCGTGGCGCCCCTGTGGATCGACTGGACGCCGGACAACGCGCTGGCGGTCCTGCTGGTCACCGCCTTCGTCGCGGGGGTCGCCGAGCGGTTCTGGACGGTGAGCCGGGAGAGCGCCGCGCCCGCGCTGCTGCCCGCCCCGCCGCCGGAGGGCGCGACGGTACGGCCGCTGCCGGACCACATGGACGCCCTGCGGCGGCTGTCGCTGCGTACGGCGTTCGTGGCGGTTCCGCTGGCCGGAGCCGCCCTGGTCGTCGCCTCGCTGCTGAACAACCTGCTGGGCGCCGGTGTCGAGTGGTTCGCCCAGCACCAGGCCGCGCTGGCCTCGTATGTGGCCGCCGGGCTCTTCGCGGCGTCGCTGTCGGTGCTGACCTTCCTGGAGGTGCCCGGCCTGCGCACGCCCCGCGCGCGGTCGCCGCTGGAGGGGCTGCGCCGCCCCAGGATCGGTACGAGCGCGGACAAGGGCCGTACGGGCGCCATCACGCTGCTGGTGTTCGCCTGCGCGGCGGTCGCGGGCGCCGTCGCCGCGGCGGTCGCCGTGTCCGTGCTGCACGCCAAGGACCTGGGCGGCGGACCGGTGACATACGGCCTGCTGGTGCTGGTGCTGACCGGCGGGGTCGTGATCGGGATTCGTACGGCGCCCGGACTGCTGGTGTCGCTGTCGCGGCGCCGGCTGCTGGCGCTGGCGATCGCTTTCACCGGAATCGCCCTGCTGGCCGCGGGACTGGTCCCGGATGTGGCGACGGTGCTGCTGATCGTCGCCCTCGCGGGCGTCGGCGCGGGCGTGGCGGCCAACACCGGGCACGCGCTGCTGGACCAGGAGACCGAGGAGTTCCGCCGCGCCCGGACGACCGAGCATCTGCACGCGGTCGTCCGTGTGTTCGTGGCACTGGGCGCGGTGCTCGCGCCCGTGGTGGCCGCGCTGATCGGGCCGCACCGGGTGGAGAACGGCAGGTTCGTGTTCGCGCACGGCGGAGCCGCGTTCACGCTGATGCTGGTCGGCGCGCTGCTGCTGCCGGTGGCGGCGCTGGTGCTGGCCAAGCTGGACGACCGCGCGGGCGTGCCCCTGCGGCACGATCTGCGGGACGCGCTGCTGCGCGGCGACGACCCGGTGCAGGCGCCCGCCGCCTCCGGTTTCTTCATCGCCCTGGAGGGCGGCGACGGCGCCGGGAAGTCGACCCAGGCGGAGGCGCTCGCCGAGTGGATCCGGGCCAAGGGCCACGAGGTGGTGCTCACGCGCGAGCCGGGCGCCACGCCGGTCGGCAAGCGGCTGCGGTCCATCCTGCTGGACGTGTCGAGCGCCGGGCTCTCGCACCGCGCGGAGGCGCTCCTGTACGCCGCCGACCGCGCGGAGCACGTCGACACGGTGGTGCGGCCCGCGCTGGAGCGCGGCGCGGTCGTCATCACGGACCGGTACATCGACTCGTCGGTGGCCTACCAGGGCGCCGGGCGCGATCTGTCCCCGACCGAGATCGCCCGGATCTCGCGCTGGGCGACCGCCGGACTCGTACCGCATCTGACGGTGCTGCTGGATGTCTCGCCGGAGACCGCGCGGGAGCGGTTCACGGAGGCGCCGGACCGGCTGGAGTCGGAGCCCGCCGAGTTCCACGCGCGGGTGCGTTCCGGGTTCCTCACGCTGGCCGCCGCCGATCCCGGCCGGTACCTGGTGGTGGACGCCGGACAGGAACCGGAGGCCGTCACGACGGTGATCCGGGCCCGTCTCGACCAGACGCTGCCGCTCTCCGAGGCCGAGGTGAAGGCGCAGGAGGAAGCGCGGCGCAAGGCCGAGGAGGAGGCCCGCCGCAAGGCGGAGGAGGAAGCCGCGCGCAAGGCCGAGGAGGAGCGGCTGGAGCGTGAGCGCGAGGCGCAACTGGCGAAGCTGCGCCAGGAGGAGGCCGAGCGCAAGCAGCGTGAGCTGGAGGAGGCGCAGCGGCGTGAGGCCGAGCGCCAGGCGGAGGAGGCCCGGCAGCGCGCCGAGGAAGCCCGCCGCCGCGCGGAGGAGGAGCGCGTCCGGCTGCTCGCCGAGGAGAAGGCCCGCGCGGAGGAGGAGGCCCGGCGCAAGGCCGAGGAGGAGCGCCGCCGTCAGCAGGCCGAGGAGGAGGCCCGGCTGCGGGCGGAGGCCGAGGCCCGTCGCCTGGAGAAGCAGCAGAAGGCGGAGGCCGCGCTGCTGCGGGCCGAGCAGGCTCGCCGGGCGGCGGAAGAGGCCGCGGCGGCGGCAGCGGCGGGCCCGCGCCGCCCGAGCGCACCCGCGCGGGGGCCGGAGGCGGCGACCGTGCCTACGCCGGTGGTGTCGCTGCCGGGGGAGGGCACAGGTGGCGGGGGCTCGGGGGCTTCTGGGACGCCGGGGACCTCTGGAACTTCTGGTACGGCTTCCAGGTCTTCGTGGTCGTTGGAGAAGGACGACTCCGGGGCGCCTAGGCGTGGCTCCCGTGGGGTCGGCGAGAACGAGGTGACGACGGAGCTGCCGCAGCCGCCGGTCCCGTCGGGCGCGGCGGACGAGACCGCCGTACTGCCTCCGGTCGTTCCTGGGGCCGCCGACGAGACGGCGGTGCTGCCGCCGGTGCCGTCGGGCGCGGCGGACGAGACCGCGGTGCTGCCTCCGGTCGTTCCTGGCGCCGCCGACGAGACGGCCGTGCTGCCACCCGTGCGGGACGGCGATCCCGCGGACCGGGTACCGCCGGGGTTCTTCAGGGACGAGCCGTCGGAGGGCGGGAGCCGACCGGGGGGCTTGGAGGACCGTACGCGGGAGATTCCGCAGATCGGCGAGGACGGCACCCCGAGGACGGCGGGCGCGCAGGAGGCTCCTCGACGTCGGCCGCGCTCGGACTGGGCGGAGGAGACCCCGCTCGACGACCTCCCGACGCTGGCGGACGAACTCCTCGGACGGCGGGACGAGGACGACGACTACGAGGACGACGACGAGCCGGGAGGCGGCGGCGCGGCCGGTGGGCGGGGCCGGGGCCGACGGGGCTGAGTGACAGGGGTGGTGGCCGGGGTTGGCGCGGCCGGGTGACCCGGGTGGTGGCCGGGGTCGACGGGGCTGAGCGACCGGGTCGTGGCTAGGGTCGACCTGAGCGCCCGGGGCCGTGGCCAGCGTTGGCGTGGCCGAGCGACCGGGGCTGGTGACGGGCGCGGCGGCGTGGATGCGGTCCGTGCCGGAGGCCGGTCGCCGGACGCCGGTCGCCGGTCGCCGCGCTGGACGGCCCGGAGCGGAGCCACCCGCGCCCGATTGTCAGTGGTGGGCCGCACAATGGAAGCCGCGGAGTGAGGCAGGTCCGGCGACGCGGGGCGAGACGGTGCGGCCGGAGGTACGGGAGCGGAAGGGCGGGGTGACCATGACCGTGTGGGACGACCTGGTGGGGCAGGAGCGGGTGAGCGCAGGGCTCGACGCCGCCGCCCGGGACGCCGACGCGCTGGTCACCGCGGCGGTGTCGGGCGGGCCGCCGCCGGAGGCGTCGAAGATGACGCACGCCTGGCTGTTCACGGGTCCGCCGGGGGCGGGCCGGACCCAGACCGCGCGGGCCTTCGCCGCGGCGCTCCAGTGCGTGAGCCCGGACCGGGCGCTGGGCGGCGCGCCCGGCTGCGGCTTCTGCGACGGCTGTCATACGGCACTGGTGGGGACGCACGCGGATGTGACGACGGTCGCGGCGGTCGGTACGCAGATCCTGGCCGACGACATGCGGGACACGGTCCGCAAGTCGTTCACGTCCCCGGCGAACGGCCGCTGGCAGGTCATCCTCGTCCAGGACGCCGAGCGGCTGAACGAGAAGTCGGCGAACGCGGTCCTGAAGGCGGTGGAGGAACCGGCGCCGCGCACGGTCTGGCTGCTGTGCGCCCCGTCCCTGGAGGACGTGCTGCCGACGATCCGCTCCCGCTGCCGTCATCTGAATCTGAGTACGCCGTCGGTGAGTGCCGTGGCCGACATGCTGGTCCGGCGCGAGGGCGTCGAGCCGGAGGTGGCAGCGGCGGCGGCGCGGGCCACGCAGGGACACGTCGACCGGGCCCGGCGGCTGGCGACCGACCCGGCCGCGCGGGCGCGCCGGGCGACCGTCCTCAAGCTCCCGCTCCGCGTCGAGGACATCGGCGGCTGTCTCAAGGCGGCGCAGGAGTTGGTCGACGCGGCGAGTGAGGACGCCAAGCAACTCGCCGAGGAGATGGACGGCAAGGAGACCGAGGAGCTGAAGGCGGCACTGGGCGCGGTCCAGGGGGGCCGGTTGCCGCGCGGTACAGCGGGCGTGGTCAAGGACCTGGAGGACAAGCAGAAGCGCCGCAGAACGCGCACGCAGCGCGACAGCCTCGACGTGGCGCTGACGGACCTGACCAGCTTCTACCGCGATGTCCTGGCCCTCCAGATGGGCTCGCGCGTGGCGATCGCCAACGCGGATGTGGAGGACAGCCTGGACCGGCTGGCCCGCGCGGGCACCCCGGAGGCCACACTGCGCCGCATCGAGGCGATCGGCGCGTGCCGGGACGCGCTGGACCGCAATGTGGCGCCGTTGCTGGCGGTGGAGGCGATGACGATGGCGCTGAGAGCGGGCTGAGACCGGACGCCGTCGCGTGGCGGTGGCGGCGGGATGCGGACCGGTGTCGAGGACCTGCACCACCACCGCCGTACGGCCGCCGGCCGAGACCGGCGCGCAGGACGTCGGCGGCATCATGCTCCGTTCACGGACCGACGGAGGCGATCCCTTGACCCCGTACCGATGACGGAGATTCCCCGACCCCGTACCGATCACGGAGATCCTCCCGACCCCATACCAATGGAGGAGATCCCCCCCGACCCCGTACCGCCTGACGCGTTGACGCCGTACCTCATCCGTGGCGCATCGCGTGCGCACGGTGTTCAAGCCGACGCGCACAGTTACGCTCGCCGGATGCACACAAGGCGCACGCACCGCACCCCGCACCCCTCTCGCACGTCCCGTACCGCCGTCACGCTGCTCGCCTCCGCCGTGCTGCTGGTGTCGGCGTGCTCCTCGGGAAGCGCGACGGGGTCGGCGTCCACGGCGGCGGACGCGGCGCTGGCCGCGCTGCCACAGGCCACGCCGACGGCTCTGACCTCCTACTACGGGCAGAAGCCGGCTTGGCGTGGGTGCGGTGTCCCCGGTTTCCAGTGCGCCACGGTGCGGGCACCGCTGGACTACGGGAACCCCGGTGCGGGCGATGTCCGGCTGGCCGTGGCCCGCAAGAAGGCGACGGGGCCGGGGAAGCGGCTGGGGTCGCTGCTGGTGAACCCCGGCGGACCGGGCGGTTCTGCGGTGGACTTCCTCCAGTCGTACGCCGGCATCGGCTACCCGGAGGAGGTGCGGGCCCGCTACGACATGGTGGCGGTCGATCCGCGCGGGGTGGCGCGCAGCGAGCCGGTGCGGTGCCTCGACGGTCCGGGCATGGACCGCTACACGCAGACCGATGTGACGCCGGACGACGAGAGGGAGCGGGACGCGCTGGTCGCGTCGTACCAGAAGTACGCGGAGGGCTGCGGTGCGCGGTCGTCGCGGCTGCTGCGCCATGTCTCCACGGTCGAGGCGGCGCGTGACATGGACATCGTGCGGGCGGTGCTGGGCGACCGGAAGCTGAACTACGTCGGCGCGTCGTACGGGACGTTCCTCGGCGCGACCTATGCCGGGCTCTTCCCGGAGCGGACGGGGCGGCTCGTACTGGACGGGGCGATGGACCCGTCACTGAGCGCGCGGCGGCTGAACCTGGACCAGACGGCGGGCTTCGAGACCGCGTTCCGGGCGTTCGCGAAGGACTGTGTGCGCCGGTCGGACTGCTCGCTCGGCAAGAAGAACACGAGCCCCGACCAGGTCGGCCGCAACCTCAAGGCGTTCTTCGGCAAGCTCGACGCCCGGCCCGTCCCCACCGGCGACACCAACGGCCGCCGACTGACCGAGTCCCTCGCGACGACGGGCGTGATCGCGGCGATGTACGACCAGGGGGCCTGGCCGCTACTGCGGGAATCACTGACCTCGGCGATGCGGAAGAACGACGGCGCCGGGCTGCTGGCCCTCTCGGACAGCTACTACGAGCGCGAGCCGGACGGCCGCTACACCAACCTGATGTTCGCCAACTCGGCCGTGAACTGCCTGGACCTGCCGCCCGCCTTCGACACCCCCGACCAGGTGCGGGAGGCCCTGCCCGACTTCGAGAAGGCGTCCCCGGTCTTCGGCGAGGGCTTCGCCTGGTCCGCGCTGAACTGCGCGTACTGGCCCGTGGCACCGACCGGCGAACCACACCGCATCGAGGCGAAGGGCGCCGCCCCGATCGTCGTGGTCGGCACGACCCGCGACCCCGCGACCCCGTACCGCTGGGCCCAGTCCCTCTCCCGCCAGCTCACGTCGGCGCGGCTGCTGACGTACGAGGGGGATGGGCATACGGCGTATGGGCGGGGGAGTGGGTGTGTGGATCGGGCGATCAATGCGTATCTGGTGCGGGGGGTGGTGCCTGGGGGTGGGAAGCGGTGTCGGTAGTGGGGGTGGGGTGAGGCGGGCGTTTCGGTGATGTGGCTGGCTTTGGCCACGCTGGGGGCGCCCCCCGTCGCCTGTGGTGCGGCGGCGATGGCGTGGCGGACGTCGCGGCGCTGCGTCGCCTCGGGCGGGTGATCAGGGGCTCAGGGTCGGCCTTCAGGGCCGCCCAGGGCTGGTACGGAGCACCCCCGGAAACTGTGTAGACTTTCCGACGTTGCCAATCGCACCATGGTGCGTGTGGCGTGCCGCCTTAGCTCAGATGGCCAGAGCAACGCACTCGTAATGCGTAGGTCTCGGGTTCGAATCCCGAAGGCGGCTCTGAAGAACCTCAGGACTCACTCGCCGTGACCTGGGGTTTTTTGCTTTTCCGGGGTGATTTCCCGGTTGGCGGAGCCTCCTGCTCCGTGCTGGCTGGTCCAAGGGGAGCGCATGAGCGCAGAGGCTGGACTGGCGGGAGCGCGCGAACAAGCTGGGATGGGCGGGGTGCGGTCGGTCATCAGCTTCCCAGCTGGCGGGATCGCTTTGTGGAAACCCTCCAGCAGATGCCACGTAGGTGAGCCCACAGCAACTTCGAAGCGTCGCCCGACGGTGGCGACCGAACCGCAGGGCGTCTACGTCGTCGGAGACAGTGATCGAGACGTTGATGGGCCGGTGCGAGGGTGGACGGCTAGTCTGACCACAGAGACAAAGAGAGGGGGACGGTGTGCTGCTCCGATTCCGCACCGCGAATGTGCGGTCACTGCGTGATGAGCAGGAGCTGTCCTTCATTGCCTCTGACAGTGAGCCCGGCGCCGCAGTGCGAGAGCTGAAGCTCGGGGGGGACCGCTCCGCAGGTGTCTTTCCCCTAGTCGGCATCTTTGGAGCCAACGCCTCAGGGAAATCGAACGTACTCGCCGCCCTCGCAGATATGCGTACGGCCGTCCTTAACTCGTATGCACGGTGGGCATCGTTCGAGAGCATCCCACGCAAGCCGTTCGGGCTCGATCACAAGAGTGAGACCGAGCCCAGCTTCTTCGAAGCCGACCTTGTGCTCGATGGCATCCGCTGGACGTATGGCTTCGAGCTCGGCACGGACCGGGTCGAGGCTGAGTGGCTGCACAGCTATCCCCGTGGGCACCGACAGGTGTGGCTCGACCGGGACGCCTCGCGACCAGAGGTCTATGAATGGCCTGGGGCTCGGGTCAAGGACCGGGTTCAGCTTGCGCGTCGTACCCGCCCGAATGCTCTGCTGCTGTCCACCGCCGGCACGGACAACCACCCCCAGCTCTCCCCGCTCTTTCACTGGTTCCGCCGCAACCTGTGGCTGATCAACCCTGAGGACGAGCGGACCGAACGGGAGAGTTTCACCACGCGGGAACTCTCCGGCATCCGAGCCCGCCGCATCAACGAGCTTTTGCAGGTCGCAGACCTCGGCATCACTGGCGCCGAAGTCGTCTCGGAGGGCAAGGACCGGGTCGCGGTGAAGCTCACTCACCGGTCGGCTGCCGGAGACGTCGCCTTCGACTGGCGGCACGAGTCCTACGGCACCCGCTCCTGGTACGCCCTGCTCGGGCCGCTGCTGCTGGCGCTCGACGAGGGCGCTGTGCTGTTGGTGGACGAACTGGATGCCAGCCTGCACCCGCGCTTCGCCGCAGAGGTCATCCGGCTTTTCCACGACACCGACGCCAACTCGAAGGGTGCTCAGCTCATCTTCACTTCGCATGATCCTTCGGTGCTGACGACGCCGAGTGGCGGGCGCCTTCTGGAGCCGGGCCAGGTGTGGCTCACGGAGAAGGACGACGACGGGGCCACGGAGCTCTATTCCCTGACCGCCGCTTCTCCGGGAGAGGGCGAGGACCTGATGAAGTCCTATCTGGCCGGGGCATTCGGTGCCGTTCCCGATCTCCTGGAGGGCCAGATCGCCCGGCGGTTGCTGGCAGCAACGGGCAGGCAACGGGAGAAGGATCGCGGGCACGGGGCGGAGCTGGGCTGATGGCACGTACGAGGGGGAAGGATTCACTTGGGCCTGCGAAACAGCAGCGTGGGCGGCGCCGTCGAGTCGTCCATGTCTTCACCGAGGGCAAGGTCACTGAGCCCGACTACATCCGGATCGTTCGGGACCAGGGTGTTTACCTTGATCCGTCGATGGCGGTCGACGTTCACATCGCGAACTCCAGCGCTCCGGGTTCTCAGCGCAAGCCGATCAAGCTGGTCGAGGCCGCCGTGCGGCTGATGCGAGAGCAGGCTCGGGAAGCGAAGCGCAGCGGCCTGAAGAAAGAGTTCTGGCCTCAGGTCTGGTGCCTGTTCGACCGTGATGAGCACGAATCGATTGATACGGCATTGAAGCAGGCACGCGAGGGGGACGTACGTGTCGCCTTCTCGCATCCTTGCTTCGAGGTGTGGCGGCTGCTCCACCACAAGCCGGTGACCGGCACGTTCGGCGGGGTTTGCGATGATGTGGCAGTCCGGCTCCCGTTCGCCAAGGACGTGGCGAACCTCAAGAGCGTGCTGCCTGAGCAGATCGAACGCGGCAGTTTCGTAGAAGCAAAGAAGCGCGCTCTCAAGATGAACGCAACCCACGGTGATCATGTGCTGATGGTCCACCGTGATCCGTACACCGATGTCTTCACCTTCGTTGAGGACGGCCTCGGGATCGCCTCGTACTGACGAAAGCCAGTCAGGCGGGGCGTGCGGTTTCCGTCGGGGTGCACCTCCGCCGTAGGGTTCCTACGTCATGCCGGGGTCGTAGGGAGTCGTTTTCGTGGCCAAGCTCACGCTCGCGCAGTTGGAGCGGCATCTGTTCGCTGCCGCGGACATTCTCCGGGGCACGATGGACGCCTCCGAGTACAAGGACTACATCTTTGGCCTGCTCTTCCTGAAGCGGGCCAATGACGAGTTCGAGGCTGCACGAGATCACATCAAGGCGCGTGCGGCCGAGGAGCTGGGCCTTGCCGGAGAGATGCTGGAGGGCTACCTGGAGCAGGAGTCCGCCTACAGCGATCGCGATGTGCTGTTCGTCCCGAGGAACGCTCGGTGGAAGTGGATCTCCTCCGCGACCCACAACATCACTGAGGACCGACTACGCCCTGCTCTCCAAGCGCTGGAAGGCCAGAACAGCAAGCTCAAGGGTCTCTTCGATCACCTTGACTTCAACCGGATCGGCGGCTCGGGTACAGCGGCTGGCTCGGCCAAGCTCGCAGACCAGCGGCTGAAGCTGCTCATCGCGCACTTCGGGCGAATCCGGCTCCGGACGGACGACTTCGAGTTCCCCGACCTGATCGGTGCCGCGTACGAATACCTGATCAAGGAGTTCGCGGACTCCGCCGGCCGCAAGGGCGGCGAATTCTATACCCCGCGCGCCGTGGTCCGCATGATGGTCGAGCTTCTCGGCCCGCGACAGGGCATGCGGATCTACGATCCTTGCGTTGGCTCGGGCGGCATGCTCATCCACGCGAAGGAGTACGTGGAGGAGCACGGCGGGGACACTTCAGACATGTTCTTCGCTGGCCAGGACGCCAATAGTGGTTCCTGGATCATGTCGACGATGAACATGGTGCTGCACGGAGTGCGTCGTTTCGACCTGCGCACCGGCGACACCCTCGCCGAGCCGGCGCACGTGCCGAAGTCCGACGAGGAGCGCTTCGACGGGGTGCTCAGCAATCCGCCGTTCTCGATGGACTACGTGCTCGGCGACCTCATGCATGGCACGCAGCGCACGACCTACGGTGCGACGAGCGAGCGCGGCAAGGCCGACCTGATGTTCCTCCAGCACATGCTCTGGGAGACCAAAAAGGAAGGGCGCGGCGGTGTGGTCATCACAGTCATGCCCCATGGGGTGCTCTTCCGTGGTGGTGGTGAGCAGGAGATCCGTACGAAGCTCCTCGACGAGGACGTGATCGAGGCCGTCATCGGGCTTGCCCCCAACCTCTTCTACGGCACCGGTATCCCGGCCTGCATCCTGCTGCTGCGTCCGCCGGGCAACAAGGACCCGGCGCGGGCAGGCAAGGTGCTGTTCATCAACGCCGACCGGGAGTACCGCAAGGAGTCGGCGCAGAACGTCCTCCTGCCTGAGCACGCCGAGAAGATCACATCGACGTATCACTCGTACGCGGAGGTGCCGGGGTTCTCGCGGGTGGTGAGCCGCGAGGAGCTCGCCGACAACGACGACAACTTCAACATCCGCCGCTACGTGGACAACACTCCGCCGCCGGAGCCGCAGGACGTCCGGGCGCACCTGGTGGGTGGGGTGCCGCGAGTGGAGATCGAGGCGAAGAAGGAACTGCTCGACGCATACGGGGTGGGGCTGGCAGACCTCTTCGTGGAGCGCGAGCCTGCGGACGCAGAATACGTGGACTTCCTGCCCGAGGAGCGGCGCCCGGACGCAGCACGCCTTGGAGAACTGGCCCGCCCTCGCGAGGACGCGCTGCGCGTGGCCTTCGATGAGTGGTGGGAGGCGGAGGCCCGTCACCTGGAGACCGTGGCGGCAACTCCGGAGCGGCTGGCCGAGCTGACCGCTTCGGAGCGCAAAGCTGCGTTGATGGCGGTACGGGGCTCGCTGATGGAGTCGTTCGTGGAGCGGCTGAGCGGGATTGGTCTGCTGGATCGGTACGCGCTCGCGGGGGCGGTGGCCGGATGGTGGTACGAGGCAAAGTACGACCTGCTTGCCCTGTCGGAGAACGGGTTCGCAGGAGTGGTGAACGGCTGGGTCGAAAACGTCGACACACTGCTGGCACCCGAGCAGGACCCGAGGACACGGAAGCTACGGAAGAGGACGGCGGCGGAGCGTCGGCAGGCCTACGCCCACAAGATCGTCGCCGCGATCGTGCCGGACTTTCTGGAGGAGCTGGCGGAGGCAGATGCGCGGAAGGCGGATCTGGACGCGCGGTGGAAGGAACTGAACGCGGAGCCTGCCGAAGAGGGGGAAGGCGGGGGCGACGAGGACGCTTCCACGCGCGAGGAAGTGGCGCTGACCGTCGAGCAGCTGGCTGAGCTGGCCCAGGTGAAGAAGGACCGCGCGAAGGTGGGCGCGCGGATCAAGCGCCTTGAGGCAGAGTTCTGGTTCGAGTGGAAGCCGGGGGAGCAGCTGGAGCTGGGGGAGGAAAAGCCCTGGTTGTTCCGGGCGCGGGACGCTTTGACGGGGGAGGACGAGCGGCGGGTGGTGCTGGAGCTGCTGCAGGCGGACCTTGCGGGAAAGCTGGATGGGCATGTGGTTCGGAGGTGGCGGGAGTTGGCGGATGCGTATGGAGTATGGGCTGACAAGTACGCGGTGTCGTTGAGGGAGATCCGGGTGGCCCGGGAACGGGCGGCGGAGACGTTGGACGGGCTCTTGAAGGAGCTTGGTTATGCGGGCTAACGCCGAGGTTAGCTGGATTCCGGTACGTGAGGCCGGTGACGTTCGCATGGGCAAGCAACTTTCGCCTGCGAGTCGGAGTACTGCGGGGCAGTTCCCGTATCTGCGAGTCGCGAATGTCCATTTGGGGCGCATCGACTATGCAGACGTGAACACGATGAGCTTCAGCGGTCGTGAGCGGGAGGCATATAGCCTCAAGTCTGGCGATATTCTGCTGAACGAAGGGCAGAGCCTGGAACTCGTGGGCCGCAGTGCCATTTATGAGGGTGTTGATGGCGAGTACTGCTTTCAGAACACCCTGGTGAGGTTCCGGCCGAGCAGTCAAGTGTTGTCAGCTTATGCGCAGGTTATTTTCGAGCGTTGGCTCGCACGGGGCGTGTTCGCTTCTATTGCCAAGAAGACAACTAGTATTGCTCATCTCGGAGGTGAGCGCTTCGCGGCATTGGATTTTCCGATCCTGCCTCTTGCTGAGCAAGGGCGGATCGTTGAGATTATTGATGCTGTGAGGGCGCAGGAGCGTACGATTGAGGCGTCGATTACCAAGCTGAATGCTATGAAGGCAGGTGCGATCGAATCCGGGCTGGGTGCGATGGCGTGGGACTGCACCCTGGCAGATGCGGCCGATGGGCCAATTCGAAATGGATTCTCGCCTGTCGAGAGTGACACCTGGACTGGCGTTCAGATGTTGGGGCTTGGTTGTCTGACTCCCGCTGGTTTCAAGCCGGCTCAGCTAAAGAATGCGCCGAGCCCGGCCCTGGCGACTCACAGTGCCACGTTGCGGGACGGTGATCTTCTGATGAGTCGCGCTAATACGAGGGAACTGGTGGGGCTGGCAGGCGTGTATCGAGATGTAGGGACGCCGTGCATCTACCCAGATCTTATGATGAGAATTCGACCATCGGCTCGCTGTGCGGCACCGTTTCTAGCTGCTGTCCTGATGTCGACCCGTGCGCGTCGATATATTCGGGCAATGGCTCAGGGGACGTCGGAGAGCATGGTCAAAGTGTCGGCGGCAACGGTGCGAGGAATTCCGGTTCCGCTGCCGGATATCGGGACTCAGGCGCGGATGCTTGACCAGCTTCGCTCATTCTCGCGGCAAGTGCACCGAGAGTCCACGGAGTTGGCCAAGCTGCGGGCTCTCCGGGTGGGGCTTGTGGACGATCTGCTGGTCGGCAGCGCCTGACCGGGCCCACCCAAAGCGATCGGTGCTGGTCCAAAGCGTGACATATTCGCAGGTCAGCCATGTCCAATCTTGGAGGCCCCTCGTCCCTCGGCCCACCCAAGGCGCAGAATGGTTCATCCGGGGAGCGGGCGACGGACGGAAGGCACGGGGCGTGGTGGTGCAGGTGGAGCGGGACGAGGTGGAGCGGCCGATCGTCGCGCAGCTGGTGGCGATGGGGTGGACCCATGTCGCCGGCAAGGAGATCGACACTCTCGACGCCGTGACACCGCTGCTCGTCGACAAGCTGAGTGCCGCTCTGCGGCGCATCAACGTCAGGGCGGCCGACCGGAAGCCGTGGATGGACGACACGGACGCCGCCTGCTCTATCGCCGAGCTCGCGTCCGTCTCCCTGGGGCGGGGTGTCGCTCAGGCCAACTTCGACACCACTGAAATGCTGCTCAACGGCTATGTCCTCACCGGCCCGTCAGCCGAGCACGGCGGGGCGTCCGCCACCGTGCAGTACATCGAATGGCGCCCGGAGGCAGACCGGCTCGCGTTCAACGACTTCACCGTCGTCGATCAGCTCCGCGTCAAGAACAGTGCTGGGGAGGTGTCGATACTCGACCTCGTCCTGTTCGTGAACGGTATTCCGCTCGTCGCCGTCGAGTGCAAGAGCCCCGACCTCGCCGACCCCATCCGCAGTGCCGTACTCGACCTGCGGCACTACGCGGGCGATCCGATCGCAGACGACGAGCGTGACGGCAGCGACCTGCCGGTGCCCGCCGGGGTACCGGAGCTGTTCCGGACCGTGCAGCTGCTGGTTGCCGCCACCGCAGAGACTGCGTACCTCGGGACGATCACCTCCACGCCCGACCACTTCCACCCCTGGAGGAGCATCGAGCCGGAGAGCCCTGCCACGCTCAAGAGCGAGCTCCCGGAGCATGTAGGCAAGCTGAACGAGCGGCACAAGCTCGTCGGAGTCGTCCTGCGGCCGGCCGGGCTACTCAATGTCCTGCGCCACTACGTCATCCCGCTCCCCGTCGAGACCGAATCCGGCGGAACGCGGACCGTCAAGGCGGTGGCCCGGCACCAGCAGTACCGCGCCGCGGAGAAGGCCGTACACAGACTGCTCACCGGCCGGAAGCGTGGCGCCCTCGTACCCGACGACGAGCGCGGCGGGGTCATCTGGCATACCCAGGGTTCCGGCAAGAGTCTGACCATGACGTTCCTTGTGCGCCGGATACATCTGCATCCCCGGCTCAGTGAGTTCATGGTCGTCGTGGTCACCGACAGGACCCAGCTCCAGGACCAGCTGTCCGCGACCCTGAAGCTGAGCGAGTCCGACGTCGAGACCGCCGAGACCCGCACCCAGATGCAGGGGTTGCTGGAGGACGGCGGGCGGCGGGTCGTTTTCGCGATGATCCAGAAGTACGGCGGCGGCTTCACCTTCAAGGCGGAAGAGGGCGGGAAAGACGGGGACGACCGGGACCTCGCGGCGGAATACGAGGACGCCGAACGGTCAAGGAAGAAGGGCAAGGCCGAAGTGCCTCCGCCCGTGCCGAACTTTCCCGAGTGCAACACCTCCCCGGACATCCTGGTCCTGGTCGACGAGGCGCACCGTTCGCACACCAATACGCTGCACGCGGCCCTGCGCAAGGCCATCCCCAACGCGGCGAAGATCGGTTTCACCGGTACGCCGATCATGACGGGCCAGCTGGACGACAGCCGCCGGATTTTCGGCGGGGGTCGGGACCGGAAGTTCCTCGACGAGTACCGGATGTCGGAGGCCGAGCGCGACGGCGTCGTCGTACGCATTCGCTACGAAGGCCGAACCGGACAGGGCAAGGTCTTCGACAAGGACGGCCTCGACCGGAACTTCGCGGACCTGATCCAAGGCCTCACGGACGACGAGAAGCAGAAGCTGCTGCGGACCTCGCCTACTGCGCGTGATGTCGCCGAATCACAGCCGATGATCCGTGCCAAGGCCGAGGACATGCTGGAGCACTGGGTGACCTGGGTGCTGCCTGGGGGTGGCTTCAAGGCCCAGGTCGCTGCGGTCAGCCGGAGGGCGGCCGTGGAGTACCACCACGCGCTGAGACTCGCCCGCGACTCGCTGATGGTCGAACTCGCCGCATTCCAGCCTGAGTCGGTGACAGGTATCCCGCTAGAAAAGCTTCCCCGACGGCTGCGCTATCTCTACCAGGCCCACCAGTACCGTTCCCTGCTGCGCCGTATCGACTTCGTGCCCGTCATCTCCCCGGGCGAGGAGCGTAAGCGCCGCCAGTGGCTGCACTGGACCGAGGCGGAGCGGCAGAAGGCGTATATCAAGCGCTTCCACCAGGCGTTCCCGCATTTGCGGCCCGAGCCCGACTGGGTCATCAACACACCCTTCAGCCCCCTACACCAGGATGTTCCGCCGCAGGACGTCGCAGCTGATTTGCCCTGGTCACAAGGAGCGCCTGGGCAGCCGGCAGCGGCAGGGCCACCCGATCCTGTACACCCCGAGAGCCCGATCGCCTTCCTCATTGTGAAATCGATGCTGCTGACAGGTTTCGACGCCCCGCGCGAGCAGGCTCTCTATCTGGACCGGCCGATCCGCGACGCCGAACTGCTCCAGGCCGTCGCCCGGGTCAACCGGCCGATGCCAGGCAAGGAGGTCGGGTACGTCGTCGACTACTACGGCGTCTTCGAGCACCTGACCGAAGCGCTGGCCGAGTACCAGGACGCCGACGTCGACGACACGATGCTCAGCCTCTCGGAAGAGATCGACGATCTGGAACCGGCCGCTCAGGCCGTGCGGGACCATCTGCGTCTGCACGGGGTGAGCGATGCTGATCTCGCCGATCCCGCGAAGCTGGGTTCGGCCGCGCATGCCCTTGAGGACGAGACAGCACGCTTTGAATACGACGCCGTGCTGCACGAGTTTCTCGCCGTCCTGGAGCGCGTACTGCCGCATGAGCGCGGCCTGGAGTTCGTGGCCGATGCCCGACGCTGGGGCATGCTGCAGAAGCGTGTACGACGGCTCTACAGGGACGCACCGGGCGGTACGTTCACCCTGCGCCAGTACGGGCGCAAGGTCCGGGCGATGATCGCCGAACACTTGGAGGGGCCGGAGATCGAACAGGTCATCCCGCCCGTCTCGCTCACCTCGCCCGCCTTCGACGAGACGGTACAAGCCCTGCCACCGCGCGAGGCGGCCGCCGAGATGGGACATGCGCTGCGCTTCCACTTGGAGGAGCGGGTCAAGCGGGAGGATCCGGCGAAGTACAAACTCCTGTCCGAGCGGCTGGAGGAGATCCTGCGCGAACTGCCAGGCCGGTTCGACGAGCAGATCGCGGAGTTCGGCACGCTGATCGAGAAGGCCCGGCTGGAGGACGAGGAGGATCCGGCGCTCGCGGGGCTTAGCCCGTTGGAGCAGAAGGTGTACCGGCTCGTCGACCAGCTTCTGGAGGAGAACCCGGGGGTCGTACGCGGGCAGCCGGATGTTCGCCCGTTGGTCCTCGCGGTGTGCGACACGGCCGGGCAGACCATGGCCAAGGCGTCCTATCAGGGACAGAACCAGGACATCAACACGCTCGCGAACGGCATTGAGACCCAGCTGGTCAAGGGCGGCGTGCTGCCCTCGACCAGCGCGGACTGGTCGGTGCTCAAGGGCATCGCGCAGCGGCTCGCAGCGTATGCGGCGGACAACAAGCGGCACTTTCTCAGCAGGTCCAGGGAAGAATGAGCTGGGTGACCGTACTCGTCGATGACCGCGTTTCCCTGGCCTGTGAGGGGCTGGCCGAGGGGGATCTGCTTGCCGTCGATGGCCTGGAGCTGCGCGTGCGGGTCAGCGCCCGCCGTAAGAGGTTCGCTCTGACCGTGGAGCCGGACGCGGGTCTTACCGTGCACGTGCCCGAGGGGCGTCCAGCTGCCGACGCGGAGGATTTCGTTCGCGCACACCGGGCCTGGCTGGTGGAGAAGGTCGGGTTCAGCGAGCGGATCCGCCCGCTGAACCCGCCGAAGCGGCTGGTCGACGGTGAGTCCTTCCGGTATCTGGGACGGACGTACCGTTTGGCCGTCTCTGCGGACGCGCCAGCCGATGTCCGGGTTCGGCTGGTCGCCGGGCGTCTGGTGGTGAGCCAGGAGCAGGCCGATGACCCGGACCGGGGGCGAGGCGCTCTGATCAACTGGTACTGCCGTGCGGGGCATGCGTGGACGAGGGGACGTCTCCAGCCCTGGGCTGCCCGGATGGGGGTGGCCGAGCCTGAGGTGGAGGTACGTGACCTGGGGCGGCGTTGGGGGACGTATCGACCGGAGGAGGGCGGGCACGGGCCTGGGCGAATGAGCCTGGGGTGGCCCCTCTTCCAGTTGCCCATGCATCTCGTGGACTACGTCGTCGCCCATGAGCTGGCGCACGTTCGGGTACCAGGGCATCGGGCCGACTTCTGGCGCTTGTTGAGCTCGGCACTGCCCGAGTTTGAGGAGCGGCGCGCGGAACTCGATGAACTCGGACGGCGCATGTGGATGGGAGAGATCGGTTAGGGCTTGTGTGGTGTCTACAAGCAGGTGCGCTGTGTCGTGGACTGCGGGCAGTTGTCGCTCCCTGTACATCCGCTTGTGACGGCGGGAGCGCAAGGGGAGCGCGGACGCCTTTGGACGGTGCAACACGGACCGGCACCCGCCGGACCGGCACCAGTGCTCTGATCAGGCACAATGGCATCCGGCAACACCAGCCGACACGGCCCGTCACGATCTCTGGCGCACTCGTAATGCGTAGGTCTCGGGTTCGAATCCCGAAGGCGGCTCAGTTCAAAGCCAGGTCAGATCCGTTCTGACCTGGCTTTTCTCATGATCTGAGTCTCTTGGTGGCGAGGGAAGGCGTTGCGCGCGCAGGCGGGTGCCGTGTTGCTCACAAGCGGAGTCGAGGATGAGACCGCCGCCCCACGCACTGGGACGTTGTCGAGGAGGACGGCTGCGGTGGAACCGTGACTTCGTCGTTCCGTCGCCCGCTTCTCCGCGAACCGGACTTGCCCGGCGCGATGTTCCCAGTCTGATAGCAGTGCTGCCAGTAAGCCTGCCCGGATCGGGGCTGCTGCCGCTCGTCTCGCATCGCCGCGTGCTGATCATTCCAGCTGTGAAGGGCAATCCGAGGCCGGATGCTGCTAGAGCAGAAGCTCGGCCAGCAGGCCCCGGACACGCTGCTCGATCTCGTCGCGGATGGCACGTACAGGGTTGAGGGACTGTCCGGCGGGGTCGTCCAGGGGCCAGTCGAGGTAGGTCTTGCCGGGGAAGACGGGGCAGGTGTCGCCGCAGCCCATGGTGATGACGACGTCGGAGGCGTGGACGGCGTCGGGGGTGAGGAGCTTGGGGATGAACCCGGTCAGGTCGATTCCCTTCTCGGCCATGACCTCGATGACGGCGGGGTTGAGTGTGTCGGCGGGCTCCGAGCCGGCGGAGCGGACGTCGACCCGGTCGCCCGCGAGGTGCGTGAGGAACGCGGCGGCCATCTGGGAGCGTCCGGCGTTGTGGACGCAGACGAACAGGACGGACGGCCGGACGGGTAGGCGGTCAGACACGGTTGGCACCTTCGGCGAGGGAGGCGGCGGTCGGTTCGGCCACCGGAGCGGGAGTGGTGGGGAAGTAGCGGCGGACCCCAAGAGCGACATGGACCAGGCCGATGAGCACGGGGACCTCGATGAGCGGTCCGACGACCCCGGCCAGGGCCTGGCCGGAGGCCGCGCCGAAAGTTGCGATGGCGACGGCGATGGCCAGTTCGAAGTTGTTGCCCGCTGCCGTGAACGCCAGGGTCGTCGCCCTCGGGTAGCCGAGCCCCGCCGCCTTGCCGATGGCCATGGACCCGGCCCACATAGCGGCGAAGTACACGAGCAGGGGCAGGGCGATCCGGGCCACATCCAGTGGCCGGGAGGTGATGGCGTCGCCCTGGAGGGCGAACAGGATCACGATGGTGAACAGCAGCCCGTAGAGCGCGAACGGCCCGATCTGGGGCATCAGCCGTGTCTCGTACCAGTCGCGGCCTCTGGCCCTCTCGCCGATCCGGCGGGTGAGGTATCCGGCGGCGAGGGGGATGCCGAGGAAGATCAGGACACTCCCGGCGATCTCCCAGACCGAGATGTCGAGTCCGGTGGTGGCCAGGCCGAGCCAGCCGGGAAGCACGTCGAGGTAGAACCAGCCCAGCAGGCCGAAGGCGAGGACCTGGAAGACCGAGTTGAGGGCGACGAGGACGGCTGCGGCCTCCCGGTCGCCGCAGGCGAGGTCGTTCCAGATGATGACCATGGCGATGCAGCGGGCGAGCCCGACGATGATCAGCCCGGTGCGGTACTCCGGCAGATCCGGCAGGAAGATCCACGCCAGGGCGAACATCAGCGCCGGGCCGATCACCCAGTTCAGGACCAGCGACCAGAGCAGGAGGGGGCGGTCGCGGGTGACGGTGTCGAGTCGGTCGTAGCGGACCTTCGCCAGCGCCGGGTACATCATCACCAGCAGTCCGAGCGCGATCGGCAGCGACACCCCCGCCACCGTCACCCGCGCGAGCGCGTCCCCGAGGCCGGAGACGAGCCGTCCGAGGGCGAGTCCGGCGGCCATCGCCGCGAGAATCCACAGCGCGAGATAGCGGTCGAGGAACGGCAGCCGCACGTCCACCGGCCTGGCCGGGGCAGCGGTGCCGGACCTCACGCGTGGGTCCCGGCGTCTCCGTCGGGGCCGCACTCGGTCGACGCGGCGGGCAGAGGCTCGCCGCCGGGGCGGGTGAGGACTCCGGCGAGCCGGTCGGTGGTCTCCGGCAGCAGCCGGTAGTACACCCAGGTCCCACGCCGCTCGGAGGCGATCAGTCCGGCCTCCCGGAGCAGTTTCAGATGGTGCGAGATCGTCGGCTGGGACAGGTCGAACGCCGGGGTGAGATCACAGACGCAGACCTCTCCGCCCACGCGGGAGGCGATCATCGACAGCAGTCGCAGCCGCACCGGGTCCCCGAGCGCCTTGAACACCTTCGCCAGCGCCTCGGCCTGCCCCTGGTCCAGCGGCGCGGACAGCAGCCCTGGGCAGCAGCCCTCTGTTCCGACGACATTCCGACCGAGCACCTCAAGCTCTTGAATCGACATGCGTCTATGTTGACTAACTTCGATCCAAGGGGCAAGCTCGGACGCATGGCATCGATAAACATCGATGCAGCCTGGTCCGGGGAGATTGTCATGTCTGTCGTGTCCCGTGTTCAGCTCGCGCTCAACGTCGCCGACCTCGAAGCGTCGGTGACCTTCTACTCCAAGCTGTTCGGCACCGAACCCGCCAAGCGCCGCCCCGGCTACGCCAACTTCGCCCTCACCGAGCCCCCGCTCAAGCTCGTCCTCATCGAGGGCGAGGCCGGCCAGGACACCCGCCTCGACCACCTCGGCGTCGAAGTCGCCACCACCGGTCAGGTCACCGCCGCCACCGCCCGCCTCCAGGATGCCGGGCTCGCCACCTTCGAGGAGAACGACACGTCCTGCTGCTACGCCCTCCAGGACAAGGTCTGGGTGACCGGCCCTGGCAAGGAGCCCTGGGAGGTGTACGTCGTCAAGGCCGACGCCGACCGGATGGGCTTGGCTTCGGGTGTGGGGGCGAGCGCGGAGGGGTGTTGTGCCGGGACGGGGGAGGGTGGCGAGCCGGTGTCGGCCGACCTCGGCCGCGCCTGGAGACGACTCTGACGCCGACGTCGGCGGCGAGCACAAGGGGCGCGGCGCCATGGCCGAGGTGTCGTGAATGCCGAGCAGGGTGTTGATGCTGGTGACCCGGCGGAGCGGTGGCGTCTCACCCTGAGTTCCATGTACCGGTTCGGAAGAGACCAGTGGTGACAGACGTAGATCGGGCAGGTTGCGTGAACGCCGGGTGGCTCGGCGCAGCGCGATGCTAGCGTGACGGATCGTGCAGGACGACGACTCTCACCCGTCCCACTTACCCGACGAGGGACTGGCTCGCCGCGTCAAGGCACTCGCATGTACCGCGCCGTTGCAGGCTCTGGATCAACGCAAGGTATCGCTGGAGTGGGCGGATGCCTCCGTCTATCACATGGCGGAGATCGCCCTCCACATCATCGATCAGGTCACGATTGCGATGGATTTCGATGTCGGGGCCGATCACGAAAGAGTGCTGGAACAAGTGCGGCACTTCGTCGCTGCGCAGGCGCCTGAGCGCGGTGAGGCCGAGCATGCCCGGGTTGCCGAGTGGGTTCTTCAGCGGCTCATCAATGTCGGGACCGTCGAACGGGGATTCACCTGGCAGTACGGCCTCGTCGGTGATTCGGGGGCGTACGAACGGTTCAAGTTCGAATTCAAGCTGCTGGTGGAGCAGTCGGCCTCCGATGGGCGATTCTCGCTGCGGGCCACCGACGAGGCGATCAATGTTCTGGTCGGGGCGCTGGACACGGATGTGGAATCGGCGCAGATCGCCGCCGAGGTAAAGCTCGACCATCTGATCCGGCGCGGACGCCTCGCGGACGCCAAACTCGCCGCAGAACAGGCGCGTTACCGGACCGTGCAGTACGGGGAGACTCTGCGCCGGTATCTGGATGCCACGCGTCGGGATGTCCGTACGGTGGACTGGGAGCGGGTGGTTCCGGACTTGCTGCTGGCCGCGTTGCAGCACATCGAGGGCCGGTACGCGGCCGAGCACGCGATTCTGACCAATATCACCGCCGCGCGGGACGAGTCGGACGAGCCACGTCACAAGCAGCGGGCCGCGGAACTGGTGGACATCGTCCGGGATTGCATCCGTCGGCATATGCAGTTGCAGAAGGCAGTTCAGGAGGCCGGGAGCGAGTTCCGTGCGGAACAGGACCGGCAGTTGTTCTCGGGACGACCTCAGCGGGCCGCCCTCCATCTGCATGGACAATTGCTCGTGCCATTGCTCGGCCTTTCTGTCGGGCAGGCGGTGGGGCCGGTGGGCGACTTCTTTCGCGGAGGCGTCGCACCCGCACCCCCCGAGGTACTGACTCTCTCCTCCCTGGTCCACCGGCTTCTGCAACCGCCCACAGAGCCAGGACGTTTCGCCGGAGAGATCAGGCAGCCGGAGCTGGCCGCCACGCCGGAGCCCGAACTGTTCACACCGGAACACTTCCGGCTGGCCGGTGAGATCCTTCGGCTCCCCGACGGCTCGGCGCTGCTCAGCGATCTGCTGGCCGAGGCCCGGCGATATGAGCCACAAGTCGCCCGGCTGGTCATGCACCGGGCCGCGCACGCGTTCAATCCGCCGGTCGGGGACGCGGTGCGGGAGCGTATACCGGAAATGCTGGTCGCCGTGCCCACCGGAGAGCCGCTGCACAGCGCGGAGTTCGGCGGCGACGAATTGCTTCTGTCGACCGTCGGCGTGCTCGGTGCCGATGTCGCGCCAGACGGGTCGGACGGGCCGGACGCGGCGGACTACGAGGAGTTCGGTGATGAGATCCCGTTTCACGGATGAGGATGCCGAGCAGGCGGCCCAGCTGCTCGCCTTCGCGATGAGGCCGCGGCTGCTGCCGAGCCGGGACAACACCTACAAGGAATTGCTACGGCGCTTCCGCCACGACGGGCCGTTCCAGACGCTGACGACCCGGATCGCCACCGGTCTGGGGCTGACAGTGCTGGGGGAACACGAGGACATCGGGTTGGCACTCGCGGCGGTCGGTGGGTCTCCTTTCGAGACCAAGATGGAGAGTTATGCCCGCCGTACACAGCGGGACGGTGGATACGCGGAGCGCTTTCTCCACGGCATCATCCACCTCGCCATCGCCGCCGTCTGCTTTCCCCGCCCCGACGATCTGGCCGACGACGAGTACGTCGGCAGGGTCAACATCGACGTGGTCGACGCCACGGTCCGGGAAGCCTGTGACCGATTACGTGAGAAGGCCGCGGCGGAGGAGAAGCTGACCGATGTGCCCAGCGACGCTCCCGAACTGGAGTGGGCGTGGCACGTGTATGCGAATCGACCTGAGAGCTTTCCCACGAAGGATGAGCGACGGGCACCGAGCACCACCAAGGGAATGGTGTCCCGTGCCCTGAAGTTCCTCGCGGAGCAAGGATTCCTGGCACCTGTGAAGTCAGCCGGTGACGATGTCTTCGCGACCACCCGGCGGTATCAGCTCCAGGTGCGTGAGCTGGCCGCCACCAGTGCCTTCCAGGAACTGCTGGCCCTGGGCGTCGTCCCACCGGTCGCCCAGGCCGCGCATCCGGTGACCACAGAAAGGACCGCGAAGGCGCCGGCGGACGCGGAGACTGCGGAGGTGGTCGCGGAAGATGTATGAGCTCTCCCGCGTGCTGCTGCAATCCGTCGGCCCCCAGTCGGCACGGTACGAGAACGTCCTGCTGGATCTCAGCGGCGTCGGCGCCTCCATCGTCACCCGTCAGGCCGCGCTGTTCTCCCTGGAGGACGAGGAGCCCGTTCGACGCCCGTCCCCCGCCACGGTACTTTTCCTGGAGAACGGCGGCGGCAAGTCCGTACTGATCAAATTGATTTTCTCGGTTCTGCTTCCGGGGCGCCGCCAGGTCGTCGGTGCCAGTAATCCACGGACACTCGACGGCTTTGTCCTCGACGGAGATGTCTCGCACATCGCGCTGGAATGGACCCACGCACGCAGCGGTCGGCGTCTGGTGACAGGGAAGGCTGCCGAATGGCGGAACCTCAAGGCTTCCAGCGAGCCGTCGAACCTCATGGAACGCTGGTACCACTTCCGGCCCACGCGTGAGATATCCCTGGAGAGTCTGCCGCTCTCCGAGGACGGCAGATATCTGCGGCTCCGTGACTTCTTCGGTGAACTGGACGCCGCCCAGCAGGCAGATCCCGACCTGGAGTTCCGTGATTTCCGAATCCAGTCGGAGTGGACCGAGCGTCTCGTAGAACTGGGCCTTGACCCGGAACTCTTCCGCTATCAGCGGTCCATGAACGCCGGTGAAGGGGAGGCGGCGGACGTCTTCACCTTCGCCACCGACGCGGCATTCGTCGAGTTTCTGCTCTCGGCCGTCGTCCCCGTGGGCCCGGCCCAGGACCTGGCCGAACTGCTGCACTCGTACGGACACAAACTCGGCCGCCGTGGCGTACTGGCGCTGGAGCGGGACTTCGTGACCGGGGCGCTGGAGGTTCTGGAGCCGCTCGCCGCCACCCACGCCGCCGCCCGTGCCGCTCACGAGGCGCAGCGCACCGCCCGGCGGGAACTTGAGGCACTCGTCCGGCAGATCAAGGCGCGAGCGGCCCAGGAGGCAGCGGCGGCGGAGACCGGGGAGACCGTCGCCCGATCACTGCGTGAAGGTCTCCGGAAAGCGGCTGCCCAGCACGACGGGCTCGTGGCCACGGCCCGGGAGCTGGCGCGGCTGACCTCGCGGCTCAGACTGTCCGACGCGAAGGACGAACAGCAGCAGGCGCGCACAGCCTGGCAGCGCGCCCGCACCACCGAGAAGGCATGGGACGTCGTGCCCGTACTCGCCCGGTCTCTGGAGGCGAGGGCCGCCGCCCACCGGCTGCGGGAACTCGTCCGCCGGACCGAGGAGGAGGCCCGGCCAGCCATGCTGGCCAGGGACGCCGCCCTCAAGGCGTTCGTCGTCGCGCTACGCACGGCCGCGCGGGACCTGACCGAGCGGTCGGCAGTGGCGGAGCAGCAGGCGGAGGACGCGCGCCTGCGCGCCGAGCAGGCCCAGTCCGACCATGACATCGCCGTCGGCCGGGCGGCCGACAGGCACGCGGAAGCCAAGGCTCTCGACGGCCGGATCGACGAGGTCATGGCTGCCGTCGGCAAAGCCGTGCAGGAGGGTCTGCTCGCCGAGGGCATGACGGCGGCTGAGGGTGCCCGGTGGGCCGAGGAAGCCGTCCGCGAGAAGGCGGAGGCGGTCGCTGAGCAGGAAGCGGCGGCGGACGCGGCGGCCGAACTGCACGACAGCGCCCACCGGACCTGCCAGCAGGCCGAGCGGACATCCGCCAAGGCCGAGCACGCCCTTGACCTGGCCCGCCGGGAGTGGAACACCGCTGACGAACTGACCCGTGCGCTGGAAGCCGAGATCCAGCCCCTCGGGCTGTTCGATCTCGCCCGGCTGGACCTGGAGGCCGACGCACCGGCCCTGGCCCGCAAGCTCGCCCAGCGCCGGGACGCAGCCGAGACCGCGGCGGTCGAGGTCCGTATCGCGATGGCCCGCGACGAACGGGCCCGTCTCGCCCTGGAGACGAACGAACTGCTCCCTCCGTCCCCGGAGGCAGCGGATGTCTGTGCCGCGCTGCGTGACGCGGACATCGACGCCTTCACCGGATGGGACTACGTGGCCGGCCTGCCGCGTGTCGAGCAGCGCCGTCGCCTCCTCGCACAGGTCCCGCACCTGGTCACGGGCGTGCTGCTCAATGAGCCCGAACAGGCTCTCCGGGCCCAGGAGGTGCTGGCCGCCCGGAACCTGTGGCCCAGCACCCTGGTCGCGCTGGGTACCACCGTCGCGATGCACGAGCCCGCCGAACCGACCGGCCCCTCGCTGCCCGGCGTGGAGTTCGTGGTGCCACCCCACCCGGCCCTGTACGACGAGCGTGCCGCCGGTCAGGAGCGTCTCGCCCTCGGCCGCCGCCATGACGAGCACCGGTCCCGCCTCTCGGACCTGGATGCCCAGCAGCGGACGTATCTCACGCTCCTCACCCGCCTCGAGAGCTGGCAGCAGGAGTATCCGGCCGGGCGGCTCGGCGAACTGCGCGAGACCCTCGCGGACCGCGAACAGGTCCATGCCGCGGCCCAGGAGGCGCTGGCGGAGCGGACCGAGGACCGGGACCGGATCGCGGCACAGCTGAAGGCGGCGCGCGATGGCCTGCCGGTACTCCGCGACCAGCAGCGGAGTTGTGAGGCACGGTGGAACACGCTGCGCGGTCTCGCCGAGTGGGAGGCGCTGCTGCCCGACTGGCGGACGACCGCGGCACAGGCTCGGGTGGCGGAGGAGCGCGAGCGGGACGCGGCGTCGCAGGCGCGGGCGGATGCCGAACAGCACCGGGCCAAGCGGGCCGAACATGTACGTACCGCGGACCGGTTGCTCGCCGCGCTGCACCGGATGACCGCCGAACTCGACGCCCTGCCGGGCGCGGACACCATCACGGAGAGCGAGGTCACGGGGGCCCAGCAGCCGCTGCCGGTGCTGCGGCAGGCGTACGAGTCCGCGGTCGCCGAGTACGCGCGGGCCGCCGTCGGCGCCGAACTCCTCGTCGACCTTGAGCAGGCTGAGGCACAGGAGCGGGCTGCGGTTGACGACCTCGGCGAGCGGAGCGATCCGGAGACCCGGAGCGCCGCCCAGGAACTGCTGAGCGGTCCGGACGGCGTGGACGCCGAGAGCCGGGCCGCCGCCCGGCGCCGCGCGGCCGACGCGGTCACGGACTGCCAAACCGCCCTGTCCGCGACCGACGCTCGGGTCGCCGAACGCCAAGCGGCCCTCAGGGAGTTCCCGGAACCAGTCACACCCGTCGATCTCGAACCGTATGGGCCACCCCAGCACGTCACTCATGGACTGCGTCTTGTCGAACAGGCCGAGCACGACCGGGACGAGGCCGCCCGCGTCCGGCGGGAGATCACCCGGCAGAGCGAAGAGGCCGACTCCCACGCGGCCACGGTGCGCGGCTCCGCGACCCACTTCGCGGATCTGATCACCGTTCTGTCCCGGTCGGGCGAGCCGAGGGAGGACGACCTTCCGTTCGACGGCGGAGTGCCTGCGGCACGTGAGCGGCATGGCGTGCTGAAGCGTCGTCTCGACGAGATCGGCGCGGCGGCCGAGGCGGCGTTCACCAAGGAGCGGTCACTGGCCGACCTGCTCGTCGGCTATGCCGCCGAGGACCGCTTCGGGCCGCTCGCTTCGCCCAGCCGCAGCATCATCCAGACCTGTCCCCGGGCCGAGCTGCCCGCCCAGGCCGCGTCCTGGAGCGACACCCTCCGGCCCAGACTGCGCAGTCTCACCGTGGACCTGGACTCCATCGAACGGCACCGCAGGCAGATCGTGCTCCAGCTCAGCCAGCAGGTGCAGGACGCCCTGCGGACTCTGAGACGGGCCCAGAATCTCTCCCGGCTACCGAAGGGCCTGAAGGACTGGTCCGAGCAGGAGTTCCTGCGGATTCGCTTCAACGAGGTCCCCGAGCAGGCGCTGCAAGACCGGCTCGGCACCGTGGTGGACGATACGGCCGAAGCCGTCGCGGGCGGCAAGGAGGTGAAGCGGGACGGCATGGCGCTGCTCCTGCGCGGAGTGACCGAAGCTGTGGCACCCAAGGGCTTCCGGGTACGCATCCTCAAGCCCGACGCAGTGCTGCGCACGGAGCGGGTGCCGGTCTCCGACCTCAAGGACGTCTTCTCCGGCGGGCAGGTGCTGACCGCGGCGATCATCCTCTACTGCACCATGGCCGCACTGCGCGCCAACGAGAAGGGGAAGGTGCGTCACCATCGGCACTCCGGAGTCCTCTTCCTGGACAATCCGATCGGCCGCGCCTCGGCGAGCTATCTTCTGCGGCTCCAGCAGTCGGTGGCCCGCGCGCTGGGCGTGCAACTCGTTTACACGACCGGGCTCAATGATCTCTCCGTGCTGGACTCCTTCCCGCTGGTCATCCGGCTGCGCAACGACGCCGATCTGCGTGCCCATCGCAAGTACCTGACCGTGGTCGGTGACCTGCGCAAACACCTTCTCGAACCGCTGGAGGAGGGCGACTCTCCGGTGATCACATCCATCGGATACCACGCCCGGGGCGGCGCCGAGCGGGACAACGATGGTGACGTGCGGGGCGAACATGGTGAGCGGTCCGAGGAGGCCGAGGAGGCCGAGGAGGCCGAGGAGGTCGGCGGACCCGAGCAGTCCGTGGAGGCCGGCGGACCTGAGCGGTCTGAGGGGTCCGAGGGACCCGGGGAACTCGGGGAACCCGAAGGGCATGAGGAATCCAAGGCATCCGAGGAAGTAGCAGATGACCGCTCTGAGCCGTCCCGCACGTGACCTGACCGAGGCGCTGCGCGAGTACGTCCGTACCCGGAAGAAATGGGATGGCACGCACAGGACCAAGGTGCCGCGACAGGAACTGCTCCAGATCTTCCGCGCCGTACCTCGTTCGCTCCGCGACGGCGAACTGGAGTCGGCGGCCCTGCGCGGATACCTGGACGAACTGGTGGCCCATGGGGACATCGCCTTCATGGGCGGCACCGACGGAGAGCGAATCGCGCTGCCGCCCGGTGTCTGGGTGCTCCCGGACCATCAGGCCGTGCCACGGCCCCGGAAGGCCGTACCCGTCCCCGTTCTGCATGCCCGGACCCGCAGGGCGGCGAGCCATTGGGCCGACGCGCGTCCCAGGACCCGGGCCGGAATCCAGGGAATCAGCGACTGGTTCTTCTCCGAACCCGACATGACACCCGTGCCTGTTCGAGAGCGATCACTCGACATCTACGGCAGCCGCGCCTACTCCGGGCTCTTCGAGGCGGAGGAGAAGGCGCTCGACGAGCTGAGCGGCCCCTTCTTCTCGGACCGCGACGCGCTGTACGAGCTGCTGTGCACGTATCCGGTGCCGCCCCAACTGCTCACTGAGCGCCTCATCCCCGAGAACGACGGGTACTACGGGAAGATCGGCGACGGAGACATCCTGCTGGTCGTGGAGAACGTCACCACCTGCTGGTCCTTGGTAGAAGCGCTGGACGGACTGGACGACCACGCGGTCGGCTACGTGGTGTGCGGGATGGGGAACTCCTTCCTGGCCTCGCTCAGCGGCATCAAGATGCTTCGGCGCGGCAGGATCGCGGAGATCCGCTACTTCGGTGATCTCGACCCCACCGGACTGCGCATCCCCACCTCGGCCGCCAAAGAAGCCGCCAAGGACCCCGAACTCCCGCCGGTCCGGCTGGCACTGGGTCTCTACAGGGCGCTGCTGAGGATCGGCACCCCGCTCCCGCGCAAGGAGAAGCCGCTGCCGGTGACCAAGGCGGCCGAACTGGCCCGCGGGCTCGGGCCTGCGTACGAGGCACAGGTTGCCGCGCTGCTCAGCGGCTCGGATCGGCTTGCCCAGGAGTGGACCGGGCTGCGCTATCTGACGACCCATGATGACTGGCACGGGGATGTGTCCTGAGGGTCCACCCGCCTGCTCCCGGGCGCGGACGGCCGAATAGCCCCGATCGCTGGACGGAGTCGATGAACACTGCCTGCGGATCAGGCAGCACTCGTTCTGCCGGACCAAGTGCCCCCGCCAGACCGCCCGCGGCTGGACCGGGGAGCCGGACGCGCTCAGCCCCTCAACACCCCCGTCCAGCAACAGACCAGCCCCTACTTCGCCTCCGCGTAACACTCCACCACCGCCGTACTGAACGGAAACCGCACCGGCGTCTCCCCGAACGTCAACCGAGCCGCCACCCGCGCGGACTCGTGGATCGCCGCCACCACCGCCTCGGTCTCGTGCTCCGGGCAGTGCACGACGACCTCGTCGTGCTGGAAGAAGACCAGTTCGGCGGAGAGACCGGCGCAGGACTGGCGGAGGGCGGCGAGCAGGAGCAGGGTCCAGTCGGCGCCGCTGCCCTGGACGACGAAGTTGCGGGCGAAGCGGCCCCGGGCGCGGGAGTAGCGGGAGGCGTAGCCCGGCACCCACTCCTGGGTGGAGCCCGTGGCGCCCCCGGTCCGGGCGGAGCCGTCGGCGTCGCTCGCCCCCTCCTCGCCGTCGTCCATCGGGATTCCGGCCTCGTCCCCGATGTCGTCCCGCGACGAGCCCGCCGCCGGTGGGCAGGTGCGGCCCAGCCAGGTGCGGACCAGGCGGCCCTCCTCCCCGGCGCGGGCGGCCTCGTCGACGTAGGCGACCGCGCGCGGGAAGCGGCGTCTGAGCGCGGCCAGGTTCTTCAGTCCGTCGCCGCTGGTCTGGCCGTAGATCGCGCCCAGCACCGCCAGTTTGGCCTGGTCGCGGTCGCCCGCGAAGGCGCGGTCGGAGACGGACTGATAGAGGTCGGTGTCGTGGGAGGCGACTTCCATCAGGCCGGGGTCGCGGGAGATCGCCGCCAGTACTCTCGGCTCCATCTGGCTGGCGTCCGCCACCACCAGCCGCCAGCCCGGGTCCGCGATCACGGCCCGCCGGATCACCTTGGGGATCTGGAGACCGCCCCCGCCGTTGGTGACCCAGCGCCCGGTGACCGTGCCGCCCGCCAGGAACTCCGGACGGAACCGGCCCTCACGCACCCAGTCGTGCAGCCACGACCAGCCGTGCGCCACCCAGATCCGGTACAGCTTCTTGTACTCCACCAGGGGCTTCACCGCCGGGTGGTCGATGTTCTCGATCTCCCAGCGACGGGTCGAGCCGACCTTGATGCCCGCCTGTGCGAACGCCTTGATCACATCGGCCGGCAGATCCGGCCGCACCCGCCGCCCGAACGCCGTCGAGACCTCCTCCGCGAGCTCCGCCAGACGACGCGGCTCGCCCCCGCCCGCGTACCGCTCGCCCAGCAGTTCGTGGAGCACCTCGCGGTGGACATCCGCCCGCCAGGGCAGTCCCGTCGCGTTCATCTCCGCCGCCACCAGCGTTCCCGCCGACTCCGCCGCCGTCAGCAGCCGCATCCGGTCCGGGTGTTCCGCCCGCTCGTGCCGACGCTGCTGTTCGGCGTACACCGCGAGCAGGTCGGCCAGCGGGATCTCCGCCGACTGCGGTTCGAACAGGGGTGACTGTGTGCCCGGTTCCGCCGGTCGCGGCGGCAGGTCCGCCGGGACCGGGCCGCCTCGCAGCCGGGCCAGGGCCGCACCCGCCGAGCGGGGCTCCCCGTACCGCCCCTCGTGGCCGAGCAGCAGGGTCTCGGCGGCCTCGATGTCGTAGCACCGCTCTACTCGCACCCCCGCGGCGAGCAGTCGCGGATACAACTCGGCGGTGGACCGCCACACCCACCGCGCCACATCGGGCCGCTCCCGCACAGCTCCGGCCGCGTCCGCCTCCCGGCGCACCGGCCCGCTGGGCAGCCCGTCGGCGCCGAGGGGGGCGACCTCCACGCCACCACCCTCGACCGCGGCGAGTGCCCAGCGATCGGCCATGTCACGAGTGTGACACCCGAGTCTGACAGTGCCCGTGATGGGTTGTTTGGTGTGAGTTTGCGGCTTCTCGTGTCTAGGGTTTTTGGGTGTTTTTCTAGCTATATGACTGATATGTCTGGCTCCTGGTTCAGGAGTGTCAGCGCCGCAGCGCCCCGGCCCTCGCGGCTCGGCCACCCCCAGCGACCCGCGAGCCCGGCAACCCGGTCATCACTCGTTCCCGGCCCCCTCCGTGTACGCGGCCAGCGCCTTGGCCACGTACGCCTCCGTTGCCTCCTTCGTGATGCCGAGGCCGGACAGCACGCCGTCGCCGTGTTCGAACTCCAGGAGGGCCAGCAGGATGTGCTCGGTGCCGATGTAGTTGTGGCCGAGCCGCAATGCCTCGCGGAAGGTGAGTTCGAGGACCTTCTTCGCGTCCCCGGTGTAGGGGATCAGCTCCGGGGCCTCCTCGGCGGCGGGCGGCAGCCCCGCCGTCGCGGCCTGTCGTACGACGTCCAGCAGGACGCCCTGCTGGACGATCGCCTTGGCCGCCAGGCCGTCCGGGTCGGCGAGGAGGCCGAGGGCCAGGTGTGCGGGGTTCATCTCCGTGTTGCGCGCGGCCTGGGCCTCGTTGTGGCCCGCGGTGATCGCGTTCCGGGCGCGTGGCGTGTAGCGGCTGAAGCCCTGGCTGGGGTCGAGGTCCGCCGATTCCCTCGGGACGAACCGCTTCTGCGCGGCCTGCCGGGTGACGCCCATGCTCTTGCCGATGTCGGTCCAGGAGGCACCGGAGCGCCGGGCCTGGTCCACGAAGTGGCCGATCAGGTGATCGGCCACGTCACCCAGGTGCTCCCCGGCGATCACGGCGTCCTGGAGCTGGTCGAGCGGCTCCGGATGCACGGTCTTGATGGCCGCGATGAGGTCGTCGAGACGTACGGATGTGGTGATGGGGTTGGTCGCCATGTGTCAACCTTAGGTTGCGTTTCGTGGGGTGTCAACCGAAGGTTGACGGTCGGGTTTCTGGCGCCTGACGCCCACGCTTCACGCCCCGCGCCTCCATGTCCTGATGCCCGCGCACCCTCATGCCCTCATGTCCGCGCGTCCCCACATCCCTACGCCCTCCGCCCCCTCACCCCCTCCGCCCCCTCGCCCCCTTCGCCTCCATGCCCCCGCGCCCCCATGGCACGATCGAGCACGTGAGTACGTCCCCGCCCCCCACCGTCGACCGCGCCCTCGCCGCCCTCTACGCCCCGGACGGCGACGACACCGCCCTCGACACGGCGGCCTCCCTCCTGGCGGCCGATCCCTCCGCCGACGCCGAACTCGACCGGCGCGGGCGGGAGTTCGTCGCGGCGGCCTGGCGGCGCGGCTGGCAGCCCGCCGACGTCGTCCGGCTCGTGCGCCGCGACCTGGACGACACGCACACCCGCCTCCTCGCCGCCCTCATCCGCGCGCAGGCCCCCGACGACCGGCCGCGCGGACCCCGCTGGGCCGGGCAGCTCGACGCGCTGCCCGCCGGAGCGCCGCCCCGCGCGGATCGCTTCTCGCACGCCACCGCCGTACTGGAGCTGTACCGGCTGCTTCTGCGTCTGCCCGCCCTGGAGCCGCTGGACGACGAGGTGCGGGGTGGCGCCGCGGTCTCCGGGAGCGACGGCACCGGAGGCGGCGCCTCCTCGTCGCGGACCCTGGTCCGTATTCGCGCCCTGCTCGCCAAGGCCGAGGCCACCGGCTTTCCCGAGGAGGCGGAGGCGCTCACCGCCAAGGCGCAGGAACTGATGGCCCGGTACAGCGTGGACGAGGCACTGCTCGCCGCGCGGGCGCCCGCCCCCGACACGCCCGGAGCCTGCCGGATCGGCGTCGAAGCGCCCTACGAGCAGGCGAAGGCCGTCCTGTTGGACGCGGTCGCCGACGCCAACCACTGCCGCGCGGTGTGGAACGAGACCTTCGGTTTCTCCACGGTCGTCGGCTTCGAGGCCGACCTCACCGCCGTGGAACTGCTCTACACCTCGCTCCTGGTCCAGGCCGACACCGCCATGACCAGGGCCGAGGCCGCCCAGCGCAAGGGCGGGCGCAAGCGCACCAAGACCTTCCGGCAGTCCTTTCTCGCCGCCTACGCCCATCGCATAGGTGCCCGGCTCGCGGAAGCCGTCGAGACCCAGGTGAGCGACGATCTGCTGCCCGTACTCGCCACCCGCGCGGTCGCCGTCACCGACGCCGCCGACCGGATGTTCCCCGAGACCACCACGACCCGGCTGCGCGGTGTCACCGACGCGGACGGCTGGACCCAGGGGGCCGAAGCGGCCGACCGCGCGGAGGTCGTGTCCCGGCGAGGACTGCCACCGCGCTGAGAACGCGGACACATGTCGGGCGTTCGCGGCTCGCCGGCTCTCAGTCCCCCGCCTGCTGGAACGCGCTCACCGAAGCGTCCGGCACCCCGCCCTGAGCCGCGACCGGTCCGTAGGACCACGGCAGCTCCGTCCCCTGGTCGCCGCCGGGCAGGCTCACCCGCAGCTGCTTCGCGTCCACGCCCGTACCCCGCACATAGGTGACGGTGAAGGTCGCCGCCACATCCTTCGCCAGCGTCAGCTGCTGGGCCGTGGCGGCCTCGTCGGCCGGGACGTCCGCGGTGGTGTCACCGTCCTCCAGGCGCACACCCGGGAAGCCGTCCAGGACACAGTCCGGGCCCGTGTTGGTGAGCGTGACCGGGACATTGCCGGTGTCCCCGTCGGCCGGGGCCTCGGCGGCCGGACCGGCCTCCACGGTCAGGTCCCCGATCGCACAGGTACCCGCCTCCGACGCCTTCCCGTCGGTACCGCCACCGTCGCCGCTGTCGTCACCTCCGCCCCCACAGGCCCCCAGCAGCAGAACGCCCGTGAGGGCGAGAACGGTGAGCGGAAACGGACGCGCGCGCATGTACGGGTTCCCCACGGGTGGCCGATGACGATGGTCTGGCAGGAGCTTACGCTGGCCGAATGAGCTGGTTCCGGGCGTTGAGGGCCACCGTCCGCTCGGGGCTCGCGGTGGAGCGCAAGCGGCTGGAGCCGCTGCTCGCCCTGCGCGGCGCGGCCGGGCTCGCGATCACCATCGCGGTCTGTCTGTGGACGCTGGGCCCGGAGACCGCGGCGAGTTCCGCCTTCGGCGCGTTCCAGGCCGCCATCGCCACTTTCCAGCGCAGTTGGCGCCCGCGCCCCGAACTGGCCGTCGCGTCCGGCGCCAGCCTCGCCGTCTCCACCTTCCTCGGCTATCTCACCGTCTCCCATCTGGGGCTGTTCCTGACCCTGCTGAGGGTGTGGACCTTCGTCTCCGGGCTGAGCTGGGCCGCCGGTCCGACGACCGGTCTGATCGCCTCCTCCAACGTGGCCATGATGGTCGTCACCGTCACCCTGCCGACCTCGGTCGCCGACGCCGCCGTCCACGCGGCGACGATGATCGGCGGCGGCCTGGTCCAGGCGACCCTGATCGTGCTCTTCCCGGTACGGCGCTGGGGCGCCCAGCGTGACGCCCTCGCCGACGCCCTGGCCGCCGAGGCGGACTACGCGCGCAGGCTGCGGCACGACCCCAGGGCGCCCTTCGACCCGCTGCCCCTGATGGCCGCCCGCGACGCCGCCGCCGTCACCCCTCGCCAGGCCCGTCGCCGCCCCGCCGAACTGCACGGCGCCCGCGGCCTCGCCGAGCGCATCCGCCCGGTCCTCGCCTCCCTCGCCGATCCGGCGCTCGGCGTGCCGGAGGAGGGCCCCGCGCGGGACCGGGTCCGTGAGCTGCTCGCCGCCGCGGGAGCCGTCCTCGACGCCACCGCCGGTGCCATCCGCCAAGGCGAACCGGTCGACCTCCCGCCCGCCGCCGTCGCCGCCCTGCGTACCTCCGACACCGGCTCGCTCCTCAACGGCGCCCCCTATCGCGCGGCCACCCGGCTGGCCCGGCTCCTCCAGGACGTGGCGGAGACCGCCGAGACGACCGTGGGCGGCGGACACCGGGGGAGGACCCATCGGCCGAAGGCCGCTCCCGCGTGGGACGCCGTCCCCGGCCCGGACCAGTTCGCCACGCCCCGGCGGGGGAGGACCCATCGGCCGAAGCCCGCTCCCGCGTGGGACGCCGTCCCCGGCCCGGACCAGTTCGCCACGCCCCGGCGGGGGAGGACCCATCGG
>NZ_JBEZLM010000029.1:88993-122994 GCF_040652095.1 Streptomyces sp. NPDC048290
GGCCGAAGCCCGCTCCCGCGCGGGACGCCGCCCCCGGCCCCGCCCACCCCGCCACGCCCCCACCGATCGCGCCGCACCGCCCCCGCCCCACCCTGCTCGCCCTGGTCCCCGTCACCCTCGCCGCCATGCGTGAGGAACTCCGCACTCCCGGCTCGCCCATCACCCGCCACGCCGTGCGGGTCTCCGTGGTCGCCGCCGTCGGTTATCTGCTCGGCACCGCCCTGCCGTTCGGACACGGCTACTGGGCGCCGCTCGCCTCCGTGATGATCATGCGGCCTGACTTCTCGGAGACGTACAGCCGCGCGGTGGCCCGTTTCGCGGGTACGGTCCTCGGGGTCGCCGTCGCCACCGCGGTGCTCCAGGTCACCGGCTCCGGCACCTATCTCGCGGCGACGCTCGCCGTGATCAGCGCCGCCCTGATGTATCTCCTCATGCGTACCGGCCAGTTCGCGGCCCAGGCGTGTATCGCCGCGTATGTCGTCTTCCTGCTCGGCATGGGCGGCGAGGCGTGGACACAGACCGTGCCCGAACGTGTCCTGCTGACCCTCCTCGGCGGCATGCTGGCGATGGTCGCCTACGGCCGTGTACCCGGCCTGGGAGACCCCGAGACTGCGCAGCCGTCTCGCCGACTGGCTGGCCGCCCAGGGCCGTTACACCGCCGCCGTCGTCCGGCACTACGCCGAACCCGTCGGCCGTACCGCCCCCGATGTCCGGGAGGCGCTGCTCGCCGCGCGGACCGCCCGCGCCGCCTGGCACCAGGCCGTCGCCCGCGCGGAGGGCGAACCCGTCCGCCACCGCGGCCTGTCCCGGACCACCGCCGACGACGCCGAGGACGCCCTCACGCACCTGGGCCGCGCCGCGATGCTGCTGGAGGCCCACCTCCCCGACCGGGGCACGCCACCGGTCCCGGCCGCCGCCCGGCTCGCCGACGCCCTGCGCACGAGCACGGAGCGAGGCGCCCGCGCGATCCGCGAGCGCCGGGTCCCCACCTGGGACGCGGTACGTGCCGCCCTCGACGACCCGGCCTGGTCCGAACCCGCCCCGCCGACCGACGCCCAGCCGTCCGACACCGAGACCCCGGGCGTCCCGGATGCCGACACCGTCGTACGCCCCACCGCGCGGCTCCTTCTCGCCTCGCTGGAGGCGCTCTCGAAGGCGCTGGACCCCGCCGTTCGGGGAGAACCGGAAATTCCTGGCGGGTCGGGGAACTCGGAGGAGCCGCCCGCCCGTTGATCCATCAGCCGGACGGCGAATGCCCGCCCGGTGAAGGTCCGGACGGGCGGGTCACTGCCCCAGACCCGCCGTCGGCAGCCCCGACGGCAACTGCCCACCCTCGGCCTTGGTGTACGTCTCCGTCCCGAGCGAGCCTTCCCAGGTCACCTCAAGCGTGGTGGCCGACACGGAGTCGACCGTGCCCGTGGCCCGGTCGTCGCCGCCGTCGGTGCACTTGAGGCTGATCACGCGCTCTCCGTCCGCCTCCCCGGCGGGCCCGCCGCACACGTTCCCGCCGGTCGCGAAGAGCCCCGCCTCCGCGCCCGTCACGATCAGCGCCACCACCTTGCCGTCCGCGGAGGTGGTGACCCAACTGCCCTCCAGCTCACCGACGGCGGCCGGTGTATCGCCGTCCGTGCCCCCGGTGTCCGCCGAGGCGGTGGGGGAAGGGGAGGGCGGTGCGGAGTCGTCGTCCGACCCACCCCCACCGCAGCCGCTCAGCGCGAGCAGACCCGCCAGTCCGAAGCCCACGACCACGACCAGGCCCCGCACCGACCGGCCGCGACCGACCCGACAGACGTCCCCGACAGGAGACGGAGCGCCGACTCCAGGACCACGATCAGAGGCTCCGGCGCGCCGCTCGTCCGACTCCGCACCACGTCCATACGACACCGAAGTCACGGAAAGCCCCCACTATGAGCCGAACGGACGTCACGACCCTCAGCAAGCTACCAGCCCGTAACTCCACCGTCCCGAGCCCGGCGAGGCCCCTCGGCGGTGAGCCCGCCGCAGAGGAACCCACCTCACCAGGAAGCCTTCCGCACCCCTGGCAAGTACCCCGCGTGCGCCTGCCCCCGCAGCCCCACCCGGGACAGACCGAACGCGCGGAAGTACCCGCGCGGGCGCCCGTCCACCGCGTCCCGGTTCCGTACACGGGTGGCGCTGGCGTCGCGCGGTTGACGCCGCAGTTCGCGCTGGGCGGCCAGCCGTTCGGTCTCCGTCGAGGTGGGCCGACGGATGATCTCCTTCAACTCGGCCCGCCGCTCGGCGTAGCGGGCGACGGTCCCCTTGCGGCGCTCGTTCTTCGCGATCTTGCTCTTCTTCGCCATGACGGACCCCTCAGACCTTCACTCCGCGCGCCCGGATGCGCGCGACGGCCGCTTCGACGCCGATCGTGTCGACCGTCCTGATCCCCCTGACGCTCAGCCGCAGCCGTACGTGTCGGCCTTCGCTCGGGAGCCAGTAGCGCTTGGACTGGATGTTGGGGTCGAAGCGGCGCGAGGTGCGGCGATGGGAGTGGGAGATGCGGTTGCCGAAGCCTGGCCGGGCGCCGGTGAGCATGCAGTGGGCGGACATGTGGTGACCTACCTCTCTGTCACAGGGGATGTTAATGGGAATCATTTTCAGTAAGATAGCAGCATGGCACGCAACGAACTCCGTCCGGTGGTCAGGCTCAGGTCCACGGCCGGCACCGGCTACACCTACGTCACCCGCAAGAACCGCCGCAGCGACCCGGACCGTATGACCCTGCGCAAGTACGACCCGGTCGCCGGTCACCACGTCGACTTCCGAGAGGAGCGCTGAGCCACCTCATGCGTCAGGGAATCCACCCGCCCTACGGCCCCGTCGTCTTCCGCGACCGGGCCGCGAACCACGCCTTCCTCACCGGTTCCACCATGACGAGCGAGAAGACGGTCGTCTGGGAGGACGGCAACACCTACCCGGTCGTGGACGTGGAGATCTCCAACGTCAGCCACCCCTTCTACACCGGCACCGCGCGGGTCCTGGACACCGCCGGCCGCGTCGAGCGCTTCGAGCGCCGGTACGGAAAGCAGGGCTAGGCCGGTGTCCGACCTCTCCGTGGTGATCGTCGGCGGGCTGCACGCCGATGCCCGCCGGGCCACCGTGGCCCGGCTGCTCGCCGACGTACCCGGCAGCGTCGTGCTCCACCACGACCTCTCCACGGCCCCGGCCGGCACGGTCGTACGGACCGTCTCCGACGCCACCGGTGTCCTCGCCACCGGTGAGACGCCGCTGGTCAACGACTGCGCGTGCTGCGCCCTGCGCGAGGACCTGGTGCCGGAGCTGGCGCGGCTCGCGCGGGGCGGGACCACACCGCTCGCGATCGTCGAGCTGTGGGACTCGGTCGAGCCCAAGGCGATGGCGGAGGTGATCGCGTCCGGCGGGCTTCGGCTTACCGGCGTGATCACCGCCGTCGACCCGGCGCTGCTGCTGCCGTACCTCGGCAACGGCGACGATCTCGCGGAGCGTGGTCTGGCCGCCGCCGCCACGGATCAGCGCACGGTCGCCGACACCTTCGCCCGGCAGCTGGAGTACGCGCCGGTCCTGGCCGTCGCGGAGTCCCCCGAGACCGACGACGAGGACCGTGAGCTGCTCACGCAGTTGCACCCGACGGCTCGCCGGGTGCTGATCGGTCACGGCGGCGGGCAGGGGGGTGAGGGGAGACCGGCGCCAAGGGGGGTGGTGGGGCCGATGGGGGTGGCGATGTCCTCGGGGTTCTTGGAGTCCCCGGAGTCCCCGGAGTCCCCGGAGTCCTCAGAGTTCTCGGAGTTCTCGAAGTTTTCAGTGCCGTCCGAGCCGTCCGAGCCTTCCACGCCGTTCGAACTGTTCGAGCCCTCGGAGTCCTCAGCGTTCCGCGCGCCCTCAGGGTCGGCGGAGCCGTCAGTCCCGTCGCGCGGCCCCGCCTCCGACCCGGACGGCACCCCGATGCCCGCCTCTCGCAATCCAGGTCCCGCCGATATCCCCCGTACCCCCCTCGCCGCCGCCGCGTTCGCCGGGTTCGACGTGGAGGCCGCCGCCACGGCGCAGCATCCCGCCATGGCGCTGCTGCCCGCCGAAGCCGACGCGCACGGGGTGAGCACGCTCGTCTGGCATCGGCGGCGGCCCTTCCACCCGGAGCGGCTGTACGCCGCGCTGGAGGACCTGACCTGCGCCGCCGCGCGCAGCCGGGGACGGTTCTGGCTCGCCGACAAGCCGGACACGCTGGTGCACTGGGACGCGGCGGGCGGCGCCCTGTGCGTGGAGGCGGCCGGGCCATGGCTTGCCTCGCTGCCGGACGCGGCGTGGGAACTGGTACCGCCGGTGCGCCGGGCAGCCGCCGCGCTGGACTGGCACCCGGAGCACGGCGACTGCTGCCAGCACCTGGTGTTCACGTCCCCCGGCCTCGACTGCGACGGGCTGGAACGGCTCCTGGAGTCCTGTCTGCTGACCGACGCCGAGTACGCCGCAGGGCGGGACGCCTGGAAGCGGCTGCCCCCTGTCTTCGACACCTTCCTGGAGGTCTGACCCCCGATGCCCCGCAAGGCCGATCGCAAGCCCGTCCCCAAGAGCCGCCCGAACCCGCTCGACACGGCCGGGATCACCTACGTCGACTACAAGGACACGGATCTGCTGCGCAGGTTCCTCTCCGATCGCGGAAAGATCCGCAGCCGCCGGGTGACCCGGGTCAGCGCCCGGCAGCAGCGGCAGGTGGCGCGGGCCATCAAGAACGCGCGGGAGATGGCGCTGCTGCCCTACGCCTCCCGGTAGCCGTCGCCCGCTCCCGCCGCCGGAACCAGATGGGTAGGTGATTCCCTACGTTTGACATGTAGGGAATCGCCTACCTATCGTTGGCGTCATGGACATCACCTCCGGCGCCTCCGCCGACACCTCCCGCATCACCCACGCCTCCTTCATCACGCTCCCGGTCACCGACCAGGACCGTGCCCTGCGCTTCTACCGGGACGTCCTCGGATTCGAGGTCACCGCCGACCTCCAGATGCCGCCCGGACGCTGGCTCCAGGTCGCCCCACGCGGCGCGCAGACCGTGTTCACCCTGTCGGGACCCGGCATGGGCGGTTTCGAGCCGGGCTCGACCCGGGGGATCATGTTGGTCACGACCGATGTCGACGCCGACTGCGCGCGTCTCGCCGAGGCGGGCACAACCGTCGAGGGGCCGGAGGAGCAGCCGTGGGGCCGGATGGCCTCCTTCCGCGACCCCGACGGCAACGCGCTGATGCTCCTGACGGAGAAGGAGGGGCTCTGATCACGCCATGACCGCAACCGGGGCAGGGACGGACCGGCCGCCAGGGACGGGTCTTCCTTCTGAGGTGGACCCGTCTCCAAGGACGGGCCTTTCCTCGGCAGCGGACCCGTCTCCGAGGACGAGTCTTTCCTCGGCAGCAGACCCGTCTCCGATGGCCGGGCTTCCTACGGGAGCGGACCCGTCTCCATGGGCGGGTCATCGCGCGCGGACGGAAGCGCCTCCAGGGGCCGGGCTTCCGCCAGGGGCCGAAGCGCTTCCAGAGGCAGGCATTCCCGCAGGGGGCGAATCGCCTCCAAGGGCGGGCCTTCCCCCAGCGGCGGAGCCGCCTCCCCGCGCGGGCGGTCCCGAAGTGGGCGTCCCAGCGGACGGACCTCAGCCCTCCTCCGGGTCCTCGCCTTCCTCCGGACCCCCGGTTTCCTCCGGGTCCTCGCCCTCCTCCGGACCTCCGTCCCCCTCCCGGCAGCCGTCCCCCTCCGGACCCCCGCCCTCCCCGGGGCAGCCGTCCCCCTCAGGACTCACGCCCCTCCCCGGACAGCCGTCCCCCTCCGCGGAACCGCCCCCCTCCGCCTCCAACCCCCCAGTTGCCCCGCCCCCACCCCCACGCTCCCCCTCCCCCGCCGCCGAAGCCGACCGCGTCTTCGCTGCCCTCGCCAACGCCACCCGCCGCGAGGTGCTGCGGCTGCTGCGGGACGGCGGGCCGCAGCCCGTCCAGACGCTGGCCGATCACTTCGACATGCGCAGGCCGAGCCTCTCGGAGCATCTGAAGGTGCTCAGGGAGGCCGGTCTCGTCTCCGAGCAGCGCTCCGGCAGACAACGTATCTACCGCCTGGAGGCGGCCCCCCTGGCCGACGTACAGGACTGGCTCCATCCGTACGAGCGGTTCTGGCGCGAACGTCTGAGCGGCCTCGGCGCCTTGCTGGACCGGATGCCCGACGATGGGCCGACATGAGCACCGCCTTCCCGGACGAGCCCGGTGACGCCCTGACGGCCATCCGCGTCGACCACTTCTTCCCGCACCCGCCGGCCAAGGTGTGGCGCGCGCTGACCGAGCCGGAACTGCTCGCGCAGTGGCAGATGCCAGGTGCGGAGGACTTCCGCCTGGAGGTCGGTCATCACTACCGGATGACATCGGTGCCAAGGCCGAACACAGCTTTCTCGGGCACGGTGGAAGTACGTGTGCTGGCCTACGACATTGAACGGATGCTTCGAGTCCGCTGGGCCGACACCGATGCGACCAACTCCGCCGACTGGACCATCACATGGACATTGGAACAGGAAGGGCGGGGAACGCGTCTGTTCCTAGTGCACGAGGGATTCGATCCCGACGATCCGGCACAGCTGATGGCGCGGAAGATCATGGACGGAGGGTGGAGATCGCATGTCATGCGGTCTCTGGGGCAGACGCTCGACCAGATGGAACCGCGTCCGTGAAACGTCCGTGAAAACGAATGGATCGTCCCGGGGGAATGGGTAAAGCTGGGGCGGCAGAGGTAAAGCGGTCGTCAAAGCTGTAATCACGGGAACACCCCGCGTGCACGTGCATCTGCGCATGCATTCGCCCATGCATCCGCAGATGAACAAGGTTATGATCCGGCACAGTTGACCGATGCATCAATGGCCACACGAGCCAGTGCACCACCGGGGAGCGACCTGTGGACCACGACGTGTACGACGGTGATGTGTACGACGGTGACCGGTATGGCGGTGACCTCTACGGCGGTGTTCCCGCCCCCGGCGTGTACAACGGCATGGCCGCCGCCAAGCTGGGCTCAGTGGCCTGGCAGAAGAGCCGGCACAGCAATTCCCAGGGCTCCTGTGTGGAGTTCGCGAGACTGCCCGGCGGCCGGGTCGCCGTACGCAACTCGAACTTCCCGGACGGCCCCGCGCTCGTCTATACGCTGGCCGAGATCGAGGCCATGCTGCTCGGCGTCAAGGACGGCGAGTTCGACCATCTCGTGGCGGGCTGAGGCGCGGCCCGCGCGGCGCCCTGTACGCGGGGCGTGGAACGGGCCGCCACATGTGGTCCGTACCGGCCGGTAACGCGCGTAGAACCGCGGCACCATGAAGTGCCGCGGTACGTCAACCACCATCCATCGGCCGGGTGCCGTCTCTCCGTCGGACGTCGTCGCCGCGCGGCTCGCCGAGCGGGTCCCCCAGGGCGTCCTCCAAATCCCCGAGCGACGCGCCGAGCGATCCCGTGAACCCCTCCCTTGGACGTCCGTCCGCCGGACCACTGCTCGTGGGCCCTCCCCCTGGGCGCCCGTCCGCCGGACCGCCGCCCGTGAGCCCGTCCCTGAGGCCCTCGTCGCGCCCGTCGTTCAGGCCGGTACCGCGCGGGTCGCCGGACCGGAACATGGCCCAGACGACCTTGCCGGGCAGTGATCCGGCCAGTGGATGCCAGCCCCAGCTGTCGCTGAAGGAGTCCACCAGGAACAGCCCGCGGCCGGATTCCGCCGCGAAGTCCTCGGTCTCGCGGGCGATCGGCGTCTCGGTGCTCGGATCGCGTACGGCACACACCAGACGGCTGGTCCAGCGCATCAACTGGAGCCGCACCGGCTGGTCGCTTCCCATCGGACAGGGGCCGGGGTGCGGCAGCGCGTGGCGCAGCGCGTTGGTGACGAGTTCGGAGACCACCAGGCATATGTCGTCGAAGCGGTCGTCCACCCCCCAGCCGTCCAGCGTGTCGCGGGTGAACCGGCGGGCCTCACGCACCGCTTCGTAGCGGGCGGGCAGGGCGCAGGAGGCGGCATCGGACGCGGCCGAGGGGTCCAGTGGTGGAAGGCCCTGCCGTAATGGCTTGAGCATGGTCGATCCATTCGTCCCCATGCGAGGCACTCCCGGGAATTCGCGGTCGTTGCGATGCAGCGGTGGCGCGAGTCCATGGTTTCGGATGCGTACATCAGATGCAAGGGCAGATGCACGTGCACGCGACCGAATTGGCCCCTCCCGTACCGCTTGTTGGTCATTTTTTCCGTCACCTTTGCGCCAGCTGTGGGCAGTGAGCGGCCCGGAACGGATGCGGAATGTTTGGCTTCTTTCCGTCTCTGTAACCGGACGAGTACTGCTCGAAGTGCTTTAGTGGCAGACTGCGGGCCCTGAAGACGGTTGAGAGGCGGCGAACGTGAGCGCGGGAGAGCCCGGATCGGTGGTGCGACGCATGCTGCTCGGCTCGCAACTCAGGCGACTGCGCGAGGCGCGTGGCATCACGCGTGAAGCGGCCGGCTACCACATCCGTGCCTCGGAGTCGAAGATCAGCCGGATGGAACTGGGCCGGGTGAGCTTCAAGACGAGGGACGTGGAGGACTTGCTGACGCTCTACGGCATCACGGACGACACCGAGCGGGCCTCCCTCGTCTCGCTGGCCCGTGAGGCCAATGTGGCGGGCTGGTGGCACAGCTACTCGGACGTCCTGCCGACCTGGTTCCCCACCTATGTCGGCCTGGAGGGCGCCGCCTCCCTCATCCGCGCCTACGAGGTGCAGTTCGTGCACGGTCTGCTCCAGACCGAGGCGTACGCCCGCGCGGTGGTCCGGCGCGGGATGAAGGGCGCCGGTGAGGCGGACGTCGAGCGGCGGGTGGCGCTGCGCCTCGAGCGGCAGAAGCATCTGGTCGCCGAGGACGCCCCCGACTTCCACATCGTCCTGGACGAGGCCGCCCTGCGCCGCCCCTATGGCGACCGCGAGGTGATGCGCGGACAGCTCCAGCACCTGATCGAGATCTCCGAGCGGCCCAACGTGCGGCTCCAGATCATGCCGTTCGGCTTCGGCGGGCACTCCGGCGAGTCCGGCGCCTTCACCATCCTCAGCTTCCCGGAGTCCGATCTGTCCGACGTGGTCTATCTGGAACAGCTCACCAGCGCCCTGTACCTGGACAAGACCGAGGACGTGGCGCAGTACGAGACCGCCCTCAAGGAGTTGCAGACCGACAGCCCCGGTCCCGCCGAGAGCCGGGATCTTCTCCGTGGACTGCTTCAACTCTCCTGAAACACAAGTACGATGACGTGCGATCAGAGCGTCAGGTTTTCCGGGTGGGTCCCGGGCGGCTCTTGGTGGCCGACCGCGCGGTGCCCCGTCTGAGGGCCGGCCGCTTCGACCGCGCGATTTTCTTACGGCTTCCACCGCTTTGACCGTCCTCACTGCGTGACCGGCAGGGAGGCGACGGGGATTGAGGGATCACATGTCGTCGTACTTCACCGACCTGGCCCAGCAGTACATCGACGGTGAGTGGCGCCCGGGAACCGGCGCCTGGGACCTCATCGATGTCAATCCGTACGACGGCGAGAAGCTCGCCTCGATCACCATAGCCGCGGCCGACGAGATAGATCAGGCGTATCGCGCGTCCGAACGCGTCCAGCGCGATTGGGCCGAGACCAACGCCTTCACCCGGCGGGCGGTGCTGGAGCGGGCACTGCGGCTGGTCGAGGAGCGCGAGGAGCCGATCACCGAGGCGATCATCGCCGAGCTGGGCGGCACCCGTGTGAAGGCCGGTTTCGAACTCCACCTGGCCAAGGAGTTCCTGCGCGAGTCCATCGGCCTGGCGACCACCGAGCAGGGCCGTCTGATCCCCTCGCCGGTCGAGGGCAAGGAGAACCGCGTCTACCGCGTCCCGGTCGGTGTCGTCGGGGTCATCAGCCCCTTCAACTTCCCCTTCCTGCTCTCCCTCAAGTCCGTCGCCCCGGCCCTCGCCCTCGGCAACGGTGTCGTCCTCAAGCCGCACCAGGACACCCCGGTCTGCGGCGGCACGCTGATCGCGAAGATCTTCGAGGACGCCGGTCTGCCGCCCGGACTGCTGAACGTCGTCATCACCGACATCGCCGAGATCGGCGACGCGTTCATCGAGCACCCGGTGCCCAGGGTGATCTCCTTCACCGGCTCCGACAAGATCGGCCGTCATGTGGCGACCGTATGTGCGGGCCAGTTCAAGCGGGTGCTTCTGGAGCTGGGCGGCAACAGCGCGCTGGTCGTCCTGGACGACGCCGACATCGACTACGCGGTCGACGCGGCGGTCTTCAGCCGGTACATCCATCAGGGTCAGGTCTGCATGGCTGCCAACCGGGTCCTGGTGGACCGCTCGGTGGCCGCCGAGTTCACCGAGAAGTTCGTCGCCAAGGTCAAGTCCCTCAAGGCCGGTGACCCGCGCGACCCGGACACCGTGATCGGTCCGGTGATCAACGCCTCCCAGGCGGAGATGATCTCGGCCGCCGTCGAGCAGGCGCTCGCGGAGGGCGCCACCGCGCTGCTGCGGGGCGCGACCCGGGACAACCTGATCGAGCCGTCGGTGCTGACCGGAGTACCGGCCGATTCCGCCCTGCTGCGCCAGGAGATCTTCGGGCCCGTGGCCTTCCTCGTCCCCTTCGACGGCGAGGAGGAGGCGGTCCGGCTGGTCAACGACACGCCGTACGGCCTCAGCGGCGCGGTCCATACGGGGGACCCGGAGCGGGGCGTACGGTTCGCGCGGCGCATCGACACGGGCATGTTCCACGTCAACGACGGCACGGTCCAGGACGAGCCGCTGGTGCCGTTCGGGGGCGAGAAGAACTCCGGGGTGGGGCGGCTGAACGGGGAGACGACGGTGGACGCGTTCACCTCGCTCAAGTGGATCTCGGTGCAGCGGGGGCGGAGCGGGTTCCCGTTCTGACGCCGGGGACTTTCCGGAGCGCTCCGGATCAACTCCGTCCATGGAGACCTCTCCACGAGGACCCGTCAACGAGGACCCGTCGGCGAGGACACATGAATGAGGACGTGTTCTGTCCTCATTGGCCCGTAGCGTCATCGGTGTCAGCGGGACATGGGCATCCGATCCGGGAAGGCGGGCCAGTCATGGTCACTCAGGTACAGGCCGAGACGGCGGGCGACGAGCGGGGAGCGCTGCTCGCCTTCATCGAGGAGCAGCGAGGCGGCATCCGGCGCTCCGTGCTGGGACTCACCGAGGAGCAGGCGGCGGCCCGCCCCACCGTGAGTGAGCTGTCGCTCGGCGGGCTGCTCAAGCATGTCGCCGAGGTGGAGCAGAGCTGGATCGCCCGCGCCAAGGGCGAGCCGCCCGCGGTGGAGCGGACCGAGGCGAACTGGCACGAGTGCTTCACGCTGGTCGACGGCGAGAGCGTGGCGTCCCAGCTCCTGTACTGGGAGAAGGTCGCGGCCGGGACCGAGGATTTCATCCGCTCGGTGCCCAGTCTCGACGACACCTTCGCGCTGCCGGACCAGCCGTGGTTCCCGCCCGAGGGCCGGGCCTCGATGCGCTGGGTGTGTCTGCACCTGATCCGCGAGATCGGCCGCCACGCGGGACACGCGGACATCATCCGGGAGTCGCTGGACGGCAGGACGGCGTTCGAGCTCGTCGCGCAGGAACGCGGGGAGTCCTGGGGGTGACGGCGGGCCGTTGGGAGCCGGGACCCGCCCCCTGGACCTTGACGCCTACCCTGAACGTATGTCAGCGATCCGTCTCCTCGTGCTGGGGGCCGTCCGTCAGCACGGGCGGGCCCACGGCTACCAGGTCCGCAACGACCTCGAGTTCTGGGGCGCGCACGAGTGGTCCAACGCCAAGCCCGGCTCGATCTATCACGCGCTGAAGCAGATGGCCAAGCAGGGCCTGCTGGTGGCGCACGAGATCGCGCCGTCCACGGCGGGCGGCCCCCCGCGCACCGAGTACGAGATCACCGCGAAGGGCACCGAGGAGTATCTGTCCCTGGTCCGCTCCTATCTCACCGACTACGACCAGCGCCCCGACATGCTCAGCGCCGCACTCGGCTTCATGGTCGACCTGCCCCGCGCGGAGGTGCTCGAACTGCTGGAGGAGCGGGTGCGCGCGGTCGAGGCGTGGCGGAAGTCCGTCACCGAGTACTACACCCCCGAGGAGGGTCCGGCCCAGCTCGGCCATATCGGGGAGATCATGAATCTCTGGGTGAACACCGCCGACACCGGCGCCGAGTGGACCCGCGGTCTGATCGAGCGCGTCCGCGCGGGGGCGTACACCTTCGCCGGGGAAGGCGATCCGTTCGTCGGGGTGCTGGCGGAGGGCGAGGAGAACCCGTACGCGACGGCGGAGCGACACCCCGGGGACGACCGCTGAGAGCCGCCCCTGAGGGGGCGCTTCGGGAAGAGCCTCCTAGGGAGGCGGCTCCCAGGGAAGGCCGCTTCACCGTCCGGCCGCCCGGCATGAGTGACGGCACGCGAAGAAAAATCTAGTAATCAAGTTTGACCAATCGGAATACGGGCACTACTCTCCAGCGTTCGTCAGTTAGTCAAATTTGACTAGAGTGGAAGCAAGGGAGTGGTGGCGCAGTGTCCGATACGGCGATCGCCGTCGAAGGCGCGCACAAGACGTACGGCGACAAGCACGCACTGGACGGTCTCGACCTCATCGTCGGCCGCGGCACGGTGCACGGAGTGCTCGGTCCCAACGGGGCCGGAAAGACGACCCTGGTCCGGGTCCTGTCCACCCTCCTGCGCCCGGACTCGGGACGGGTCATGGTGGCCGGATACGACGTCCTGACCCAGGCACATCAAGTACGCCACCGCATCGGCCTGCTCGGTCAGCACGCGGCGCTGGACGAGGAACTGGGCGGCCACCAGAACCTGGAGATGTTCGGCCGTCTCTACCACCTGGGCGCCCGGCGGGCCCGCGCGCGGGCCACGGAACTCCTGGAGCGCTTCGGCCTCCAGGACACCGGCCGCAAGGCGGTCAAGCAGTACAGCGGCGGCATGCGCAGACGACTCGACCTCGCCGCGTCCCTGATCGTGGAACCGGAGGTGCTTTTCCTGGACGAGCCGACGACCGGCCTCGACCCGCGCGGACGTACGGAGGTGTGGGCCGCCGTCCGCACCCTGACCGGCCGCGGTACGACCGTCCTGCTGACCACGCAGTACCTGGAGGAGGCCGATCAGCTCGCCGACCGGATCTCGGTGGTCGACCAGGGCCGTGTGGTGGCGGACGGCACGGCCGACACGCTGAAGAACCTCATCGGCGGCGACCGTATCGACGTGGTGCTGCGCGACGCGGGGCAGCTCGGTGCGGCGGTCGCACTGCTGCCGATGGCCGCGGACGAGGTGACGGTCGACCACGACCGACGGCTGATCAGCGCCCCGGTCACGGACCGGATGACGGCGCTCTCCGAGGTCGTACGGGCCCTGGAGTCGGCCGGGCTCCAGGCGGAGGACGTGGCCCTGCGCCGGCCGACGCTCGACGAGGTGTTCCTGCATCTGACCGGGCGGGACGAGCAAGCGAAGGAGACCGTGGCATGAGTACGACGGCGACTACGAGTACGACTACGACTACGAAGACGAGCACGAGCACGAGGAGTACGACCGCGTACGTGTATGCCCTGACCGATGCCTGGACCATGACCCGCCGGGAACTCGCCCACTGGGCGCGGCAGCCGGTCCAGGTCGTGGTGAACCTGGTCTTCCCGGTGATGCTGCTGGTGATGTTCGGCTACCTGGTCGGCGGGGGGCGCGGGATCACCGGTGACTACGTCGACTTCCTGGTGCCCGGGATGCTGGCGCTCACCATGGCCTTCGGGCTGGAGTCCACGATGGTCGCGGTCACCCGGGACCTCGACAAGGGCGTGATCGACCGTTTCCGTTCCATGCCGATGGCCGACGGGGCGGTGCTGGTGGGCCGGTCCGTGGCCGACATGCTCCAGTCGGTGATGATGCTGCTGGTGCTGGTCGGTGTGGGCTTCGCGCTGGGCTGGCGGGTGCCGGGCGGTGTCGGCGGGTTTCTGGCCGCGCTCGGGCTGCTGCTGCTCTTCCGGTTCGCGATGCTGTGGATCGGTATCCATCTGGCCCTGGTCGCGGGCACTCCGGAACTGGTGACGGCGGTGCAGATCCTGGTCTGGCCGGTGGGCTTCCTCTCCAACGCCTTCGCGACCCCGGAGTCGATGCCGGGCTGGCTGGGCACGGTGGTGCAGTGGAACCCGATGTCCCACACGGCGACGGCGGTCCGTGACCTGTTCGGCAACCCGGGCGGTGAGAGCGGCCATGTCTGGGCCGCGGTGGTGTGGCCGCTGGCGCTGCTGGCGGTGTTCTTTCCGCTGGCGGTACGGAAGTTCGGGCGGTTGAGCAAATGAGTGCCGTGGGAGTGGGAACCCGGTGGGGCCGGGCGGTGTATCAGGAGTAGATCCCTGCGGCGCTCGGGGGATTGCTGGGAGTAGATGTCGGCGGCGCTGGGCCGACGTATTGGGGGCGGAACCTGGAAGCGTCGGGCGGTGTATCGGAGGTGGATGCCGGCGGGGCCGGGCCGGGCCGGACGGCGCGATGTATCAGAGGTAGATGCCGGCGAGGCTGGGCCGGACGATGCGTCAGAGGCGGAACCCGGTGGCGCCGGGCGATGCGATGGATCTGGGGTGGAACCCGGAAGCGTCGGGCGGTGTATCAGAAGGAGAGCCTGGCGGCGTCCGGCGATGCATCGGAAGTAGCTGTCAGTTGGTTCGTTCGCCCGCCGACTCCGGCCGGTCCCCACCGGAAGCGCCTGCCGCCCGCACCCGGCTTGGCGCTTCCGGCGGGGTGTCAGCGGACGGCCGATCCGTCCTTCTTCAGCTGCATCTGGGGGCGGCCGGTCACCAGGAGCCAGGCGGGAAGGGAGGCGATGCACAGAAGGGAGAGGATGGCAGGGGAGGAGACCAGGATCGCGGCGGTGAAGAGGCTGACCCAGCCCTGCCGGGTGATCGCCAGCAGCACGCCGAGGACTCCGGCCGAGACGCCGACCGAGGGGTTCACGGCGGGGACCAGGGCATGGGCGGCCAGACCGAACGCTGCGCCGATGAAGACGGCCGGGAAGATCCGCCCGCCCCGGAAGCCACTGGACGCGGCGACCAGTAGGGCGGCCAGTTTCACCACGGCCATCACGGTGAACTGCCCGGCCGACCAGCCGTCCGGGTCCTGGGCGAGTTCCGCCACCTCGTTCAGTCCTTTGAACAGCGTCAGATGGCCGCCGAGGGCAGCGAGCAGACCGAGTACCAGCCCACCGGCGGGCAGGATCAGCATCGGGTGGCGCAGCCGGGAGAACGCGCCATGGACATAGGGGAAGGCGTACACCGCGCACATGCCGAGCAGCGCGGCGAGGGAGGCGACGACCAGACAGGACAGCAGATCGGCCCAGCCGGGGCGGCTGAACGGGGGTAGATGCAGATCGAAACTGGGATGGGCCACCAGCGTGGTCGTGAGGGCGCCCGCGGCGGCGGCGACCAGGGGGGCGAAGACGTTGTCCCACAGGTGGCCCCGGGTCTGCCGCCCGGCGAGGGCCTCGGAGATGACCAGGGCGGCGGCGACGGGCGTGCCGAAAAGGGCGCCGATCGTCGCGGCCTCCGCCAGCACCGGCCAGGCGGTGCCTGGCACGGCGGGCAGCAGCCGGTTGCCCAGCCAGAAGGCGAGGCCGACGTTGACGGCGATGATCGGGTTCTCCGGACCCAGGCTGGGGCCGCCCGCCAGGGTCAGAGCGGTGGCGATCAGCAGACCGGGGAGGACGACGGGTGCCATCACCGGCGCGTCCAGACCCGTGGTGGCCGGGTCGGGACCGGCGTGGCCGGGCACCTTCCACACCACCAGTCCGGCGAGGATGCCGGTCCCCGTAAGGACGACCAGCATCCAGAACACGGAGTAGCGGCCCACGCCCAGGGCGTCCGGGAGGGTGCTCCACAGCACATGCTGGAGCTGTTCGGCCAGCCCGCTGACGGCGAGGAAGAGCAGGCTCGCGCCCACGCCCACGACCAGCGCGGGAAGGATCATCGGCAGCAGCGTGCGGGCCGGAGTCGCCGGAGTGCTCGGCGCCGGTGACGGGGTGTCGTGAGCCACCGGGCCACGATAGACGGGCGAACCTCCTATATCGGGCGTAATGGCAGTCAGTCACCCCGGAAAATCGGACTTGCACCTCACGTGACGTGAGGCAGGACCGTGGAGGGCGTACCGAGAAAGGAAGGAAAGGAGCGGAAGTGAGCTACTCCGTGGGACAGGTCGCCGGTTTCGCCGGGGTCACGGTGCGCACCCTGCACCACTACGACGCCATCGGGCTGCTCGCCCCCAGCGAGCGCAGCCACGCGGGCCACCGGCGGTACGGCGACGCGGACCTGGACCGGTTGCAGCGCATCCTGTTCTACCGGGAGCTGGGCTTTCCGCTCGACGAGGTCGCCGCCCTGCTCGACGACCCGGACGCGGACCCGCGCGCGCATCTGCGCCGCCAGCACGACCTGCTGACCGCCCGGATCGAGAAGCTGAGAAAGATGGCGGCGGCCGTGGAGCACGCCATGGAGGCACGCACGATGGGCATCAACCTCACGCCCGAGGAGAAGTTCGAGGTGTTCGGGGACTTCGACCCGGACCAGTACGAGGAGGAGGCACGGCAACGCTGGAGCGATACCGACGCGTACCGCGAGTCGCAGCGCCGCGCCGCGAGACACACCAAGGAGGACTGGAAGCGGCTGGGCGAGGAGTTCGACGCGATCCACCGCAGGATGGCCGACCTGATGGCGGCCGGCACACCCGCCGACTCGGCGGAGGCGATGGAGGTCGCCGAGGAGCACCGGCGGTTCATCTCACGCTCGCACTACGAGTGCTCGTACGAGATGCACACCGGCCTCGGTGAGATGTATGTGTCCGACCCGCGGTTCACGGCGAACTACGACAAGATCCGCACCGGCCTGGCGGCGTATCTGAGGGACGCGATCACGGCCAATGCCGTGCGGCACGCTGGCTGATCCGTGCCGCGTCCACGCTGGTCGGCGCGCCTGCTGGCCGGTGTCATGCGGTGCCGTCTGGTACGCGTGATGTTCCGTTTCATGCCGGTGCTGTCCGGTACGCGTGATGGTGCGTGCCGCGTCGGTGCCGTCCGGTAGGGGTGATGATCCCGGCCATGTCGGTGCTGGTCGGCGCGTCTCCTGGTCCCGGCTATGCCGGTCCTGGTCAGTGCGGGTTCTGATTCGTGCCGCGCCCGTGCCGTACCGCACTCGTCCTCACCCGTGCCCTGCCGGTGTCGACCGGCACGATTCCTCAGCCGTGCCACGGTGCAGGTCCGCCCGGTCCGGTGCCGGGCGGACCTCGGCACCGCGGCCGTGGTGCTCGTCACGTCCGGGGGACGGTCACTCCCGGACGAGGACCACCGCGGTGCCGTAGGCGCACACCTCCGTGCCGACGTCGGCGGCCTCGGTGACATCGAAGCGGAACATCAGTACGCCATTGGCGCCACGGGAGCGGGCCTGCTCCACCAGCCGCTCCATGGCCTGGTTGCGGGTCTGTACCAGCGTCTTGGTCAGCCCGCGCAGCTCGCCGCCGACCAGCGACTTCAGCCCGGCGCCGAGCTGGCTGCCGAGATGCCGGGAGCGCACGGTCAGTCCGAAGACCTCACCGATCACCTTGTCCACGCGGTAGCCCGGTGCGTCGTTCGTCGTCACGACGAGTACCTCGGGCTCGGGGCTCTGCCCGCCGCCGTAGTCGTCCATGCCCATGGCTCACAGCTTGGTCCCCCTTGGCGCACAGTGCATCCTGGAGGCACGGGTGGAACCTGGGACGGACAGACTGCGTTGATAGCTTTGTCCGGCCGTACGGACGCCGTAGTTCTCAACACCCTTTCAGGAGCCAGGAATCGTGACGACGCTTGCCCTCGGACCGAGCTGGCTCGATCCGAACAACCTGCTCGACAACTTCGGCATCTGGGGCCTGCTCCTGATCGTCTTCGCCGAGTCCGGTCTGTTGATCGGGTTCTTCCTGCCGGGTGACTCCCTGCTCTTCACGGCTGGTCTGCTGATCACTTCCGGGCAGCTGGACTTCCCGCTGTGGGGCGCGGTCGTGCTCATCGTCATCGCCGCGATCGTGGGCGACCAGGTGGGCTATATGTTCGGCAAGAAGGTCGGTCCGGCGTTGTTCACCCGTCCGGACTCCAGACTCTTCAAGCAAGAGAATGTGCACAAGGCGCACGAGTTCTTCGAGAAGCACGGCCCGAAGTCCCTGGTCCTGGCCCGCTTCGTGCCGATCGTGCGGACCTTCACGCCGATCATCGCGGGCGTCAGCGGGATGCGGTACCGCTCGTTCCTGGTGTTCAACGTCGTCGGCGGTGTCCTGTGGGGCGCCGGGGTCACCCTGCTGGGCTCCTGGCTCGGCAATATCGCCTTCGTCAAGCAGAACATCGAGGCGATCCTGATCCTGATCGTCCTGATCTCCGTCCTGCCGATCATCTTCGAGGTGCTGCGCGCCCGGCGGCAGAAGAAGAACAACCCCCAGCCCGACGCCCGGCAGGAGTACCAGCAGACCCCGCAGCAGCAGCCGTACCCCTACGGTCAGCAGCCCCCCGCCATGGACGACGCGACGACCCAGCTCCGCCGCGTCCCCCCGGCCCCGGGCACCCATCAGCCCGGTGCTCCGCAGGCCAACCAGGGCCATCCGGGCAACCAGGGCCATCCGGGCAACCACGGTGGCCACGGCCAAGGCCAGGGCCATGGCAACCAGGGTTACCCCCAGCAGCAGCAGTACCCGCAGCAGGGCTACGGCGGCCAGCCGCAGGCCCCCGGGCAGGACCCCCGCCACGACCCCCGGCAGGACCAGTACTACGGCCAGCCCCAGACCCAGCAGCCGTATCCGCAGCAGCAGTACCCGCCCCAGCAGTACCCCCAGAACCACCCGCAGCAGCCGGGGCAGTATCCCTACAACCAGGGCTGACCGCCGATCGCGGGCCCGCCGGGCACACCCGCGGATCTTCGCGGCCCGATAGGCATACCGGCGCCGATCCTCCCCGCCCGCCGGGCGCACCGGCGGGCCATCCCACCCCCACGGCCCCCACCCCCACAGCCCCCGCCCCCCCCGGGACGGCTCGTGCGCCCGTGTTTCAGAAGCCCCGGGTCCGTTTTGCCGCTCGGCGGCCCGCGGTCGCCGCGCCGGGGACCCGTAGGAACAGACGGGACAGTTCCGCGCCGAGGTTCACTCCGATGGCGATGGCCATGGCCAGGGCCGCCGCCTTGGTCAGGGAGGCCAGTCCGCTGTTGACCTCGTTCTGGGCGATGGACAGGACACCGAAGTAGGTCGCGGAGCCCGGCAGCAGCGGCCCGATCGCGGCCGTGGTGTACGGCAGCGCGGACGCGTACCGGTACCGGGACAGCAGCTGTCCGAAGAGGCCGACCAGCCCTGCGGCGACGGCCGTGGAGGCGACCGGGGAGAGATTCCCGGCGTAGTGCATGGCGCCGTAGACGCACCAGGCGACCCCGCCGTTCAGGGTGACGGCGAGCACGGTGGATCGTTCCTGCTGGAGCAGTACCGCGAAGGTGAGGGAGAGCAGCATCGAGGCGGCGATCTGGATGCCCGGCCGCTCGGCGATCATCAGGGCGGCGTCCGGGTTCAGCTGGGCGCCCAGCTGGACACCGAAGTACAGGACGACGAGCACCCCGACGACGATCCCGACGAACAGGTACATGACCTCAAGAAGGCGCGCGGCGGCGGTGATGTAGAAGCCGGTCAGCCCGTCCTGCACGCCCGCGACCAGCGCCCGTCCCGGCAGCAGCGCGAACAGCCCACCGGTGATCACCGCGGACGCCCGGACGTCGATATGGGCCACGGCCAGCGTGATCCCGACCGCGGCCGGTGGCATCGCCGCGACCACGAACTGGTAGAACTCCGGCAGTCCCCGCGCGGCGAACCACCACGCGAGCCGGTCGCCCAGCATCGCGCCGATCGCCGCCGCGAAGAACACCAGGACGTCACCGCCGACCAGTATCGAGGCGGCGCCCGCCAGCAGCCCGCTGGCGAGGGTCAGCACCCAGGTCGGATAGGGGTGCCGGTTGCGCCGGATCTCGGCGAGGCGCCGGTACGCCTCCTCCAGGGAGAGATGGTTCTCGGGGTCGCTGAGATCGTCCACCAGCCGGAACACGGCCGCGAGCCGGGTGTAGTCGGTGGCCCGGCGGCGCACGGTCCGCGAGGCGGTCACCGGATCGTCGACCAGCGACGGCTGGTGCGAGATGGACAGCAGGGTGAAGGTGACGGTCGGCTCGCAGCGGTCCAGCCCATAGGAGCGGCACACGGCGAACATCGCCGCCTCCACATCCTCCGCGCCCTCACCGCCCGCGAGCAGCAGCTCCCCGATGCGCAGGGTCAGGTCGAGCACGCGCGGGACGGCCGGACCGGCGTCGTCCGCCTTCTGCGCGGCCTCCGGAGCGGGCCGTTCCGCCACCGGCATCCGCAGCATCGTGCGCATCCGGTCCTGCCAGGGCGCGTCCTTGGTCAGACTCACCCTCGGCAGCCCGTCCGGCGGGGTGAACGCGGGCGGCGCCTGTCCCGCGCTGTAGGTGCTCGGCGTGGTGAAGGCCGACCCCTCCGACTCGGCCGCGCCCGGCGCCGGGACGTCCAGCCCCTCGGGCACGGCGAACTCGGACGTCGTCTCCGGCTCGGCACCCGCCTTCGACACGTCCAGGCCCGCCGGAATCGCGAACTCGGACGTCACCTCCGGATCGAAAACGCCCCGGGACTCGTCCGAATGCGGTTTGCGGTCCTCCGCGTCCGTCACTTAAAGCAGCGCTCCCTGTACGACTGCGGTCCCAACGGCCTCAGTATGCGCACAGACAAGCGAAAGGCCGCACGCGGTGTGCGTACGGCCTTCCCCCGGTCGGCCGGGGACGGTGCGGGAGGCTCAGTGGCCGCCCTGCTCCTTGAAGCGCTTGTAGGACCGCTCGATCTCGGCCTCGGCGTCGGTGCGCCCCACCCAGTTGGCGCCCTCCACGGACTTGCCGGGCTCCAGGTCCTTGTACACCTCGAAGAAGTGCTGGATCTCCAGGCGGTCGAACTCCGACACGTGGTGGATGTCGCGCAGGTGCTCCACCCGGGGGTCGGACGCCGGGACACACAGCAGCTTGTCGTCGCCGCCGGCCTCGTCGGTCATCCGGAACATGCCGATCGCCCGGCAGGTGATCAGACAGCCCGGGAAGGTCGGCTCCTCCAGGATGACCAGCGCGTCCAGCGGGTCGCCGTCCTCGCCGAGGGTGTTCTCGACGAAGCCGTAGTCCGCCGGGTAGCTGGTCGAGGTGAAGAGTCGGCGGTCCAGGCGGATACGACCGGTCTCGTGGTCCACCTCATACTTGTTGCGCGAACCCTTCGGGATCTCGATCGTGACGTCGAACTCCACCGGTGGCTCCTCCATGATCAACACACAGTTCTGGTGGTTAAGTGTCCCTCACGCAGGTGTGTGATCGCGAAAGGGGCTGGTGGTCGTGCCCGAACAGGGTCGCTGGCGGGCGAGACCGCGTGTGAGACGGCTCGCGCGCGCCGTACGACCGCGGCTCACGCGGGCCGCGAGGGCCGCGAAGCCGCAGGTGGCGCGCTGGGCCCAGGCCGTGAAACCGCAGGTCAAGCGAGTGACCACGGTGAAGACCTGGCAGTTCACGACCGGTGCGACGGCCGTCGGGGTCGCGCTGGCGGCCGGTGTGGTGACCGCCGCGGGGCCTTTCGACACCACCGGGCAGCGCACGGCGGAGCGCGATGTGGCCGCCGCACAGCGGGATTCGGGTGGCGCAGATCACGGTCGTAATTCCGGTACGTCCGCCGGAGCCCCCCGTCCGGCCCCCAGCGCCGCGTCGGTTCTGGAGGGTCTGGGCGTGGCCACGGGCCCGGCCGGTGGGGTGAAGGCCGCCCCGAACGGCGGCAAGGACCTCGCCGGGATTCTCGGCCCGCTCCTCAAGGACGCCGGACTCGGCGACCGCAGGGCCGCTTCCGTCGTCGACGTCACCACCGGACAGCGGCTCTACGGCCAGGACTCCGGCCGGTCGCTCACCCCGGCCTCCACCACGAAGATCGCCACCGCCGTCGCCGCGCTGTCCGCGCTCGGCGCCGACCACCGCCTCACCACCCGGGCCGCGTTCGAGCCCGACACCAACGAGGTCGTCCTCGTCGGCGGCGGCGACCCCACGCTCACCGCACGCGCGAAGACGGGCGGCTGGGCCAGCCTGCGCGCCCTCGCCGAGCGGACCGCCGGGGAACTGAAGAAACGTGGCGTCACCGAGGTCACGCTCTCCTACGACACCACCCTCTACGCCGGGGACGGACTCCACCCGATCGGGGTCAACGACAACCTCGCCGTCGTCACCCCGCTCATGGCCGACGAGGCGCGTACCGACGGCTCCACCAGCGGTCCGGCGCCGCGTCACACCGACCCCGCGGCCCAGGCCACCCGGTCCTTCGCGGGCTTCCTCAAGCAGCACGGCATCACGTCGACGGCCCCGGGCCCGTCCAAGGCGACCTCCCGCGCGGACACCCTGGCGACCGTCTCCTCGCCCCCGCTGTCCACCCTGGTCGAGCGGATGCTGACGCACAGCGACAACGACATCGCGGAGGCCCTCGCCCGGCACGTCGCCGTCGCCGCGGGCGAACGCGCCGACTTCAAGGGGGCCGGTACGGCGATGCGGGCGGGCCTCAAGAACCTGGGACTGCCGGTCAAGGGCGCCGCCTTCAAGGACGGCAGCGGCCTCGACCGCGACGACCGGCTCACCGCCGACCTGCTCACCGCCCTGCTCGCCAAGGCCGCCGACCCCGACCTCCCCGCACTGCGCCCCACGCTCACGGGGCTGCCGGTCGCGGGCTTCACCGGCACGCTGAGCGCCCGCTACGGCGACGGCGCCGCCGGTGTCGTAAGGGCCAAGACCGGCACCCTGACCGGCGTCAACACACTGTCCGGCACCGCGGTGACGCCCAGCGGCCGGGTCCTCGCCTTCGCCTTCCTCGCCTCCGACACGACCGACCCGGGGGCGGCACAGACGGCACTGGACGGGATGGCTTCGGCGGTGGCGGGGTGCGCTTGCCGTTGACGGGCTCCTAGGGGGCTGTCCCGTGGGCGAGGGTCCATGGGGCGGGCTTCGGAGCGGGGCCTTGGGCGGAGGGCCCATCGGGGGAGGGCCCATGGGAGGGCCTATCGGGGGTCGCCTGACGCGTTCGTAGTGCGGGACCGGCTGGACGGCTCGAAGGGCGCGGTCCTTGTACGGCGTCCATGGGGCGGTCTCCAGAGGGGCCCACGGCGTGTCCCGGCGGGCGTCCCGCGCGGTGCCGCCTTCGCTGGACGGGGCCCGTCCGCGGAGGTGTCCCGTAGGAGGCGCCTCCCGTCGGCCGCCCCGCGTCGGACGGACCCCGCGAGGCGTCCCGTAGGGGGCGCCCCCGGCCGCGGGCGTCCCGTAGGGGGCGCCCCCGGCCGCGCGGCTCGGCTCACCGCCGCCGACGTGGGCTCCGCGGGCGCCCGCCGACCGCACAGCCTGCCCCCAGCGGCAGCGCTCACGTACCGTTGAGCGCATGACGAGCATCGGTGGTGCCGAGATGGTCGACTGGAATCTCGCGGTGGCGACCGCGACCCGGCTGGTGCGGCCGGGCCCCGAGGTGAGCCGTGACGAGGCCCGTGCCGTCGTCGCGGAGCTGCGCCGCCATGCCAGAGCGTCCGAGGAACACGTCCGGGGATTCACCCGGATGGGGACCGAGGAGACCCATGACACCCCGGTCCTGGTGGTCGACCGCCCGGGGTGGGTGCGGGCGAACGTCGCCGGGTTCCGGGAGATCCTGAAACCCCTCCTGGAGAAGATGCAGGAACGTCGCGGCAGCACGCCGGGCGGGGCCGTGCTCGGCGCGGTCGGCGGCAAGGTGACCGGCGTCGAGCTGGGCATGCTGCTGTCGTTCCTGTCCTCGCGCGTCCTCGGCCAGTACGAGACGTTCGCCCCGGCCAGCCGCGACCTCCCGGCCGGTGAGAAGAACGGCGGCCGGCTGCTGCTCGTCGCGCCGAACATCGTCCATGTGGAGCGCGAACTCGACGTGCAGCCGCACGACTTCCGGCTGTGGGTGTGTCTGCATGAGGAGACCCACCGGACGCAGTTCTCGGCCGTTCCATGGCTGCGGGACCATCTGGAGGGCGAAATCCAGTCGTTCCTGGGCGAGACCGAGGTCGATCCCATGACCGTGCTGGAGCGCATCCGGGAGGCCGCGCAGTCGCTCGCGGGCGGGCGTCCGGAGGGCGAGGAGGACGACGGCGGGCGCTCCCTGGTGGAGATCGTGCAGACCCCCGGACAGCGCGAGATCCTCGGCCGGCTGACCGCCGTCATGTCGTTGCTTGAGGGACACGCGGACTTCGTGATGGACGGTGTCGGCCCGGCCGTGGTGCCGTCCGTCGGGGAGATCCGGGAGAAGTTCCAGCAACGCCGTGCCAAGGGCGCCTCCCGCCTCGACCTCGCGCTGCGCAAGCTGCTCGGCCTGGACGCCAAGCTGCGGCAGTACCGGGACGGCGAGCGATTCGTACGGGCGGTCGTCGAGGAGGTCGGCATGGACGGTTTCAACCGTGTATGGACCTCGCCCAACACCTTGCCCACGAAGACGGAGATCGCCAAACCGGCGGACTGGATCGCACGGGTGCACCGCAAGGCGGAGTCGTGAACCGAGGGTGTGCGACGTGAATCCCGAGTGACGTGGTGAACCGGTTCCGGCCGACGGCAGTCGAACGCCCCTGCAATCACCCGTCCGAGGGACCGTGAGCCCTGGGCAGGCGTGCAATGCTCGGGGAACCGCTCGGTTCTGTCACCATCTACACACTCTGAGTGACCGAACCCGGGTTCACCCCCACCGAAAACTTCATGAAGGGAACCGGACATGGGTCCCCATCCTGCGGTCGCGGCGATACGCCTGGCGGTCCGCCGCGTCCTCCACGACATCCTCACCGAACACAGCCGTATCCCCGACCCCACCGGCAGCACGGCCGCCGCCCGCCCCACCGGTGCGACCGCCCTCGTCGCCGGCCGCGTCGGCACGGCCCCGGCCGGACCCGCCGGCCGCACCGCGCTCACCGGCCGCACCGGCCGTTCGGGGCGCACTGGTCTGCCGGGTCGCACCGGCCCCTACGAGCGTCCGCCGTCCCCGCTCGTACTCGTCGCCTGTTCCGGCGGCGCCGACTCCATGGCGCTCGCCTCCGCCCTCGCCTTCGAAGCCCCCCGCCTCGGTGTCCGGGCCGGTGGCATCACCGTCGACCACGGACTCCAGCAGGGCTCCGCCGCGCGCGCCGAGGAAGTCGTCGAGCGGCTGCGCGGGCTCGGCCTGGACCCGGTCGAGGCCACCGCCGTCACCATCGGCAGCGAGTCCGCCAACGCCGCGCATGGTGCCGTGTACGCGGGCGGCGGCGGACGCCGGGTAGGGCCCGAGGCCGCCGCCCGTGACGCCCGCTACGCCGCGCTGGACGCAGCGGCCGAGCGCCATGGCGCCGTCGCCGTCCTGCTCGGACACACCCGGGACGACCAGGCCGAGACCGTACTGCTCGGGCTCGCGCGTGGCTCCGGCATCCGTTCCCTGTCCGGGATGGCCGCGGTCTCGGGGGCCGACGGCCGTTACCGGCGCCCCTTCCTCCAACTCGACCGGCAGACCGCCCGCAAGGCGTGCATGGTCCAGTCCCTGCCCGTCTGGGACGACCCGCACAACGCGGACCCCGCCTACACCCGCTCCCGGCTGCGCCACGAGGGCCTGCCCGCCCTGGAGAAGGCGCTCGGCAAAGGCGTGGTGGAGGCGCTCGCCCGGACGGCCCAGCTGTCCCGGGACGACGCCGACGCCCTCGACGCCTGGGCCCGCCAGGCCGAGAGCGCCGTACGGGACTCCGCGGGACTGCTGGAGTGCGCCAAGCTCTACGCGCTGCCGCCCGCCGTCCGCCGCCGGGTGCTGCGGCGCGCGGCGATCGAGGCGGGCGCTCCGGCGGGTTCGCTGTTCGCGCGCCACATCGAGGAAGTGGACCGGCTGATCACCGGCTGGCGGGGCCAGGGGGCCATCAACCTGCCGGGCAGAGTCGTCGCCCAGCGGCAGGGTGGCAGACTGGTGATTCGGCAAGGCTGAACCGACACCCCTCCGGACCCCCTCCGGCGCGGGGTCCCGGTCAGCCGGTGGGACGACCGAAAGTGATGCGGGTGGACGCGAAAGACATGGGTGCCGACCTCCAGCAGGTGCTCATCACCAAGGAAGAGATCGACGCCAAGCTGACCGAGCTGGCCGCCAAGATCGACGCCGAGTACGCGGGCAAGGACCTGCTTCTCGTCGGTGTCCTCAAGGGCGCGGTGATGGTCATGGCCGACCTCGCCCGAGCGCTGTCCACCCCCGTCACCATGGACTGGATGGCGGTGTCCTCGTACGGCGCGGGCACCCAGTCCTCCGGTGTGGTGCGCATCCTCAAGGACCTCGACACCGACATCAAGGGACGGCATGTACTGATCGTCGAGGACATCATCGACTCCGGTCTGACGCTGTCCTGGCTGCTGTCCAACCTCGGTTCGCGCGAGCCCGAGTCGCTGAAGGTGTGCACCCTGCTGCGCAAGCCCGACGCGGCGAAGGTCGCCATCGACGTCGAGTGGGTGGGTTTCGACATCCCCAACGAGTTCGTCGTCGGCTACGGCCTGGACTTCGCGGAGAAGTACCGCAACCTGCCGTTCGTCGGCACGCTCGCGCCCCACGTCTACGGCGGCTGAGCCCCCGCGGCGGGGATGACCGCCGCCCCCGCCGTACGGGCAGCCGGTGCCGCTGATCCGGACGGACCAAGGGGAACGAGCAGATCGGGAACCCCAGCGGGTTCCGCGCCGTTGGAGCATGCGTAGACGGGAATGCCAGCCGTCCCCTGCATCTTCGGGCGACAATGCTGGGGTACCTTCAGAAGAACTGTCTTATCAAACTCACTATGGCAGGAGGGACGGGGCGGCACCGCTCCGTGTGGATGGACGTGAAGCGATACTTCCGTGGGCCGGTCATGTGGATCGTGCTGGCCGTCCTTGCCGTGGTCGTGTTGATGCAGGTCGTCGGCTCGTCCGGCGGCTACAAGACGGTGGACACCGGCCAGGTCGTCCAGGCGATCAACGAGAACCGGGTGGACGCGGCCAAGCTGACCACCGGCGACGAGCAGACCATCAAGGTCACGCTCAAGGACGGCCAGAAGATCGAGGGCAGCTCCAAGATCCAGGCCAGCTACATTGGCGACCAGGGCGTCACCATCGCCAATACGTTGCAGACGAAATACCAGGACAAGCAGATTCCGGACGGCTATACGGTCTCGCCGTCCAAGCAGAACCCGTTCGTCGGCATTCTGCTCTCCCTGCTCCCCTTCGTCCTGATCGTCGTCGTCTTCCTGTTCCTGATGAATCAGATGCAGGGCGGCGGCTCCCGGGTGATGAACTTCGGCAAGTCGAAGGCCAAGCTCATCACCAAGGACACACCGAAGACGACCTTCGCGGACGTCGCCGGTTCGGACGAGGCGGTCGAGGAACTCCACGAGATCAAGGAGTTCCTCCAGGAGCCGGCGAAGTTCCAGGCCGTGGGCGCCAAGATCCCCAAGGGCGTACTGCTCTACGGGCCTCCCGGCACCGGTAAGACGCTCCTCGCGCGGGCCGTGGCCGGCGAGGCGGGCGTGCCGTTCTACTCGATCTCCGGGTCCGACTTCGTCGAGATGTTCGTCGGTGTCGGTGCCTCCCGGGTCCGCGACCTCTTCGAGCAGGCCAAGGCGAACGCCCCGGCGATCGTCTTCGTCGACGAGATCGACGCGGTCGGCCGCCACCGCGGCGCCGGCCTCGGCGGTGGTCACGACGAGCGCGAGCAGACCCTCAACCAGCTGCTGGTCGAGATGGACGGCTTCGACGTCAAGGGCGGTGTGATCCTGATCGCCGCCACCAACCGTCCCGACATCCTCGACCCGGCGCTGCTGCGCCCCGGCCGTTTCGACCGCCAGATCGCGGTGGACCGTCCGGACATGCAGGGCCGACTGGAGATCCTCAAGGTCCACCAGAAGGGCAAGCCGGTCGCCCCGGACGTCGACCTGTCCGCCGTCGCCCGCCGCACGCCGGGCTTCACGGGCGCCGACCTGTCGAACGTGCTGAACGAAGCCGCGCTCCTCACGGCGCGCAGCGACAAGAAGCTGATCGACAACCAGATGCTGGACGAGGCGATCGACCGTGTGGTCGCGGGCCCGCAGAAGCGGACCCGGATCATGTCGGACAAGGAGAAGAAGATCACCGCGTACCACGAGGGCGGACACGCCCTGGTCGCGGCGGCCTCACCGAACTCCGACCCGGTCCACAAGATCACCATCCTGTCCCGGGGCCGGGCCCTCGGCTACACGATGGTGCTCCCGGACGAGGACAAGTACTCCACCACCCGCAACGAGATGCTCGACCAGCTCGCCTACATGCTGGGGGGTCGCGCGGCCGAGGAACTGGTCTTCCACGACCCGACCACGGGCGCCGCGAACGACATCGAGAAGGCCACCACCACGGCCCGCGCGATGGTCACCCAGTACGGCATGACCGAGCGGCTCGGCGCCATCAAGTTCGGCGGCGACAACACCGAGCCCTTCCTCGGCCGTGAGATGGCGCACCAGCGCGACTACTCGGAAGAGGTCGCCGCGCTGGTGGACGAAGAAGTCAAGAAGCTGATCGAGAACGCGCACAACGAGGCGTGGGAGATCCTGGTCGAGAACCGGGACGTCCTGGACAACCTCGTGCTGGCGCTGCTGGAGAAGGAGACGCTGGGCAAGGAGGAGATCGCCGAGGTCTTCGCCACGATCGTCAAGCGTCCCCCGCGGCCGGCCTGGACCGGCTCCTCCCGCCGCACCCCGTCGACCCGTCCGCCGGTGCTCTCCCCCAAGGAGCTGGCCCTGACGAACGGCGCCAACGGAGCGACTCCGGCGATCACGACGGCCAAGGCCACGCCTACGGAGCCTGCCGCTCCTGCGGCGGAGCCGGCTCCTGAGGAGCGGCCGGAGGGCTGATCAGCGGGGGATCGGTCGAGGATCGATCTGCTGAGACACCGATTGAGCTGGAGGGCACTGCCGACCCTGGGAGGGGTGGGTGGTGCCCTTTGGTTTGGGCGGGGTGGGGTGGGAGTTGTGGTCGCGTTCTGGTCGGGATGGGGCTCTGGTCGGGTGCTCCGGCCGGGAGGGGGGGGCTCTGGTCGGGAGGGGGCTCCGGTCGGTGCTCCGGCCGGGCGTTCTGGGCCGGGGCGGTCGACTTGGGGGGCCTCGCCGGTGGGAGGTTGGCCGCGTCCGGTGTCTGGGCCCGGCTTGGTGTGCTCCGCTCTGCGGCTCCGGCCGTGGGCTTCCCGGTTCCGCCGGTCGGCTCGGTCGGTCGGCTCCGTTCGGCGGCGCCATGGGGCGGCACGGCTCGTCTGCTCGGCCGGTCTGGCTCTGCCTCGTCTCCGCTGGTCGGCTTCCTCTGTCGGTCGCGGCTCGGCCGTGGCTCGGCTGTTGCTCCGCCGTCGCTCTGCCGGTCGTCTCCGCTGGTCGGCTTGCCCCGCCAGCCGTCGGCTCCGCCGGTCTGGGTCCGTCGGTTGAATCTTTCGGTCGGCTTCGGCGGTCCCTCCGCCAGTCGATTCCGTTGGTCCGGTCTCCTCGGTCGGCTCCCTTGGTCCGGCCCCGCCGATCGGGCCCCGCCGATCGGCCCCGTCGTCTTGCTCCGCCGGTCCGGCTTCATGGATCGGCTCCGGCGATCGGCCTTCGGTGGAGCCGTTTCCGTCCCGCTGGGCGCTTACGGGTCCTTCGGCCCCATCCGGCCCGGAATGGATGCCGTGCACCCCTGGTTCTAGCCTGGGGGGCGCGGCATTCCCCTATGCCCGCAGATGAGACGCGCGGGCACCGCGCGACGCGCACAGGAACGAGGCACCAATGACCGACCCCGTGACGCTGGACGGCGAGCGCCCGATAGGCGAGTTCGACGAGAAGCGTGCCGAGAACGCCGTACGCGAGCTGCTCATCGCGGTGGGTGAGGACCCGGACCGGGAGGGCCTGAGGGAGACGCCGGCGCGGGTGGCGCGGGCGTACAAGGAGATCTTCGCGGGGTTGTGGCAGGAGCCGGAGGATGTGCTGACCACGACGTTCGACCTCGGGCACGACGAGATGGTGCTGGTGAAGGACATCGAGGTGTACTCGACCTGTGAGCACCATCTCGTTCCGTTCCGGGGGGTCGCGCATGTCGGGTACATCCCGTCGACCAGCGGCAAGATCACGGGGCTGTCGAAGCTGGCCCGGCTGGTGGACGTCTACGCCCGCAGGCCGCAGGTGCAGGAACGGATGACCACGCAGATCGCGGACTCGCTGATGGAGATCCTGGAGCCGCGCGGTGTGATCGTGGTCGTGGAGTGCGAGCACATGTGCATGTCGATGCGGGGCATCCGCAAGCCGGGCGCCAAGACGATCACCTCGGCCGTGCGGGGGCAGCTGCGGGACGCGGCCACCCGGAACGAGGCGATGAGCCTGATCATGGCCCGCTGACGCCCGGCGCGGGAGCGGGGTCAGGCGGCCGGGGCCGCGCCGGTGTTGTGGTCGTGCTCGTCGTCGTCCGGGAGCTTGCAGACATGCTCCAGGAACAGGGCCGCCGCTATGACGGCGATGCCCGCCAGGACCGAGAGACCGGCGTAGATGGCTTGATCGCGACGGGCCGGGACGTCGAGCAGCTCCAGCAGGAAGATGCCCGTGCCGCCGTACATCCCGGCGACCAGGGCGGCCACCAGGGCGCTGGCCTGACCGAAGACGACCGCGCGGGCGGCCATCAGCGGGTCGACGCCCTTGGCGCCCGGCTCGCGCTCGCGCTGCGCCTTGAGACGGGCGCGCAGCGAGAGCGCGGTGGACAGCAGGACGACCGCGATCAGGGCGAGGACGATGGGGGCGGCGAGCGGGACGCTGGGGAGCGTGCCCACCGAGTTCCACAGGCGGGCAGCCGCCCAGGACAGCACTCCGGCGACGACGAAGACGCCGATCAGCAGCCTGATGCGCAGCTCTCTCACGGTGTTCCTTCAGCTCCCCCGTCGATGGGACGTCGTCCATGGGCGGTCGTCGGTGAACGGTCGTCGGTGGACGGTCCGCCGCCGTACGACCGTGGGCGGCGGACCCGCGGTCGTGTTGACCTTAACGACTATTCGGGCAGGTGGAGTTCCAGGTCGGCGCGGGCCGCCACACCTTCGCGGCCGATACCGGCCAGCAGGTCGGCGATCGCGCCCTGACCGGGCAGCAGGGCCTCGGGGTCCACGTCGTACCAGGGCGCGAGCACGAAGGCGCGTTCGTGGGCCCGGGGGTGGGGGAGGGTGAGCTGTGGGTCGTCGGAGACCACGTCCGCGTACGAGACGATGTCGACGTCGAGGGTGCGCGGGCCCCAGCGCTCGTCGCGGACGCGGCGGAAGGCGTCCTCGACCGCGTGTGCCCGCTCCAGCAGGGAGGAGGGCGGGAGGGTGGTCTTGAGGACCACCACCGCGTTGAAGTACGACGGCTGGCTGCCCGCTTCGACGCCCCAGGGCTCGGTCTCGTAGACCGGTGAGACCGCCTTGACGCGGACGCCCGGGGTGTCCTCCAGGGCGTCGATGGCGCCCTGGAGGGTCTCCAGACGGTTGCCCAGGTTGGAGCCGAGGGCGATGACGGCTCTTCGCGGGTTCTGGAGGGTGGTGTCGGCGGCGTCGACCTGCTCGACGACGGAGGCGGGCACCGGCTGTACGGTCGGGTCGCTGTGACCCCCGGTGAATGCGGTCATACTCGGCTCCGGGTGATGGTGACGGTCACGTCGTCGAAGGGGACCGTGATCGGCGCGTCCGGTTTGTGGACGCAGACCTCGACCTGCTGGACCCCTTCGTGCTTCAGACAGACCTGTGCGATGCGCTCGGCGAGCGTCTCGATGAGGTTGACGGGTTCGCCCTCGACGACGGCGACGACCTCCTCGGCGACGATGCCGTAGTGGACGGTCTTCTCCAGGTCGTCGTCGGCCGCCGCCGGGCGCGTGTCCAGCCCCAGGGTCAGGTCCACGATGAAGGTCTGGCCCTCCTCGCGCTCCTTGGGGAACACCCCGTGGTGCCCGCGGGCCTTCAGGCCGCGCAGCGCGACACGATCCACGCGAATCACTCCTGCAATCGTCGGTGGGGGCCGGTCCGTGCCGTGTGCGGGCGGACGGGCGGCTTCGATCGAATCTACCTGCGGGCACTGACAGTCCCGGGCCGCGGGGGTCCGGGGCCGGGTGGGGGCCGGAGGATTCATCGGGCGTTTCCCCTGGGGAACCTGGTCGCTCATGGGTAGGTAGCCGCGCCTACCCAGGGGTAGGTGATTCCAACCACCCTGGGGTGCGGGGCGACCCTTATGGGCCCTCCGGCCATGAGGGGTCGTGCGGTGCGGCGACCCCCTCAGGAGAGCGTGTCGTCCGGAGCGGGTGGTTCATCCGGTTCGTCCTCGTCGTGCTCGGCCAGGACCGGGGAGGCGTGGTGCGACCAGAGCTTCCAGCCGTCGTCGGTGCGCCGGAACACGTTCGTGGCCACCACCAGCTGCCCCACCAGAGGGCCCAGCTCCCCGCCCTCCTCGGGCGCGGGACCGCCGCTGAGGATGTTCTCGGTGCAGGTCACCAGGGCGGTGTCGCCGGTCACGGACACATGGACGTCGGTGAGGAAGAACTGGATGTAGTCGGTGTTCGCCATGATCAGCGCGTACGACCGCAGCACTTCGCCGCGTCCGGTGAGCACCGGCCAGCCCGGATGCACACAGGAGATCACCCCGGTGTCCGCCGGGTCGTGGTACTCCTCGTCGACGCCGAGGTCGGAGGGGGTGAGCCAGTGCGTGGACACCGCCTCGAAGTCGCCGCGCTCCAGTGCCTCGTAGAAGGCGGTGTTGGCGGCTTCCACCTGTTCGACATCGGTATGGGGGGCGCTCACCTGGCTCCTTCGGTCGGCTGAGCGTCGGGGGAGGGGGTGGTGCTCTGCTCGCGGGCCTCTTCCACCGCGCGGGCGACGCGTACGGCGTCCGCGGTCGCGCTGACCTCGTGCACCCGTACGGCCCACGCGCCCGCGTACGCGGCGAGCGCGGAGACGGCCGCGGTGGCCGCGTCGCGCTCCCGCGCGGGGGGCGGTGCGCTCTGCGGCCCGGCCAGGACCCGCCCCAGGAACCGCTTCCGGGAGGCGGCGACCAGGACGGGGTGGCCGAGCGAGTTCAGCCGGTCGAGACCGGCGAGCAGCGCGAGGTCGTGCTCGGCCTGCTTGGAGAAGCCGAGGCCGGGGTCGACGACGACCCGGTCGGCGGCGATCCCGCCCTCCAGGACGGCCCGTACGCGCGCGTGCAGCTCGTCCACGACCTCGGTGACGACGTCGTCGTAGGAGCCCTGGACGTTGCCGCCCGCGAGGAAGCCGCGCCAGTGCATGACGACGAAGGGCGCGCCGCTCGCGGCGACCGCCGGGATCATCGCGGGGTCGGCGAGGCCGCCGCTGACGTCGTTGACGAGACGGGCGCCGGCGGCGAGGGCCTGTTCGGCGACCGAGGCGCGCATGGTGTCGACGGAGATCACCGCGCCTTCGGCGGCGAGACCGCGGACGACCGGGACGACCCGGCGCAGTTCCTCCTCCTCGTCGACACGGGTGGCGCCGGGGCGGGTGGACTCGCCGCCCACGTCGATCAGGTCGGCGCCCTCGGAGATCAGGTCGAGGCCGTGCTTGACGGCGGCCGTCGTGTCGAACCAGCGGCCTCCGTCGGAGAAGGAGTCCGGGGTCACGTTCACGACCCCCATGACCGCGCAGCGGTCCCATGACGGGAGTCCCGCGACGCTCCGGCGTCCGATCTGCTTGCTCATACGTTCAGCGTAGGCCCCTCGGTGCGGCGGTTCGCCTGGCCACCGCGCCGGGGGCGGTGGGGGCGGGGATACGGGTGGTGCCGGCGCCGTGCCGCTTCGTCGTGGTCGTCGGGGGGAGGGCGGCGCACCCACCCACTGTGAGCCGAACAAAGAGAAGGAGCCCGTGATGGTGACGGACGACAACTCCACGGCAGCGGCACCCATCACGGCACTG
>NZ_JBEZLM010000030.1:0-118025 GCF_040652095.1 Streptomyces sp. NPDC048290
GCCCTCGTAGCGGAGCTACTAGGGCTTTTGTCCGGTGCGGCGAGAGTGCGTGCCGGGCGTCGCGACGCCACGGAGATCCGTCAGACACCCCCTACCGGGTCCGGCGGTCCGCCGCCCCGACGGCGCCCGGTGACGGGCGGGTGCTCTCGATGGACAGGGAGCCGGACGCCGGGCCGTCGGTGCGCCAGCGCTGGAGTCCGGAGCCGTCGCGGACCTTGACGACGAGGTCGGCGGCCGGTTCCCCGGCGGTCGGGGCGAGGGCGAGGCGTTCGTCCCAGCGGGGCAGCAGTTCGCCCTGGACGGTGAGGTCGTAGCGGACGTCGGCGGCCCGTTCGGAGCGGGCGTCCACACAGCTGCCGAGGATGACCACCCCGGCGTCGGCGTGCGAGTCCAGGCACAGATCGGGGGCGACGACACTGCGCAGCAGCCCGTCCGTCTCGTACGACCAGCGCTGGGCGGGGGCGTCGGAGCACTCGGCGAGCTGGGTGGCGGCGCCGGGCCGGGCGGCGCCGCGCACGGCGAGACAGGCGTCGGCGGCGACATTGCGCAGCCGGGTGCTGCGCGCCGCGTCGGGCAGTCCCGCGGTGCCGGGCGGGGCGGAGGCGCCCTGGTTGCCGCCGGGGGCGTCGTCGGAGGCGACCGGGTCGGCGCCGCCGCCGTTGCCGAGGGTGGCGGTGAGGATCACGGCCAGCAGTCCCGCGGAGACCACCGCGGCGCCGGTGGCCAGCGCTCGGGTGGAGCCGGGGGAGCCGGGGCGGCGCAGCGGCAGCGGGAAGCGGGAGACGATCCGGTGGCGGCCCCCGGCGGCGCGGCGGCCCGCGCGCTGGCCTGACTGGGCGCGGCCGGGGCGGGAGTCGCGGTAGCGGCGGGCGCCCCAGCCGAGGACGGCCTCGGTGAGGAGCAGATCGAGGCCGCCGTCGAAATGGCTCAGCTGTTCGGCCGCGTCCCGGCAGTAGCGGCACGCGGCGAGATGCTGCTGCACATCGGGGAGCAGGGTGCCGCCGCGCCGGATGGGCACGTCGAGAAGCCGGTTGTAGTAGCCGCAGTCCTTGGTGGGGGCGAGTTCCCGATGGGCGCGGACGACTCCCTCACGGAATGTGTCGCGGGCCTGTTCGAGTCCGGCCAGCGCGCTCTCGGTGTCCAGGCCGAGCAGGGCGGCGGGCGCGGATATGGGTTCCGCCTCGGCCTCGGTGTGCCAGAGCAGACACTGGGCGGGTCCGGTAAGTCCCTGGAATGCGCGCTCGGCGAGTATCCGGTTTTCCGGTGTCATCGACTTGGCCGTGCGCATACCCCGGCCACCGGCCGGTCTTCGGATGTCCGGATGGACCGCGGCGATCCGGTCGTCCGCCGACCAGAGCCGGACCGTGTCCCGTACCGCGATCAGCAGCCGGGGCCGCAGCGCGACGGCCGGCGCGCCCAGGGTCAGCCGGTCGAAGACCTGGTGGAAGGCGGCGCCGGTGACGATGTCGGCCAGTTCGGACGACGCCGCGAGACAGATCACCGCGTAGTCGTGGACCGGTCGCCAGTGCCGGCCGATCAATACGGCCGTGGAATGGGCGACTTCCTGGTCCGTACTCCCGGATAGCCGGGCGGCGAGGGACTCGTCCGATTCCCCCGGCTCCCCGCCGGGCGGGGGGTAGGACGGTCGAGGGGGGTGGGGGGTGGGCACTGAGCGGATTCCTTCCCACGCGCGCGTGACACTCAGGATTTCAGGTCGCCGAAAAAGAGGTCCGAGATGGTGTGGACCTTTTTGACGAGGTCGCGGGGAGGGCGAATTCGTCCGCGGTCCGCCGGACTTCGTTCACCGGCGGCGCCGATCGGCGCCGCCCATTCCCCCCTGGGATGTAAACCCTCGCACAGTCACTCAGGGCCAACAAGGCACTTGGGCAACATCCATAACGCTGAAGGAAAGTCAGACAACGGAACGGCAGACCGCACGGTACGGTTTTCGCCATTCCCCGCGCCCCGTGTGAATCCTCCGCACGCGCCGCCCCGCCGCGCACGCTGCCCGCTCCCCGCCGGGCGCGGTGCACTGGACGCGGCCCCTTCCCGCGAGGCCCCGCGCAGGACGGCGGCTGTCCCGCGCGGCACGGGCCGCCGGTCCCGGTCGCCCGCGCCCCGGCCGGCGGCCCGAAACCGCCCCCGCGACGGGCCGGTGGGTGCGGCGGCTCAGATCTGCCAGGACCGCAGCCGGTCCGCCGCCCCGTACACATCGGTCTTGCCGTCGATCAGATCGCGGACCAGGTCGACCAGCGCCCCGTAGGGCGGGTCGATCCCGACGCCGCTGACGAACATGTAGGCCACGGCGGTCGCGCAGGCGAACCGGGCGTTGGCCGCGGGCAGCGGCTTGAGCTGGGCGAGGGTGTGCAGCAGGGCGGCGGCCCGCCACGCCGGGTCGGAGTCCACCCCGAGCCGGGGCGGGTCGACCCGGTGCCGGGCGACGGCGGCGACCAGGGCGGAGAAGTCGTTGACCGTGGGCTGGTCCGGCAGCACCTCCTCGTGCCGCTGGAGCAGCCAGGGGACGTCGATATGGATGACGGGAGCGGCGGTCATCGATCAGCCGACCCGTCCGGCGCCCTTGACGGTCGGCTCGTCCTCCGGAAAGGCCGCCGCGAACTCGTCGGCGTGCGCCGCGAAGAACTGACGGAACGCCTCCGCCCCTTCCTGCAACGCCCGGTGGCGCGCGATGTCGGCGGCGGCGGCCTCCCGCACGAGCGCCTTCATCGACGTACCGCGCTCCTTGGCGATCTGCCGGAGATCCTCCAGTTCGCGGTCACTGAACTCGACATTGAGAGCTGGCATGGGCCAACGGTACCCCCGGGGTACTTACCCGTAAATATCGCCTGGTCACGACGAGTGCGGGACGGTACCGGGCGGCGAGGGAGCGCGGCCGGGAGGTCCGTGCCCCGCCGGTGGAGCCGGTGGGGAGTTCCCGGGTGCCGGGGACTCAGGGGGACGGTCCTGTCCGGTGTCACCCCCGCCCGTCACCCCGGCGGGGCACGGGCGGACCCCGGCGCGGTCGGCGGGCGGGTCGGGACATCATCCGGCGGCGACGCCGTCCACAACCGGTCGTGATGCGGCCCGATATGAGGGCACGTCAGTCATGTTCCGGCCGACCGGGGCCGTACGGTCCCGGCCACGGCGGCGGACCGGCCGGTTCCCCTCCTTGACCTGCTCGCCGGAGCCGGGCGGCGAGCTTGGGGCTTGTCGCTCGGGAAGCGTCGGAACGCACTACGCTGGACTCAAGTGACTCACCCTTCACGGTGAGTGTGCGCGTAGGAGTGGCGACGATGAGCCCGGACCATCCGTTCGACGATGCTTCGACGGCCAGGGCGGTCATCGGCGCCCACGGCGATGTGGTGCAGTGGAGCGAGGGCGCGCGCAGACTCCTGGGGTGGACCGCGTCCGAGGTCGTCGGCCGTCCGATCGCCGCTCTGCTGGTCGGCCCGCCCCCGGCCGTGCGCTCCGCCCGCTGGGACGGAACGGTCGCGCTGCGCCACCGGGACGGCCGGACGCTCTCCGTGTGGCTGCTCGCCCACCGCCGCCGCCCCCCGGGCGGCGGCCCCGCCGAGTGGCTGGTGGTCACCCCGCTGGACGACGGCTCCGGGGACGGGACCGACCGGCTGGACACCGCGATGCTCACCCAGTCGCCCTGTGCCGTCGCCATCTGCGACGAGCGGGTGCGGCTGCGCGGTCTCAACCAGGCGATGGCCGAGATCATCGGGCTGCCCGGCGACCGTATCCAGGGCCTGCGGCCCTCCGAGATCGGCGGCAACCCGGAGAGCGAGGAACTGGAGCGCCGGCTGCGGGAGAGCCTCACCACCGGGCGCGCCCTGGCCGTGGAGATGTGGATGCCGACCGGCCCCACCGACCGGGCGCGGGTCTGGCTCACCCGGATGGCCCCGGTGACCGACGCGGCGGGCCGGGTGCGGGGGGTGTGCATGGCCGCCCACGACGTCACCGAGAACCGCTACGCCCGCGAGCGGCTGCACCTGCTCAACGAGGCCAGTATGCGGATCGGCAGCACCCTGGACCTGACCCGTACCGCGCAGGAACTCGCCGATGTGAGTGTCCCCGCGCTGGCCGACTTCGTCAGCGTCGATCTGCTGGACCCCGACGAGCACGGCGGTGAGCCCCCGCTGCGGCTGACCGCCCCGATCGATCTGCGCCGCGCCGCCCACCGGTCCCTCAGCCCCGGCACCCCGGAGGCCACCGTCAAACCCGGGGACGTCGACCGCTATCCGGCCGCCTCCCCGCACGCCGCCTCGCTCACGGCCGGGCGCACGATCGTCGCCTCGGTAGCCGCCGGTGACCTCGACCCCTGGCTGGCCACCGCCGAGGTACGCAGTGAGCGGGCCCGGCAGATGGGGGTGCACACCACGATGTCGGTGCCGATACAAGCCCGGGGCATCACCCTCGGCGTCGTCGTCTACGCCCGGTTTCGACGCCCGGACCCGTTCACCGAGGACGATGTGCTGCTCGCCGAGGAACTGACCGCGCGGGCCGCGGTCTGTCTGGACAACGCGCGCCGCTACTCGCGCGAGCGGCAGACCGCGCTCGCCCTCCAGCGCAGCCTGCTGCCGCGCACCCTGCCGCGCACGGCCGCCGTCGACGCCGCCTCCCGCTATCTCCCGGCCGCCCGCGCCGGGGTGGGCGGCGACTGGTTCGACGTGATCCCGCTGTCCGGGCTGCGGGTCGCCATGGTGGTCGGCGACGTGGTCGGCCAGGGCGTGCAGGCGTCGGCCACGATGGGGCGGCTGCGCACCGCCGTACGCACCCTCGCCGATATCGATCTGGCGCCGGACGAACTCCTCACCCACCTCGACGATCTGGTGCTGCGGCTGTCGGAGGAGTCCGGCGGCGAGGGCAGCCCGGGAGAGGTCGGCGCGACCTGTCTGTACGCGGTGTACGACCCGGTGTCCCGGCGGTGCACGCTGGCCAGCGCCGGCCATCCGGCGCCGCTGCTGCTGCCGCCGGGCGGGGAGCCGAGGGAGGTGGCGGTGCCGGAGGGCCCGGCGCTCGGCATCGACGGGCTGCCGTTCGAGACGGCCGAGCTGTATCTCGCCGAGGGCAGCGTGCTGGCGTTCTACACCGACGGTCTGCTGGAGTCCCAGGGCCGTCCGCACGAGGAGGGGCTGCGGCTGCTCGGCGGGGCGCTCGCCGAGCTGGACGGCTCGCTGGACGAGTCCTGCGACCACATCCTGCACAGTCTGCTGCCGCCGGGCGGTGCCTGTGACGACGTGGCGCTGCTGCTGGCCCGCACCCGGGGGCTGCCCCCGGCCCGGATCGCCACCTGGGACGTCCCCGCCGATCCGGCGCTGGTCGCCCCGATCCGCAAACAGGTGGTGGAGCAGCTGTCCGTCTGGAAGCTGGAGGAGGCGGCGTTCACCACGGAACTGGTGGTGAGCGAGCTGGTCACCAACGCCATCCGCTACGGCGCCCATCCGATCCGGCTCCGGCTGATCCATGACACCGACACTCTGATCTGCGAGGTGTCCGACACCAGCCACACCGCGCCGCATCTGCGCCGCGCCCGCACCTGGGACGAGGGCGGCCGGGGGCTGCTGCTGGTCGCCCAGCTCACCCAGCGCTGGGGCAACCGCCACACCCCGGAGGGCAAGACGATCTGGGCCGAGCTGGGTCTGGTCGAGGACTCCTGAGCCCCCGGCGTCCGGCGCGGACCCGGGGCGTGTCCGCCCCCCGCCCTGCGAGCGCCGACGGGAACGGTCGGACAGGGCCAAGGCCCTCGTACTGGTGGTACGTGGGATTGTGCCCGGTGCGGCGAGTGGGGGCACCGGGGTCGCGCCCGGCACTCCCCCAGCCTGCGACCGGGGGGACCCCCAGAGCACGCGTCTGACGCCGCGCCGCCGCCCGGCGAGCGACGACGGAAGTCTGACGGCAGGGCCTAGCGTCCGCCCCGGCCGCCGCCGTGGCCCCGGCCGTCGCCCCAGCCGCCGTGGCCGCGCCCGTCGCCCCGGTCGTCGTCGCGGTCCCGGTCGCCGTCGTCCCAGCGGTCGTCGCCGTCGCAGGAGTACGGGCGGCAGGGCTGTTCGGTGGACGGGCGTGGGGCCGGGGCGGTGGAGGCCGCCGGGGGCGGGGTGGGTGCCGGGGCGGGCCGACTGGTGGTGGCGGCCGGGGTGGGGGCCGTGGGCGTGGCGCGGGCCGGGGCGTCGATCTCGTCCCGGTCGTGCGCGGCCATCCGCAGATCGGGCTGGGAGGTGTCGAACACCCAGCGCTGGGCCGGGCTGCCGTCGCGCATCTTCACCGTCAGCGCGCCCGTGCCGTCGGTCGCGGCGGGCGTGAGCGCGAGGTCCTGGTCCCAGCGCGGCACCAGGGCGCCCTTCAGGGAGAGGTCGTAGCGGACGTCGGCGGTGTCCTCGCAGGCGGCGAGCCGTACCGAGTGCCCGATGCGGGAGTCGACGCAGAGCCCGGGGTCGGCGGCGCTGCGCAGCAGTCCGTCGGTCTCGTACGACCAGCGCTGGCCGGGGTCGTCGCCGCAGGGGGCGAGTTCCGTCACGGCGTCCTTGGCGACCTCGTCGCCGGCGACGGTGAGGCAGAGCCCGGAGGCGGCGTTGTGGAGCCGGCCGTGGACATCGCGCCCGGGGGCGGACGCGGTGTCGAAGTCGGAGGGGGCGGTGGGGTCGGAGGCGGTACCGGCCGGTTCGCTGTCCGGGGTCCCGGCGGTGACGGGGGCGCCTTCGCCGGAGCCGCCCGCGGCCCACAGCCCGAACGGCAGGGCGACGAGCGCGCTCACGGTGAAGATGGCGGCGGCCCGGTTGCGGCGGCGGGCGGCGGCGCGGCGGGCGGCGACCCGAGGCGCCGGGGGACGCGGGGCGAGGGCGGCGGACGGCACGGCGGCCAGGGACTCGGGCGCGGGTGCCCGCCGGGGCGACGGTACGGCGGACAGGGGGGCGTCCACCGGGCGGGGCGGGATGTCGCGGGCGAGGGCCTCGGGGGTGACGCGGGCCGCGCGGGCGGCGGTGTAGCGGCGGGCGCCCCAGCCGAGCACCGCCTCGGCGAGGACCACTCCGAGGTCCGTGTCGAACCGGCACAGTTGGTCGGCGGTGTGCCAGCAGTGCGGACAGGCGTCGAGGTGGACGCCGAGGTCGGGGTCGATCTCGGCGCCGCGGCGCCGGCAGGTGACGTCGAGCATCCGGCTGAAGTGGCGGCAGCGCTGGGAGGGCGCGAGTTCGTGGTGGACCTGGACGGACTCGGCGCGCAGCCGTTCGCGGGCCCGACGCAGTTCCACGGCCGCGTGCTCCACGTCGGTGCCGAGCAGGGCGGCCGGGACGGACAGCGGGTCGGACTCGACCTGGGAGTGCCAGAGCAGACAGCGGGCGGATTCGGGCAGCCGCTGGAACGCGGCGGCCACCAGCCGTCGTTCGGCCACCGGCACCAGCGTGGCGGACGGCCGCCGGGGGCCGTCGGCGTGGGCGGCGCCGCGGGGTTGGCCGGGGAGGTGGCCGGGGGTGTGGCCGGGGGTGTGGCCGGGGAGTTCGCCGCGCAGTTCGGGGGCGAGGGCGGCGCGTCGGTCGTCGGTGCTCCATTCCGCCGCTATGCGGCGGACGGTGACCAGCAGGCGCTGGCGCCAGATCGGGGACGGTCCGCCGTGCGGCGGCAGTTGGCCGAGGAGCCTGGTGAACGCGGCGGTGGTGAGCGTTCCGGCGGCGCGGGAACCGTCGGTGCACAGACGCGCGTAGGCGAAGGCCGCTTCCCAGTTCCGGTCGAGGAGTTCCCCGACGGGGTGGGGCACGGGGTCCGGGGAATTCGACGAGCCTGCGTCGAGCACGGCTGCATTCCTCTCAAAGGACATGCGGCGAACGCAATGTCTGCACACCAACTGCGCACACCTTCGCACAGGGCAACTGACGGAACAAGAGACATCTTCATTTTCCGGACGGCCCCCGCATTGTGCTGCGGCGGACCGTATTTGACCTGGCGTCAATTCTCCGGAGACCCAAGATCCACCGGGTCGAAAAGATCCAGCGGGGTCAGTCTCGCGGCGCATGGAAAACAGCGCCATGTCGACATGGAAATTCGGCGCCAATCGTTATCTGATCCGGCGGCGGGGCGGGGGCCGGGGCGTACTCAGCGGTGGGCGGCGCGGTAGGCGCCGGGCGGGGCGCCGTAGCGGCGGTGGAAGACCCGGTTGAAATGGAAGGGGCTGGCGAAGCCCGAGGCGGCGGCGACCCGCTCTACCGGCAGGTCGCTGCCCTCCAGCAGTCGGGCCGCGTGCTGGAGCCGGGCCTCGCGCAGCGCCCGCATCGGGGACTCACCGAGCTGCTGGGCGAACAGGTGCGCGAACCGGGACGGGGAGAGGGCGACGGCGGCGGCCAGCGATGCGACGGTGTGCGGGGCGCCGGGGTCGGTGGCGATGACGGCCTGGGCGCGCAGCAGCCGGGCGTCGACGCCGGGCGCGGCGGGGGCGGAGCGGGCCGTACCGGTGGCGAGCAGCACCGCCTCCTCCAGGGCGCCGAGCGCCAGCTCGGTGGTGAGGGTGCCGTGCGCGACGGCGACCGGGTCGCCGGTCGGCGGTGCGGGGGCGCCCACCGGGCCGGGGGTGGCGCCGGGGTCGCCGGACCAGCGGGCGTCGGCGAGCAGCCGCAGGAACGCCGACTCCACCCGGCCGTGCAGCCCGGCCGCGACCGGCGCCACCACATAGACGCCGTCGCCGGTCTCGTACGGGCGCAGCCAGCCGAGCCAGGAGGCGCGGGCGCGGCAGTGCGCCCACCAGAACCGCCAGTGGCGGGCGCGTGGCGCGACGCTGTAGAGCTGGCGGACCCCGGGCGCCAGTGCCACCAGCTCTCCCGGGCCGGCGCTCACCTCGGTGGCGCCCTGACGCAGGTGTCCCCGGCCGCCGGTCGTCCAGGTGAACAGCCAGCTGTCGGCGCCGCCGGGACGGCTGACGGTGTAGCCGGGGCGCTGGTCGTAGTGGCCGGCCACCACCAGGCCGGGCGGCGGGGAGGGGTTGCCGGGCGCGGCAGCGACGGACAGTTCGTCAGCGCTCATGGACATCCTCCGGTGCGATCCGCCGACCTAGCGTGACCTGTGCAGGGACGCCGGACCGAGGGAGCGCAGCATGACAGCCACGGACAACGGCACCGCCGACTCCTCCATCCTGACCCAGACCGGGCCGCCCGGCTCCCAGGACGGGTTCCTGGTGGTACGCGGGCTCTTCGGGGCCGCCGAGATCGAACGCCTGTGCGCGGAGTTCGACGCGTTGCGCGCGGCCGGTCCGGTGCCGGGGCACTTCGAGCCGGGCCGGGGCGCCCCGGGTGACCCGCTGGCCGTCCATCCGCGGGTGATGCAGCCGCACGAGATCAACGCCGTGGCCCGGGACATCCTGCTGGACCCCCGGTTGCGTACGGTGCTGGAGGGCCTGCTCGGCGAGGAGGTGCTCGCGGCGCAGAGCATGTTCTACTTCAAGCCGCCCGGCGCCCGGGGTCAGGCGCTGCACCAGGACAACTTCTATCTGCGGGTCGAGCCGGGCACCTGTGTGGCGGCGTGGGTGGCGTGCGATGTCATCGACCGGGAGAACGGCGGCCTTGAGGTGGTGCCGGGCACCCACCGGATGGACCTGTTCTGCCCGGAGACCGCCGACGAGGAGCTGTCGTTCGCCCGGGAGTACGTCCCGCCGCCGCCGGGTCTGACCCCGGTCCCAGTGGACATGGCGCCGGGTGACGTCCTGTTCTTCAACGGCAGTCTGGTGCACGGCTCCCAGCCCAACCGTTCCACCGACCGCTTCCGGCGCTCCTTCATCGGCCACTATGTGGGCCGCTCCACGCGCCGGATCGGCGGCTACTACCGCACCCTCACCATGCGTGGCGCCCGGGTCCCCCTCCCGGAGAGCGAGGGCGCGGGCCCCTGCGGCACGGAGTTCACACCGCGGGGGCCTCACTAGGCGGGGTCCCGGTACGGGTGTCAGTGACCGGCGATCGGGTGCGGGAGGTAGGGGCGCTCCAGCTCCTCGGTCTCCTTCTCGGAGAGCGTGAGGTCGAGGGCGGCGACCGCGTCCCCCAGATGGCCGGGTTTCGACGCCCCGACGATGGGCGCGGTGACCGTGTCCCGCTGGAGCAGCCACGCCAGGGCGACCTGGGCGCGGGGGACGCCCCGCTCGGCGGCGATCCGGGTGACCGCCTCGACGACGGCCCGGTCGCCCTCCTGGTAGAGGGTGCCGCCGAACACGTCGGAGGCGCTGCGGTCGGTGGTCGTGTCCCAGTCACGGGTCAGCCGTCCCCGGGCCAGCGGACTCCACGGCAGCACGCCCACACCCTGGTCGGCGCAGAGGGGGAGCATCTCGCGCTCCTCCTCGCGGTAGATCAGGTTGTAGTGGTTCTGCATGGACACGAACGGCGTCCAGCCGTGCGCCCGCGCGGTGTACTGCGCCTTGGAGAACTGCCACGCGTACATCGAACTGGCCCCGAGATAGCGCACCTTGCCCGCCCGCACCAGGTCGTGCAGCGCCTCCATCGTCTCCTCGACGGGGGTGTGCGGGTCCCAGCGGTGGATCTGGTACAGGTCGACATAGTCGGTGCCGAGCCGGGTCAGGCTGTGGTCGATCTCCGTCATGATGGCCTTGCGGGACAGCCCGCCGCCGTTGGGACCGGGCCTCATCGGGAGGCACACCTTGGTGGCGAGCACGATCTCGTCCCGGTCGGCGAAGTCGCGCAGCGCCTTGCCGACGATCTCCTCGCTCGTGCCGTCCGAGTAGCGGTTGGCCGTGTCGAAGAAGGTGATGCCCGCGTCCAGGGCCTGCCGGATCAGCGGGCGGGCGGCGTCCTCTTCGAGGGTCCAGGAGTGGTCCCCCCGGTCGGGGACCCCGTAGGTCATCGTGCCCAGGCAGATCCGGGAGACGTCCAGACCGGTCGAACCGAGCTTCACGTACTGCATCGTCACGCTCCTTCGTCGTAGGGCTGCGACCCGCTGGCAGCCTACGACTTCGCGCGGACTCCACCTCGTCCGCCGGTTCAGCGCTCCACGAGGTCCAGGGCGCGGTCCCAGTCGAACGGCGGGGGCCCACCGTGCTCGTCCGGTACACCCGAGTAGGGGTCGCCGAAGCGGACGCCCATCCCCCGCAGCCGGATCAGACTGTCCTGGTAGGCGGGGTGGGCGGCGAGCGCGTCCGAGACACAGGGCAGCGCGGCGACGGGCACGCCGAGGCCGTACGACTCGCACAGGGTGGCCACGGCTAGGGGGTGCCTGATGGATCTCCGTGGGAGAAGGAGCGGCGTTCGGTGCGTGCTCTCGGTGTGCCGGGCGGAAGCCCTCGTAGCGGAGCTACTAGGGCTTTTGTCCGGTGCGGCGAGAGTGCGTGCCGGGCGTCGCGACGCCACGGAGATCCATCAGACACCCCCTAGGGGGATCAGCGTCGGGAGGGGCGTCCGCGCAGGGAGGCCAGGACCAGACGGCCGTAGCGGGTGGTGAGGGCCGCTCCCGTCGCCGCGAGGGCGGCGGTCAGGGCGATCAGGAGGTGCCAGGGGTTCTGGTCGCCGAGGACCTGGAGGACGGCGAGGGCGGTGCCGACGGGCAGGCCGAGGATGGTGAGGACGCCGAGCGCGCCCGCGATCTGGCGGCTCTCCCGGGTCTGGACGATCCGGCTGTAGTCGGCCGCCTCGGTGAGGATGGCGTCGAACAGGGCGGGCAGGTCGTGCTGGGCGCGGAAGGTGCGCAGCAGCCCGGCGGCGGGGCCGTGCACGCTCTGGTGGGGCCGCCAGTAGGCGCTGCGGAACGCGGCGATGTCGTCCTCCAGGGCGCCGAGGCGCCGGGCGAGTCCGCGTCCGGTGCCGAAGACCGAGGAGAGCTGGTCGGCCAGGGCGTTGAGGTGGTCGCGCTGGACCATGCCGAGCAGCAGGGCGTCCAGGTGGACGGAGCGGATGTGGCCCTGGGCGAAGGCGTAGAAGTCGCCGTCGCCGGTGTCGGGGCGGTGGCCGAGGAACGCGGTGCCGTGGTGGCCGACCATCGCGCTCCAGTCGGCGGACAGCCGGATCGCCTCCTGGGCGGCCCGTTCCTGGCGCTGCGGGGTCGACGGGTTGTCGCGTTCCGCCCAGCGACCGGCCAGAGCGCGCAGCCAGTCGTCCGCCGCCGGGGGCGGTCCCCCGTCGGTGCGCAGGGCGGCGGTGTGGGTGGGGTCCGGGGTGAGGAACGCGACGGTGTAGGGCCGGGCTATCGCGAAGGGTTCGGCGGGCGGGTCGGTGTCGGCGGCGGTCCCGAACAGGGCGGCCGGGGCGAGGGGGCCGGTGAGCGGGTCGGGGAGGGCGCCGGGGCGGGCGCCGATGGCGCGGAGCACGGCGAGCAGGGCGGGGCCGGTGACGTCGAAGTGCAGCACGCCGAGGGCGCGGTGCGGGTCGTCGGGCCGGGCGGCGCCGAGCAGTTCGAGGCCGACGAGGGTGAGCGGTCCCGCGGTGATCGCGGCCGTGCGGTGCCAGCGGCGTCCGTACAGGGCGCGGGCCACCGAGGGGGCGAAGTAGCGGCGGCGCCACTCGGCGTCCCGCGCCCGCTCCCCGGCGGGGAAGGGCAACGGGCCGCGCGGCCAGTCGGGGGCGCCGGTCAGCCGGACCGGCAGGACGACGGACACGCTCTGCCGTACACCGGTGACGGCCTCCAAGGGCTCCAAAGGCGCCGAGGGCGTAAAGGGCGCCAAAGGCTCCGGGGGCTCCCGGTCGGGGGTCATCCCGCGAACCGTTCGCGCAGCTCGCGCTTGAGGATCTTGCCGCTGGCGTTGCGGGGCAGCGCGTCCACGAAGAGCACCCGCTTGGGCGCCTTGAAGTGCGGCAGCCGGTCGCGGGCGTGGGCGACGAGGTCGGCCTCGGACACCTCGCCGCGGGGCACGACCACCGCGGTGACCGCCTCGATCCAGTGGTCGTCGGGGAGCCCGATCACGGCGGCCTCGGCGACCGCCTCATGGGTGTAGAGGACGTCCTCGACCTGGCGGGAGGCGACCAGGACCCCACCGGAGTTGATGACGTCCTTGACCCGGTCGACGATCGTGAGATAGCCGTCGGCGTCCCGTACGGCCAGGTCACCGGAGTGGAACCAGCCGTCCCGGAACGCCTCCGCGGTCTCCTCGGGCTTGTCCCAGTAGCCCTCGCAGAGCTGGGGCGAGCGGTAGACGATCTCGCCGGGGGTGCCGTCGGGGACGTCCGCGCCGTGCTCGTCCACCACCCGGGCGTCCACGAACAGCACGGGACGGCCGCAGGAGTCCATCCGGCCCCGGTGCTCGGCGGGGCCGAGGACGGTGGCGAGGGGGCCGATCTCGCTCTGTCCGAAGCAGTTGTAGAACGCCAGGCCCGGCAGCCGGGCGCGGAGCCGCTCCAGCACCGGTACCGGCATGATCGACGCCCCGTAGTACGCCTTGCGCAGTCCGCCGAGGTCCCGGGTGGCGAAGTCGGGGCGGCCGGACAGGGCGATCCATACCGTCGGCGGGGCGAACAGGCTGTCCGCGCGGCCCTGTTCCACCAGCTCGAGGATCCGGTCGCCGTCGGGCCCGTCGAGGATCGTGTTGGTGGCGCCGACCGCGAGGTAGGGCAGCAGGAAGACATGCGTCTGGGCCGAGTGGTAGAGCGGCAGCGCGTGCACGGGCAGGTCACCGGCGCTCAGATCCAGCGCGGTGATGGCGCTCAAGTACGCGTGGACCAGGGCGCGGTGGGTCATCATCGCGCCCTTGGGGCGGGCGGTGGTGCCGGACGTGTACAGCAGTTGCACCAGGTCCTCGGCGCGCGGCTCGGGCCCGTCGTACGGCTCGGCGGCGGGGAGCCGGTCGAGGAGGGAGCCGGGGGCGTCCCGCAGGGGCAGGGTGCGTACCCCTTCGGGCAGTCGTCCGGCGAGATCCGGATCGGTGAGGACCAGGGACGCGCCGGACTGGGCCAGCGGGTAGGCGAGGTCGTCCCCGGTGAGGTTCTGGTTGACCGGGACATGGACCAGGCCCGCGCGGGCGCAGGCGAGGAAGGCCACGAGGTAGGCGTCGGAGTTGTGGCCGTAGGCGGCGACCCGGTCGCCGGGCTCCGGTCCCTGGGCGCGCAGCACGCTCGCGGCCCGTGAGACGGCGTCGTCCAGCTCCGCGTACGTCCAGGTGCGGTCGCGGTACACGACGGCCACGCGGGCGGGCGTGCGGCGGGCGCTGCGGCGCAGCACCCCGTCAACCGTGCTGTGGTGTCCGGGCGTCATGACAGCTGATCCTCTGCCGGTGGCCGGATGAGGTCAAGCGACCCGCCCCAGCCGGCATACCGACTGGTACGCTCAACCACTTTTTCCCCCTACGACACACGGGAGGCTCCATGCGCATCCGCCCAAGACGGCTCGCCGTCCTGGCCGCCGCCCTCCTCACCGCCACGACCGCGCTGCCCGCCGCCGTCGCGGCACCGCGGTCCGGTCCCGCCGAACACCGCCCGTCCGGCGGCGGGTTGTCCGCCGTCGTCCGCTACACCGAGTACGGCATCCCCCACATCGTCGCCCGTGACCACGCCTCGCTCGGCTTCGGCACCGGCTGGGCGCAGGCCGCCGACCAGATATGCACCCTGGCCGACGGTTTCGTGACCGTGCGCGGAGAGCGGTCGCGGTACTTCGGCGCCGACGCGCCCTCCGACCCGGCGCTGTCCTCGGCCGGCCGCAACCTCGCCGGTGACCTCTACTTCCGGGGAGTGCGGGAGACCCGGACGGTGGAGCGGCTGCTCGCCACTCCGCCGCCCGCCGGTCCGAGCCGGGAGGCGAAGGAGCTGATGCGGGGCTACGCGGCCGGGTACAACGCCTGGCTGCGGCAGAACCGGATCTCCGACCCGGCGTGCCGGGGCGCCGCCTGGGTCCGGCCGATCACCGCGCTGGACGTGGCGGCCCGCGGCTACGCGCTCGCGGTGCTCGGCGGACAGGGCCGCGCGGTGGACGGCATCACGGCCGCGCAGCCGCCCGGCGCGGCACCGGCGGCGGCACCGGGCGCCCGGGTCTCCGGCGCGGCCGTCGCGGACGCGGCCCGGGAGCTGTTCGCCACCGACGACCAGGCCATGGGCTCCAACGCGGTCGCGTTCAGCGGCGCGACCACCGCCGGAGGGCGCGGGCTGCTGCTGGGCAATCCGCACTACCCGTGGGAGGGCGGGCGCCGCTTCTGGCAGATGCAGCAGACCATCCCGGGGCGGCTCGATGTGGCGGGCGGCGCGCTGCTCGGCACCCCGACGGTCGGGATCGGGCACACCGCGCGGGTGGCGTGGAGCCACACCGTCGCCACCGGTGTCCCGGTCAACGTCCATCAGCTGACCCTCGATCCGGCCGACCCGACGGTCTATCTGGTGGACGGCAGGCGCGAGCGGATGACGCAGCGCCAGGTCACCGTGGCGGTCAAGGGCGGCGCCCCCGTCACCCGCAGCCAGTGGTGGACCCGCTACGGCCCCGTGCTGTCCTCGCTCGGCCCCGGCGTACCGCTGCCGTGGACCACGACGACGGCGTACGCGGTCAACGACCCCAACGCGGTGAATCTGCGGCTGGCCGACACCTCGCTCGGGTTCGCCCGCGCCCGGAGCGCCGCCGGTGTCCTCGACGCGCTGCACCGCTACCAGGGGATGCCCTGGCTCAACACCATCGCCGCCGACTCCCGGGGCGGCACGCTGTTCACCCAGGCGCAGGTCGTCCCCCGGATCACCGACGAGCTGGCCGCGCGCTGCTCGACGCCGCTCGGCCGGTTCACCTACCCGGCGGCCGGACTGGCCGTCCTGGACGGCTCGCGGGGCGACTGCGCGCTCGGCCGGGACGCCGACGCCGTACAGCCGGGCGTGTTCGGTCCGGCGAAACTGCCCACTCTGCGCGACGCGCCCTACTCGGAGAACTCCAACAACAGCGCCTGGCTGGCCAACGCCGACCGGCCGCTGACCGGGTACGAGCGGGTCTTCGGGGACATCGGCACGCCCCGCAGCCTGCGCACCCGCGGGGCGATCGAGGACGTGGCCGCGATGGCCGACCGGGGCCGGCTGACTGTACGGGACCTCCAGGCGCAGCAGTTCGCCAACCGGGCGCCCGCCGGGGACCTCGCGGCGGCGGACGCGGCACGGGCGTGCGCGGCGCTGCCCGGCGGGACGGCGACCGGGACCGACGGCCGGGCGGTGGACGTGCGGCAGGCGTGCCGGGTGCTGGCGGACTGGGACCGCACGCTGGACACCACCAGCAGGGGCGCGCTGTTCTTCGACCGGTTCTGGCGGCGGCTGACGGCGGCCGTTCCGGCGGACCGGCTGTGGAAGGTGCCGTTCGACCCGGCCGACCCGGTGCGCACCCCGCGCGCGCTGGACACCGCGGCGCCGGGCTTCACGACCGCGCTGGCGGACACGGTGAGCGAGCTGCGCACGGCGGGCATCGCGCTGGACTCCCGGCTCGGCGCCCATCAGGTCGTGGTCCGTGGCGGTGCGCGGATCGCGGTGCCGGGCGGCACCGAGGGGCTGGGCGTGTGGAACAAGATCGAGCCGGAGTGGGACCCGGCGGGCGGCTCCACGGAGGTCTCCAGCGGGTCCAGCTATCTCCAGGCGGTGGGCTGGGACGGCGGGTCCTGCCCGGTGGCCCGCACCCTGCTGACGTACTCCCAGTCCTCGAACCCGAAGTCGCCGCACTACGCCGACCAGACCCGGCTGTTCGGCGCGGAGCGGTGGGTGACGTCCCGGTTCTGCGAGAAGGACATCCTGAAGTCGCCGCGGCTGCGGGTGGTCGTGGTGCGCGAGCGCCGGTGACCGACCGCGGATGACCGACCGGCGGGCCGCCGTACCGCCCCGGTGGGGGGGTACGGCGGTCCGCGCGGGGCGGCGCGGTCACGGGTCCGCCGCCGACCTTCTCGATCACGGGTACGGCGGCCCGCGCGGGGCGGCGCGGTCACGGGACCGCCGCCGACCTCCTCGATCACCGGTACGGCGGTCCGTGCCCCGGGGGTCACATCGGGCGTTCGTGGCCCTCCCAGTGGGGCGCGCGCAGCCGGCGTTTGTAGAGCTTGCCGTTGGGGTCGCGGGGCATCTCGGCGATGAAGTCGACGCTGCGGGGCCGCTTGTACCCGGCGAGCCGTTCGGCGCAGTGGGCGAGCAGCGCGGCGGCGAGGGCGGGGCCCGGCTCGATGCCCGGGGCCGGTTCCACGACCGCCTTGACCTGCTCGCCCCAGTCGTCGTGCGGGACGCCGAACGCGGCGGCGTCGGCGACGGCGGGGTGCGCGAGGAGCACCGACTCGATCTCGGCGGGGTAGATGTTCACCCCGCCGGAGATGATCAGGTCGATCTTGCGGTCGCGCAGGAAGAGATAGCCGTCGGCGTCGAGGACCCCGAGGTCGCCGACGGTGAAGAAGTCGCCGATGCGGTTCTCGCGGGTCTTGTCGGCGTCCTTGTGGTAGGCGAAGCCGCCGGTGCTCATCTTCATGTAGACGGTGCCGAGTTCACCGGGCGGCAGCCGGGTGCCGTCGTCGGCGAAGACCGCGAGTTCGCTGATCGGCCATGCCTTGCCGACCGTGCCGGGCTTCTTCAGCCAGTCCTCGGCGGTCGCGAACGCCCCGCCGCCCTCGCTGGCCGCGTAGTACTCCTCCACACAGGTCCCCCACCAGTCGATCATCGCCCGTTTGACGTGGTCGGGGCAGGGCGCTGCGCCATGGATGGCGTGCCGCATGGAGGAGACGTCGTACGCCCGCCGGGTGTCCTCGGGGAGGGCGAGGAGGCGGTGGAACTGGGTGGGGACCATGTGGGTGTGGGTGCAGCGCTCGTGGTCGATGAGGCGGAGCATCTCCTCGGGGGTCCACTTGTCCATCAGCACCAGCCGGTGGCCGAGGTGCAGGGAGGCGCCCGCGAACTGGAGGACGGCGGTGTGGTAGAGCGGTGAGCAGACGAGATGGACGTTGCCGTCGAAGGGCTTGATGCCGAAGATGCCGAGGAAGCCGCCGAGGTAGGACTCCTCGGGGCGCTTGCCGGGCAGCGGGCGGCGGATGCCGCGCGGGCGGCCGGTCGTCCCGGAGGTGTAGTTCATGACCCAGCCGAGGGTGCGGTCGGCGGGCGGGGCGGCGGGATGGCCGTCGAGGAGTTCGGGGTAGGGGCGGAAGCCCGGGGCGGTGCCGACGGCGTAGCGCCGGTCGGGCGGCAGGGCGGCCTCGTCGGCGGCGGCGCGGGCGGTGTCGGCGAAGCGGGCGTGGGTGATGAGGACCTTGGCGCCGCAGTCGGCGACGATCCAGGCGATCTCGGGCGCCACGAAGTGGTGGTTGACCGGCACGAGGTAGAACCCGGCCTGGGAGGCGGCGAGATACGCGGTGACGAACTCGGGTCCGTTGGGCAGCACGACGGCGAAGGCGTCCCCGCGCTCCAGGCCCGCGGCGCGCAGCCCGTGCACCAGTTGGTTGGCGGCGGTGTGCAGCCGCCCCGCGCTCCACACCTCACCGTCGGGGGCGACGAGGACGGGACGGTCGGGGTCGGCGGTGGCCTGGGCCCAGAACCCGGTGGGGTGGTGCGCGACGGAGGTCATGACGGGCCGCTCCTTCCGGCGATGCGGTTGACACGGTCGACGGCCCGCTCGAAGTCGCGGGTGAGATCGTCGAAGACCGCCTGGACACTGCGTTCACTGGTCATCCGGCCGACGATCTGCCCGACGGGCGTGCCGAGCAGCGGGGCGACCTCGTACTTCTGGATGCGGGAGACGGCTTCGGCGACCAGCAGGCCCTGCAACGGCATGGGCAGCGGGCCGGGTCCGTCCGGGTCGTCCCAGGCGTCGGTCCACCCGGTGCGCAGTTGGCGGGCGGGTTTGCCGGTCAGGGCGCGGGAGCGGACGGTGTCGCCGGAACCGGCGGCGAGGAGTTTGCGGGTGAGGGCCGGGGAGTGCAGGTCCGCCTCGGTGGTGGTGAGCCAGAGCGAGCCGAGCCAGACGCCCTGGGCGCCCAGCGCGAGGGCGGCGGCGATCTGCCGTCCGCTGCCGATGCCTCCGGCGGCCAGCACCGGCAGCGGGTCGACGGCGTCCACGACTTCCGGGGTGAGCACCATGGTGGCGATCTCCCCGGTGTGGCCGCCCGCCTCGTAGCCCTGGGCGACCACGATGTCGATCCCTGCCTCCTGGTGCTTCTTGGCGTGCCGGGCGCTGCCCGCGAGCGCGGCGACCGGTACGTCCCGCTCATGGGCGCGGGCGACGACATCGGGGGGCGGGGAGCCCAGCGCGTTGGCGAGCAGCCGGATGGGGTAGTCGAAGGCCACGTCGAGCTGGCCGCGGGCGACCTGTTCCATCCAGCCGGTGATCCGCCAGCCGGACGCCTCACCGTCGGCGAGTTCGGGGACGCCGTGGCGGGCGAGGGTGTCCTGGACGAACCGGCGGTGCCGTGCGGGGATCATCGCCTCCACATCGGCCTCGGTGACGCCCTCGACCTTCTGGGCGGGCATCACGACATCGAGGCCGTAGGGCCGGTCGCCGACCTGGGAGTCGATCCAGTCCAGGTCGCGTCTCAGCTCGTCGGGGGCGGTGTAGCGGACCGCGCCGAGCACCCCGAAGCCACCGGCCCGGCTGAGCGCCGCGGCGACCGCGGGGAAGGGGGTGAACCCGAAGACGGCGTGCTCGATGCCCAGACGCTTGCTCAGGTCGGTCTGCATGGGCGCAGAATGCCGCAGTCGGCCGGACGGGGGAAGGGGTTTTCTGACGTCCCGTCAGATTGTCTCGTAAGCGGGTGCGGCGCCCCATGGACCGCCGGGGGGCACGCGGGTCCCATTGACACACCCTCGCCTCTGCAAGAAAGTTTCAATCCGCACGGCAGTTCGGGAAACTTTCTTTCCCTCGTACTCCGGGAGGCACCCTTGGCCGAGCAGTCGCCGTTCGGACTCACCCGCCGTCACCTCGGCCGTGGCGCGCTCGCGCTGGGCGGTGCCCTGGCGCTCGCGCCGCTGCCCGCCGCCGCAGCGCCGCCGACCGGTGGCGGACGGCGACCCGCCACGCTGCGGTACGGCAGCCCCGCCCGCGCGGGCCTGCTGGACGCCCCGCTGCGCGACCTGGTCGCCGACGCGCGCACGTTCCTCGGCCCCTCCCCCACCCACCCCTGGTACGCGGGCGCCGTCCTGCTCGCCGGGCGCGGCGGGACCGTCGCGTTGCACGAGCCGATCGGCATGGCGGTGCGCTACCGGGCCTACGACGAGCGGAGCGGCACCGCGGTGGAGTTCCCGCCCGGCGAACAGCTCCCCATGGCCCGGGACACGGTGTTCGACCTGGCGTCGGTCTCCAAGCTGTTCACCTCGATCCTCGCGGTGCGGCAGATCGAGCGGGGCGCCCTGGAGCTGGAGCGGACGGTCGCCTCGTATCTGCCGGAGTTCGGCGCGGCGGGCAAGCAGGACATCACCGTCCGCCAGCTCCTCACCCACACCTCGGGCTTCCGCTCCTGGATCCCGCTCTACGGCGTACCGACCCACGCCGAGCGGCTCCGGCTGATCTGGGACGAGCGCCCGCTGAACCCGCCCGGCACCGCCTATCTGTACTCCGACCTCAATCTGATCTCGCTCCAGCTGGTCCTGGAGTCGGTGACCGGCCGCGCCCTGGACGCGCTGCTGCGCACCGACATCACCGGCCCCCTCGGGATGCGTTCCACCCGCTTCAACCCGCCCGCCTCCTGGAAGCCGCGGATCGCCGCCACCGAGGACGCCCGCAGACCCTGGTCGGGGCTCGACCGGGGGCTGGTGTGGGGCGAGGTGCACGACGAGAACGCGTACGCGTTCGGCGGGGTCGCGGGCCACGCCGGGGTCTTCTCCACCGCCTGGGACCTCGCGGTCCTCGGCCGCGCCCTGCTCAACGGCGGCTCCTACGGACGGGCGCGGATCCTGCGCCCCGAGTCCGTGGAGCTGATGTTCACCGACTTCAACACGGACTTCCCCGGCGACGAGCACGGCCTCGGCTTCGAGCTGTACCAGCACTGGTACATGGGCGCGCTGGCCACGCCCCGCACGGCCGGGCACACCGGCTTCACCGGCACCTCGCTGGTCCTGGACCCGTCGACCGACTCGTTCCTGGTGGTGCTCGGCAACTCGGTGCACCCGGTGCGGAGCTGGCGTTCGGGCTCGGCGCCCCGGGTGGCGGCCGGGAACCATCTGGCGCGCGCGGTCCCGGTACGCCCCGCGCACGGCCGTACGGCCTGGTTCTCCGGCATGGCGAGCGGCACGACCGCCACGCTGACCCTGCCGCCGCTCGACACCACCGCCGGGGACGCGGCGCTGCGCTGCGCGCTGTGGTGGGACACCGAGCCGCGCGCCGACACGCTGGTCCTGGAGGCCACGGCGGACGGGACGGGCTGGCGGCCGGTGCCGTTCACCACGGACGGCGGCGACACGCATCCGGCGGGCTCGGTGACGGGCTGGTCCGGCCGCGTCTGGCACCGCGTGACCGCGCCCCTGCCGGGGGCTCCGGCGCTGACCCTGCGCTGGCGGTACACCACGGACCGGCTGTACGTCGGGCGCGGGGCGTACGTGGACGGGCTGCGGGTCGCCACCGGGTCGGGCACGGCGTTCGACGAGACCCGGCCCGGGGACGCGGCACGGGTGGTGCCGGTGGGGTGGGAGGTCTCGACGGACTGAGCCCCGGCCGCCGGGGTCGGACGACGGCCCCGTACGCGACCACCGGCGAGGTCGAACAGGCGTCCCAGCCGCCGGGGCCGGGCCACGGCCTCGTACGCGACCACCGGCGAGGTCGGGCAGGCGCACCGGTCGTCGGGGCCGGGTCACCCGGACGGCGGGCCGGGCGTGCCGTCCGGGTGTCGCTGCGGGGAGGGTGGCGGTGACGGTCGGGACGGAAGGCGGTGGCGGGGATGGATCAGGAGCCGGTGGAGTTCCGGGACGGGTACCCGGTGGCGGAGAGCGCCGTGCGGGTGTTCGACCATGTGGAGGTGCGGCGGGCGGTGGAGGCGTACCGGTTCTTCTATCCGGTGGTCTCGATGGAGGCCATCCTGCGCGGCACCCGCGCCACCGGGGCGGTGGACAACGAGTCGGCGCCCGTGCTGCTGGCCCGTCCGCACCATGTGGGCTTCACCCTCAACTCCGACACCCCGTACCTCGCCGCGGGCCTCGACCTGGGGCGCAGCGGGCCACTGGTGATCGAGGTGCCGCCGGGGCCGGTCGTCGGGCTGGTCGACGACCACTACCACCGCTGGCTGGTGGACATCGGGCTGCCCGGACTCGGCGCCGGGCACGGCGACCGGGTGCTGCTGCTGCCGCCCGGCCACCAGGAGCCCCGGGACACGGCGGGGTACCAGGTGGTGCGCAGCGACACCTGGCAGGTGCTGTGCGCGCTGCGGGCGCTGCCGCTGGGCGGGGACGTGGCCGCGGCGAACGCGCTGCTGGCCGCCGTACGGGTGTATCCGCTGGCCCGGCGGGAGAGTCCGCCGCGGTTCCTGGCGGTGAACCGGGACGACACCGCGATGGACACCACACCGCTGGCCTGGGAGGACAACCTGGAGTTCTGGCGGGTGCTGCACCAGGTGGTCGAGGCGGAGCCGCCCGTCGAGGAACTGCGGCCGATGCTGGGGGTGCTGGCGGAGCTGGGCATCGAGGCGGGGCGGCCGTTCGCGCCGGAGGCGAGCAGGGAGCGGATGCTGTCCGACGCGGCCCGGCGGGGCCGGGACGAACTGCTGGTGTCGGCGTTCGCGTCGCGCCGCCCGGACCGGTTGGTGTGGCCGGACCGGGCGTGGGAGTGGGCGTGTCTGCGCCCGGAGAACGGGGCGTTCGAGCGGCCGGGTTCGCTGGACGTGGAGGCACGGGACCGCTGGTTCGCGCAGGCGATCGTGGCGTCCCCGGCGATGTTCCGGCGTGAGCGGGGCGCCGGGTCGCTGTACTGGCTGGGGGTGCGGGACGGCACGGGCACGTATCTCGACGGCGGGCGGACCTACCGGCTGCGGGTGCCGCTGCCGGTGCCGCAGACCATGTTCTGGTCGGTGACGGTGTATGACGCCGCGACCCGTTCCGAGGTGGCCGCCGAGCAGGGACAGGCGGCCCTGCGCTCGCTCTTCGACGACCTGGAGCCTTCGGGCGCGGACCATGTGGACCTCTACATGGGTCCGGCCGAGCCCGCCGCGGCCGAGGGCCGCTGGGTCCAGACGGTCCCGGGGCGCGGCTGGTTCACGTACTTCCGGATCTACGGCCCACAGGGTCCGGCGTTCGACGGGGAATGGCGGCCCGGCGACTTCGAGCCGCTGGACTGAGCCGGGCGCCGGGGTCCTATCCGGTGCCCGCCTCCAGGACCGCCATCGCCGCGTTGTGGCCCGGGACGCCGCTGACGCCGCCGCCGCGTACCGCGCCCGCCCCGCACAGCAGGACGTTGGCGTCGGCGGTCTCGACGCCCCAGCGGCCGGTGCCGGGCGCCGCGTGGGGCCAGGACAGGTCGCGGTGGAAGATGTTGCCGCCGGGCAGACCGAGGTCGCGTTCCAGGTCGAGCGGGGTCTTCGCCTCGATGCAGGGCCGTCCGTCGGCGTCGGTGGCGAGGCAGTCGGCGAGCGGCTCGGCGAGCTGGGCGTCGAGCTGGGCGAGGGTGGCGGTCAGCAGGGTGTCGCGGACGGTGTGGTCGGCGTGGGTGAACAGCCGGGCCGGGGTGTGCAGTCCAAACAGGGTGAGGGTCTGGTAGCCACGCTCCACCAGCTCGGGGGCGAGGATCGTGGGGTCGGTCAGGGAGTGGCAGTAGATCTCCGACGGCGGGGCGGTGGGCGGCCGTCCGGCGGCGGCCTCGGCGTAGGCGGTGGCGAGCTGGTCGTAGCCCTCGGCGATGTGGAAGGTCCCGGCGAACGCCTCGCGCGGGTCGACGTCGGGGTCGCGCAGCCGGGGCAGCCGGGTGAGCAGCATGTTCACCTTGAGCTGGGCGCCCTCGGCCGGGTCGGGCGGAGCGGCTCCGGTGAGCGCGGCGAGCTGCTGCGGGGAGGCGCCCACCAGGACGTGCCGGGCGGCGGCGACGCCCTCGCCGTCCCGGGTGCGGTAGACGACCTCGGCGTGCCGTCCGTCGGTGTCGATCCGGACGGCCTCGTGGCCGGTGGCGAGAACGGCGCCCGCGCGGCGGGCCGCGTCGGCGAGGGCGTCGGTGAGCGCGCCCATGCCGCCGACCGGGACGTCCCAGTCGCCGGTGCCGCCGCCGATGACGTGGTAGAGGAAGCAGCGGTTCTGTCGCAGGGCCGGGTCGTGGGCGTCGGCGAAGGTGCCGATGAGGGCGTCGGTGAGAACGACCCCGCGCACCAGGTCGTCCGCGAACTCCCGCTCCACGGCGATCCCGAGGGGCTCCTCGAACAGGGTGCGCCAGGCGTGGTCGTCGGCCACCCGGCGGCGCAGTTCGTCCCGGGTGGGCAGCGGCTCGGTGAGGGTGGGGAAGACCGCGCGGGCGACCTCGCCGGTCATGCCGTAGAACCGCTGCCAGGCGGTGTGTTCGCGCTCGCTCCCGGTGAGCCGGGCGAAGGCGGCCCGGGTGCGCTCCTCCCCACCACCGACAAGCAGCCCGGTGGGCCGCCCGCCCCGCTCGACGGGGGTGTACGAGGAGATGGTGCGGGTGCGGACCCGGAAGTCCAGGCCGAGATCCCGGACGATCTTCTGCGGCAACAGGCTGACCAGATAGGAGTAGCGGGACAGCCGGGCGTCGACGCCGGGGAACGGGCGGGTGGAGACGGCCGCGCCACCCGTGTGGCCGAGCCGCTCCAGCAGCAGCACGGAGCGCCCGGCGCGGGCCAGATAGGCGGCGGCGACCAGCCCGTTGTGGCCGCCGCCGACGATCACGGCGTCATAGCGGGCGGTGGCGCCGGTTCCCTCGTCAGCAGGCATGGTTCTTGGTAACACGAGGTGATCGCGATCGGCCAGGGGAGGACACGGACCCGTCGGAGCCATGACCCGCTCTAGCGCTGTCCGGCCTCGGTGGCGCGCTCCAGCTGGGCCCGGCAGTGGGCCTCGTCCTGGCGGCTGGCGAGGCTGTCGGGGTGGTCGGCGCCCAGCAGGCGTTCGCGGGCCTCGGCGACCCGGCGGTACTCGGTGAGCGCCTCCTGCCAGCGGCCCAGCCAGCCCAGGCCGACGGCGACCTCACGGCGGGAGACCAGGGTGTCGGCGTGGTCGGGCCCGAGGGCGCGTTCACGGATCGCGCGGACCTCCCGGGACTCGACGAGCGCCTCCTCCCAGCGCCCCAGACGGCCCAGGTTGACGCCGAGGCCGTGGCGGGCGCGCAGGGTCTCGGGATGGGCGGGCCCCTGGACGCGGGTGCGGTCCGCGATCAGCTCCCGGTACAGGGTGAGGGCCTCGGCGCTGCGGCCGAGCCTGCCCAGGCCGATGCCGATCTCGTAGCGGACGGCGAGGGTGTCGGGGTGGTCGGGGCCCAGCGCCCGCGCCCGTGCCCCGGCGACCTCGCGGTAGGTCGCCAGCGCCTCCGTCCACCGTCCGAGCTGGCCGAGCGCGTAGCCCACCTCGTAGCGGGTGACCAGCGTGTCGGGGTGCAGCGGGCCGAGCACCCGGGCGCGCGCCGCGGCCACCTCGACGGCCGTCCGGTACGACTCGTCCAGGCGGCCGAGCCGGGACAGGTTGAAGGCGAGGTTGTGGCGGCAGCGCAGGGTGTCGGGGTGGTCGGGGCCCTGGGTGCGCCGCCGGGCGGCGAGGACCTCGGTGTAGACCTCGTGGGCTTCCTCGGCCCGCCCGGACTGGCCCAGGACGTAGGCGGCCTCCTGGCGGGCGGCGAGGGTGTCGGGATGGTCGGCGCCGAGGACCTGTTCCCGGTCTGCGGCGACCCGGGTGTACGCGGCGAGCGCTTCGGCGGTGCGGCCGGTGCGGCTGAGGGTGAAGGCGATCTCGTAGCGGCTGGCGAGGGTGTCGGGGTGGTCGGCGCCGAGCATCTGCTCGCGGTCGGCGGCGACCGCGCGGTGCACCTGTTCTGCCTCGCTCCAGCGGCCGAGCCTGCCGAGTCCGAGGGCCGCGTTGTGGCGGGCGGCGAGTTCGGCGCGCACCTCGGGGGGCGGAGCGGGCGGCGCCTCCGGCGCGGGGGCGGCCGGGCGGCCGGTGTCCGGGCGGGGTGTCCACGCGGCGGTCAGCGCGGCCCAGGTGGCGGAGGCGGCGGGGGCGTCGGGGCGGGGGACGGCGCCGGTGGCGCGGCGGCCGGTGGTCATACCGCGGGTCCAGGCCGGCAGGGGGCCGGGCCGCGGTGACGCCTCGGCGGACCCGGGTCCCGGTCCCGGTCCGGGATCGGGCGCGGGCGCGGGCTCGGACTCTGTCTCGGGCTCGGGCTCGGGCCAGACGACGGGGCCGGCGTACGGCTCGGTCGGGGGCAGCGTCCCCGGGCCGTCCGGGGGGCTGCCCGGCAGGGCGCTGCGGGGCTCGGACGGGGGGCGGGTGGCGGCGGCCAGGGTCGGTACGTAGGCGGGTGTGGCGCGGGCGGCGGCGATCCGGCGGCCCAGTTCATGGGCGTCGCGCGGGCGGGCGTCGGGCTCCTTGGCGAGCAGGTCGAGGATGATCTCGTCCAGGTAGGCGGGGAGTTCGGCGCGGTGGGCGCGGGGCGGGGTGGGCTCGGTGTCGCGGTGGCCGACCAGGATCGCCCAGGGGTCGGGCAGGTCGAACGGGGGCGCCCCGGTGGCGATCTCGTACAGCACACAGCCCAGCGAGTAGAGGTCGCTGCGCTGGTCGACCGCGCTGCCGCCTATTTGCTCCGGGGACATGTAGAGGGGGGTGCCCATGGCGACGCCGGTGCTGGTGAGCTGGGAGGTGAGGCCGATGCCGTCGGCGAGCCGGGCGATGCCGAAGTCGCAGATCTTCACGGTGCCGTCGTGCAGGCGGACGATGTTCGCGGGCTTCAGGTCCCGGTGCACGATGCCCTGCTGATGGGTGTAGGCGAGGGCGGCGGCGACCTGCTCGGCTATCTCCACCACGTCCTCGACGGCCAGCGGGTGCCGCTGGTTGTCGAGCAGCAGCCGGCTGAGGTCATGGCCCTCCAGCAGCTCCATCACCAGGAACAGCACGCCCTCGGACTCGCCGAAGTCATGGACCACGGTGATGCCGCGGTGCTGGAGCGCGGCGGCCACCCGCGCCTCACGGCGGAACCGTTCCCGCAGCACCCGGGTGAAGTCGGCGTCGTGCTGCGGCCCCATCGGCTTCAGGCACTTCACGGCGACCAGCCGCCCCAGCGACTCATCCCGCGCCCGCCACACCTCGCCCATGCCGCCGCGCCCGATCACATCGAGCAGCCGGTACCGGCCCTGGATCAGCCTGGTCTCCGCCATCGCCCGCAGTCGCCCCCGTCACCGTCTCCGCGCCCTCCCCGGCCCGTCCAGTATGGCCAGAAAGCGCCCGGCCCCGAACACCGCCGCCACACTCCCCCGGACCCCACCCCCGGTGATCGGGAGGCGGGGCCAGCGTAGCCGTGGAGGCACGGTGGGCGGCAAGCGGCGGGGGCGTCCGGATCGGGGCGATCTCCGTACCGTGGTGGGGCGTTCGGAATGTTTGTGGTGCGCGGGGTGCGCGGGGCGTAGCGGCCTTCGTGGTTCTGGCGTTCGCAGGAGACGCGCCACGCCATCCCCGTCGCGGACGCTGAGCGGTACGCCGCATTGCGGCGGTGATCGGCACCGGCCACCCGGCCGGACCCGACGCACGGCTCCCTGGCGCTAACCCCGCAACCGCGCTCCGTGCCGCTGCCGCAGCCGGTGGATCTCCCACCACGCCAATGCCGTCACCGACACCGGGCCCCCGAGGAACACGCAGACCGCGAGCACCACCGGGCCGGGCGGCAGCCCGCCCGACGACAGGCCGAGGAAGGCGAGCACCCAGACCAGGACGGCGGTGACCAGCGCGGGCAGCGCCGCGTGCACGGCGGACAGGTTGAAGGCGTTGCCCAGCGCCGGACCGGTGGCGAAGCAGAGGAAGAAGACCACCCACCAGAACGGCGTCCAGCACACGAACATCACGGACGCCCAGAGCAGCAGATTGGTACCACCCTCCAGCAGCTTCATCCCCTCGGCCGCCGCCATGAACAGCAGCGGCACCAGCGTCCAGGCGCCGAAGTACCACAGGACCGATCTGCCGGTCGGCCACAGCCGCGTCCGCATGGACCGCCGCGTCTCGGGCCTGGCCACCGCGAAGAGCAGGGCCACCACCACAGCGGCACTCACCAGGGTCAGCCAGGGCGCGAACAGCAGGTGCTCAAGGAACTGCCCCGGCAGGTCCTGCCAGCCTCCGAACGCGGACAGCAGCCCCACCGAGACGACCAGAGCCGTCCAGGCCCGTACCCGTCGCACCCGGGACATGTCGGGATCGTCCTCGACCTGCCCCGCCGGACGTGAGGGGAAGACGCGGCGCGCCATGCGGCGGGCCGTACGCGCCAGTTGGTAGCCGACCAGCAGCGGCACGGTCAGCCACCACAGGCACGGAAGGACCAGCACCAGCACGACCCTGGGCGACACCTGCGCCCGCCGGCCCCTCAGCACCTCACCCGGCGAGGGCCATTCGTCCTCCCGCAGCCGTCGCCACAGCGGCGTGTACGGCGGCGGCGGGTCACCTGCGGGGCGTGGGTCGCCGCGCGCGGGCGGCGGGCCGGACGGGCGAGGCGGGCGAGGCGGGTCGGTGGTCATGGGCATCCCTTTCCCGGTCCGGGAGACAGACGCGACCCGGGCCGGTCACGGTTCCTGATGCCCCGTGGTGCCGCCGGGCAGTCGGCTGGATCAGCCCGCCGTGGTTCTGCCCGTGCCTGACGTCGACGGCGTGGACCGTCTCCCGGCCGTCGTCGTCCGTCGGCCGCAGAGGGAACAGCGCGCGGAAAGGCAACCGCGTCCGCTCCCGTCACTCGTCCGGCTCCGCGGCGCAGGCGAGGTCCTCGGCCGGGCGCTCTCCGTCGACCAGGAACGCCGTCACCGTGCTGCTCGCGCACAGGGTGCGGCCGAACGGGTAGACACCGTGACCGCCCTGGTCGGCTGTCACCATCGTGGCCCGGTCGCCGAAGGCCCGCCGCAGCTTCATGGCACCGGCCAGGGGTGTTCCCGGGTCCCGTTCGTTCTGCACCATCAGTACGTTCGACGGGCCGCGGTCACCGATCCGCACCGGCGGCTCGACCCGGCTGTCCGGCCAGTACGCGCAGGGCTTGATGTTTCCGGTGCTCCCGCCCAGCATCGGGTACGTCAGTCGGTCGATCGCCGTACCGCGCTGGTAGTCCCGGATCTTGCCGGGCCAACGCGAGTCACCGCAGATCACGTAGAGATGACTGGCCAAGAGGTTCTCCGGGACCGGCGGCGGAGCCGGCAGCGGCTCGCCCTTGTCCAGCGCCCGCCATTCCTCGGCCAGTCGGGGCAGGAGGCCATCGGCGTAGAGGCGCTCGAACGTCACCCCGCGGAACAGTGTCCCGTCGATGGCGCCGACCGGTTCGGCGTCGAGCCGCTCGGCGAGTTCGAAGAACGTGGCCCTCACCTCCTGCGGTGTGGTGCCCAGTCCGTACTCGGGGTGCGCCGCCGCGTACGCCGCGAAGTCCGGGAACCGGTCCTCCATGCCGCGGCCGAGCAGGCGGAAGCCCGTCGGGCTGTAGCCGTCGGGGCCCATGTTGCTGTCGAGCACGATCCGGTCGCTGCGCGCGGGGAACAGCGTCGTGTACACCGCGCCGAGGTAGCTGCCGTAGGAGGCTCCGAGGTAGGAGATCTTCGGTTCGCCCAGTGCCGCCCGGATGCGGTCCATGTCGCGTGCGGTGTTCGCGGTGGTGGTGTGCGGCAGCATCCACGCCGTCCGCGACGTGGCGCACTGTTCGGCGACGGCCCGCGCGTACGGCGCCTCCTGGGCGACGTCGGCCGCGGTGTGCGCGTACGGCGGGAAGTTGCCGCGCGCCTGCTGCCGCGGTGTCAGGTCGCAGGTGACCGGCGTGCTGCGGCCGACCCCACGCGGGTCGAAGCCGATCACGTCGTAGGAGTCGAGGACGTCCTTCGGCAGACCGGCGCCCGCGAGCAGGGCCGGGTAGTCGAGCCCGGAGCCGCCGGGGCCGCCCGGGTTGGTCAGCAGCACACCGCGGCGCTTCGAAGGGTCCTTGCTCGCCAGCCGGGAGACGGCGATCTCGATCTGTCGGCCGCCGGGATCGCGGTAGTCCAGCGGGACGCCGAGCGTCGCGCACTCAAGGCGGGGCGCGTCAGCGTCCCGCGATCCGGCCTGCTGCGGACACGGGCCCCACCGAAGGGGGTCCGGCGTGGCCGCCGCCGTGTCCGGAGTCGCCGCCGACACGCCCGGCATCGCGGCTGCCGCGACCGCGGTGGCCGCGAGGGCGAGGGCGAGGAACTTGCGCATCTGGTGTCCTTCTGAGGTGACGCACGAGGTCGCGCGCCGGAACGGTCGGGTGACGGACCCAAGTCTGGTCATCCGGCGGCACCGGCACATCGGCCCGGCGGCTCCCGTCACCTTCGACCAGAGTCGAAGCGGTACTCCGCCCCAGGGCGGAGGCGGGAGTTTCCCCAGGTCCGCTGCACCGGCCACACGGTTTCGCGACAATGACCGGGTGGACAACGACGTCACGCCACGGCTCGGAGGGTGGCAGCAGACAGGGCGGCTGGTGGCGGCGGCGGCACTGGGCATCCCCTTCTGGCTCTCCACCGCTGCGGGGCTGCAGCCGGGGTGCGCGGCCGACACCTGTTCCTGGTTCGTCACCGGCGATCCGCTGGTGGCGCTCGGCTGTCTGACGGCGCTCCTGTGGCGGCGGCGGTTCCCGCTCGCCGTCGCCCTCGCGGTCGCCGTCGCGTCGGGCGCGTCGACACTCGCCATCGGTGCCGCGCTGCTGGCCCTGTGCTCGATCTCCGCTCTTCGCCGTCCGGTGCGGATCGCAGTCGTCGCACTCGTCTACGTGGCCGCGGCGCAGCTCACCCTGGTGATCTACCCGGTCGAGAGCCCGCCCGGCGCGCTCTGGCTCCAACTCGCCCTGACGACCCTGAGCGCGGGCACCGCGGTGGCCATAGGCGTGGCCATCGGCGCACGACGTGTCGAGGTGCGGTCCTTGCGAGAGCGGGCAGAGAGCGCGGAACGGGAACAGACCGCGCGGGCGGCACACGTACGGGCCCTGGAACGCAACCGCATCGCCCGGGAAATGCATGACGTGCTCGCGCACCGGATCTCCCTGGTCGCGATGCAGGCCGGGGTGCTGGACCACCGCCGCGACCTCACCGCCGAGGAGAACCACACCTTGGTCCGTGGCATCGCCGAAGGCTCCCACCAGGCGCTGGAGGAACTACGAGACGTCCTCGGTGTGCTCCGCGCCGACCCGGGCCACCCGGAGCCGCCGCAGCCCTCCTTCGACCGGGTCCCGGACCTGGTGGTCGACGCCCGCACGTCCGGACTGGACGTCACGCTCACCACGGCGGTGACGGGAGAACCGCACGACGTCATCGGACGTACCTGCTATCGGGTCGTCCAGGAAGGACTGACCAACGCCGCCAAACACGCCCCCGACGCCCGTGTACGCGTCACCGTCGAAGGAGCAGCCGGCAACGAACTGAACGTGAGGGTCAGCAACTCCCCGGCCACCACGACGACCGCTCGACCCCCGGCGTCAGGCTTCGGCCTGCTCGGTCTCGCCGAACGCATCACCCTCGCCGGGGGAGAACTCAGTCACCATCCGACACCCGGGGGCGGATACGTCCTCACCGCGCGGCTGCCCTGGCCGCGCCACGACCACGAAGGGAGAAGCTGAGTGGACGGCGAACCGGAGCCGGTCCGTATCGTCATCGTCGACGACGAACAACTGGTGCGCCTGGCGCTGCGACTCGTCATCGACGCCGAACCGGACCTGACCGTCGTCGCGGAGGCGGCCGACGGGGACGCCGCGCTCACCGCGGTGGAGGAGCAGCGGCCGGACGTGGTCCTGATGGACATCCGGATGCCCGGCCGCGACGGTCTCAGCGCGACACGGGAACTCCTCACCCGGCCGGTGCCGCCCCGCGTGCTCATGCTGACCACCTTCGACTCCGACGACCTGGTGCTGGGCGCGCTGCGCGCCGGAGCCCTCGGGTTCGTCCTGAAGGACACTCCGCCGACACGCATCCTCGACGCGGTGCGAACGGTCGCGGGCGGGAACCCCGTGCTGTCCCCGGCGGCCACGGCACGAGTGATCGCGGCGGCCACCGGGCCGCGGTCCTCCGAGGCTCGCCGCTCGTCCCGCGAAGCCGCGCGGAGACAGTTGTCCGCCCTGACCGAACGGGAACGCGACACCGCCCTGGCCATCGCGGACGGGTTGGGCAACTCGGAGATCGCCGAGCGGCTGCACATCAGCGTCGCGACCGTCAAGGCGCACACGGGCAACCTGTTCACCAAGCTGGCGGTCCAGAACCGGGTGCAGATCGCGCTCCTGGTCCGCGACGCGGAGACCTGACCGCCCCCACCGAACGGCGAGGCCGTCCCGGACACCACACCGCCGACGGCCACCGCACCGCTCTTGACCACGCCGCGACGGCATGACCCCGCGGTCACCTACCTCTACGACCACTCCACGGGCGAAAGCCGCTTCCTTTTCCGCGCCTACCCGGACCGCGACCGGGTCGCGGTCTTCGAGGGCCACGGCTTCGTCAACCCGGAGAACAGCATCGACCTCCACCACGCGGTCGAACGCTTCCTTGCCCGCCACCTGGGCGCGTGAGGGCCACGCCTGGGCCCGATGCCGGTGACGGCACCCGGCCCGGTGGTGAACCAGCCGCTCCCGCCGTCCCGCTCAGCGGCTGACCATGTCCCACAGCGAGAGCCCCGTGAACAGACAGCCGAGTCCGACGACCAGCACGAGCCGCCACAGACTTCTCCCGCCGTCGTCGATCCGCGCGGTCCGTGGCGCACCGGGAAGGTAGACCACCGGGGCCTGGCCTCCGATGCGCAGAGTCATGCGCTCCGGTTCCCGGTTCCGCGCCTCGTGCACCTGGCCCTGTTCGTCGACGAACTGGACCACCAAGCGCAGGGACGGACCACCGCCGGAACTGGATTCGTGGCGGGCCACTATGCCCATGACACGGATTCCGTGGCGCCGCAAGCGGTAGTGGAGCTGGGCTTCGTAGAGGCCGTACGCCAGGACGGCCAGCCCGATCAGCAGGAACACCGTCACACCCATCAGCGCCTCACTCAGCGTTCGACTCCTTGCGGAGGAGACGCTCCGCCCGCCCCGCCGGTTCCTGGTGGTCGGCGTGGTATCCAGTCGTGCTGTATCGCGCGGTGGACGGGGAGCACACCGGGATCACCGAACTCGACGCCGCGATCCGCGGTATGACGGTCTCAGCGATTCACCAGTGGAGGCAGCGATGCGCACAGTGGTTCTCGTGCACGGTTTCTGGCACGGAAGTTGGTGCTGGAGCCGGGTGACCGAACAGCTCGCCGCGCGCGGCGTCGCCTCCGTCGCCGTCGACCTGGCGGGCCACGGCCTCAACAGTCGGCCGCCCGAGACACGCTGGGGCCGCCCCTTCGATCCGGCCGCGTTCGCCACCGAGCCGTCCGGGGTGCGCGATGTCACCGCGAGCACCGCCGCGGCGGCCCTCGTCGAGCAGATCAGGACGATCGGCGGCGGCGAACCGTGCGTCGTCGTCGCCCACAGCCAGGGCGGCACGGTGGTGACCGCAGCCGCCGAACAGGCCCCGGAGCTGTTCGCCCACCTCATGTACGTCGCCGCCTTCGCGCCCGTCGCCGGGCGGCCGGTCGCCGCGTACGGCGAAACCCCGGAGAACAAGGGCGAGTTGTCGCTCCGCCTGCTCCGCGCCGACCCGGCCGCCGTCGGCGCGGTGCGCATCGACCCCGGCGACCCCGGGAACCACGCCGCGATCCGGGAGACGTTCTACGCCGACGTCGACGAGGCCACGGCGATCGCGGCGATCAGCCTCCTCAGCACCGACAGCCCGCTCGGCATCCCCCTGGACCCCTTCACCGTGACGCCGGACCACTACGGCACGGTGCCGCACTCCTACGTGGTCTGCACGCGGGACAACGCGCTGCCGGTCGCCCTCCAGCGCCGCTTCGTCCGCGAGATCGACGCGATCTCCACGACCCCGACCAAGGTCGTCGAACTCGACAGCTCGCACTCCCCGTTCCTGTCCCGCCCGGCGGACCTCGCGACGGCGATCGCCGACGTGTGCTAGCGCCTCCGTCGTGCGCCTACCGGCGGACCCTCGGCATTCCCAGCCCGATCCAGGAGATGATCTCCCGTTGGATCTCGTTGTTGCCGCCGCCGAAGGTGAAGATGACGGCCGAGCGGTAGCCGCGTTCCAGTTCGCCGTGCAGGACCGCGCCGGTGGAGCCGTCGCGCAGGGCGCCGGGCACGGCGGTGATCTCCATCAGCCAGGCGTAGGCGTCGCGGCGGGCCTCGGAGCCGTAGACCTTGACGGCGGAGGCGTCCTGGGGGGTGAGGGTGCCGTTCTGGAGGGCGTTGACCATCTGCCAGTTGAGGAGTTTGAGGGCGTCGAGCTTGGTGTGGGTCTGGGCGAGGCGGCGGCGTACCCAGGGCAGGTCGACGACCCGGCGGCCGTCGGTCAGCTTGGTCTCCATGGCCCAGCGCTGGACGTCGTGCAGGGCGCGGATGGCCATGGTGCCGTGGGCGGCGAGGGTGACGCGCTCATGGTTGAGCTGGTTGGTGATCAGCCGCCAGCCCTGGTTCTCGGCGCCGACGCGGTGGGTGACGGGGACCCGGATGTCCTCGTAGTAGCTGGCCGTGGTGTCGTGCGAGGCGAGGGTGTTGATGAGGGTGCAGGAGTAGCCGGGGTCGGAGGTCGGGACCAGGAGCATGGTGATGCCCCGGTGCGGCGGGGCGTCCGGGTCGGTGCGGGTCGCCAGCCACACCCAGTCCGCGGTGTCGCCGTTGGTGGTCCAGATCTTGTGGCCGTTCACGACGTACTCGTCGCCCTCGCGGACCGCCCGGGTCTTCAGGGCCGCGAGGTCGGTGCCCGCGCCGGGTTCGCTGTAGCCGATGGCGAAGTCGATCTCGCCGGAGAGGATGCGGGGCAGGAAGTACGCCTTCTGCTCGTCGGTGCCGTACCGCATGATGGTCGGGCCGACCGTGTTCAGGGCCATCAGCGGGAGGGGGACGCCCGCCTGGGCGGCCTCGTCGAAGAACACGAACTGTTCGGTGGGGGTCAGGCCGCGTCCGCCGTACTCCTCGGGCCAGCCGACGCCGAGCCAGCCGTCGGCGCCGAGGCGGCGGATGGTCTCACGGTAGAACCGCTTCTGCTCGGCGGGCTCGGTGTGGCGGGCGGCGGCGCCGTCGGGGACCAGTGCGGTGAAGTAGTCGCGCAGTTCGGCGCGCAGGCGCAGTTGCTCGGGGGTGTGGTCGAGATGCACGGTGCCTCCTGGCTGCCCGGGGACGACCCCTGACCGGACCTGACGGCGCACACGGTAGAACGCGTTCCAGAAATAGGGAAGGCACCGGCCGCGAACCCGGCCGGTTCGGCGCGGCGGTGGCGGGTACCCGGCGGCCATGACTCTCACAGACAGCCTCACGGGGCCCGCCGCGGCCCCGGATCTGGCCGCGCCCAGCGGACTGCTCGCGCTCGGGCCGCTCGTCGTCGGTGTCGTGGTCGTGGCCGTGCTGATCGGCGCGTTCCTGATGGGGATCCGGGTCCGCCGCGGCGAGCCGCCGCCCCCGCGCCCCGAGGAGCAGCCGCGGGTGCCGCCGGGCGGGCCGGTGCGCGAGACACGGGAGAACCGGGTGCCCGACGAGGTGCCCCGGGGCGGGCGCCCGCTCACCCCGTACGAGCTGACCAATATGCGGACCCGGCCGGGGAGCGGCACGGACCGGCCGCGCTGGAGCAAGGGCGGCAGCGGCTCCTTCGGCGGCGGCGGCCTCGGCGCCCACTGAGCCAGTGGCCGGGACTGAGCCAGCGGCCCGGACTGAGCCAGCGGCCGGGACTGAGTCAGCGGGCAGGACTGGGCGGTCGGCGGCCCTGACCGGGCGACCGGTCAAACTGGTAAGAATCCGTCCGTTCCGGTCGTCATGGTGCGCGTTTGGGGGTATCCATGAGGTATGAGCAGCGCAGCGATGTATCTGGCGGCGCCCAGCGGACTGCTCAGCCTCGTCCTCTTCGTGGTCGCGGTGGCGGTCCTCGGGGTGCTGGCGGGCAGTTTCTGGCTGGGCAATCGGATCAAGGACCGTGAGCCTCCGACGCCACGGCCCGAGGAGCACCCGCGACCACCGGAGACCGGACCGGTCCACGAGGTGCTGGAGAACCGGGAGCCCGACGAGGTGCCCAAGGTTCCCAAGGGCGGTCGCGCCATGACCCCCTACGAGCTGGGCAATATGCAGACCAAGCCGGGCACCGACAAGGACCGGCCGCGCTGGAGCAAGGGCAGCAGCGGCTCCTTCGGCGGCGGCGGCCTCGGCGCCCACTGAGCGCCCGGCCAGCCCCCTGGGGTCAGTCCTCCGGCGGCAGCATCAGCCGGGCGCTCTCCCCGGGCCCCAGCGAGAACGCCCGGTCCGGCAGGCGTACGTCGATGGGGGCCGCGTCGGTGTGGTTCGGCACGGTGATCTCCAGCTGTCCCTGGCGGAGCCGGAACCGCACGCCCCAGTGCGCCTGGTAGCGCATGGAGAAGCCGTACGACGACAGCTCCGGCAGCGGGACCGGGTCGAGCCACAGGGCGCCGTCGCGGGTCTCCAGACCGGTCAGTCCGCGCTGGACCAGATCCAGGGTCCCGGCCATGGCGCCCAGGTGGATGCCCTCGCCGGTGGTGCCGCCCTGGACGTCGGCGATGTCGCCGCGCAGCGCCTCCTGGACGAACTCCCAGGCTTCGGCGCGGCGGCAGCGGGCCAGTACCCAGCCGTGCACCAGGCCGCTGAGCGTGGAGCCGTGGCTGGTGCGGTGCAGGTAGTAGTCGACCGTGTGGCGCCAGATCTCCTCGTCCAGGGGCAGGTCGAGGCGCTGGAAGAGGGCGTTCAGCTCGGCCGGTGAGAAGAGGTAGCCGAGCATCAGGACGTCGGCCTGCTTGGACGCCTGGTAGCGGTTGACGGTGTCGCCCTCGGCCTCCAGGATGCGGTCGAGGCGGCGGATGTCGCCGTAGCGCTCGCGGTAGTGCCGCCAGTCGAGTTCGGCCAGCTCGCCATAGCCGTCGAACTGGCTGATGACCCCCTGGTGGTAGGGCACGTGCAGCCTGCGTGAGACGTCCTCCCAGCGGTGCAGCTCACCGTCGTCCAGGCCGGTGCGCTCGGCGAGTTCACGGCGCCGGGGCAGCGGCAGGGCGGCCAGCAGGTCCAGGGTGCGGGCCAGCACCCAGGCGGCGGTGACATTGGTGTACGCGTTGTCGGTGAGGCCGGGTTCCGGGGCGTCCGGGTAGCCGTCGTGGTACTCGTCGGGGCCCACCACGCCCCTGATGCGGTAGCGCCCCAGGTCCGGGTCCAGTTCCGCCATGCCCGCCCAGAAGCGGGCGATCTGGAGCAGGGTCTCGGCGCCCTTGGTCTGGAGGAACTCGGTGTCGCCGCTGGCCTCGCAGTACTGCCAGACGTTGTAGGCGATGGCGGAGCCCACATGGTGCTGGAGCCGGGAGTGGTCGGGCAGCCAGCGGCCGGAGTTGGGGTTGAGATGCAGTTGCTGGGTCTCCTCGCGGCCGTCGCTGCCGCTCTGCCAGGGGTACATCGCGCCCTCGCGGCCCGCGTCCCGGGCGGCGATCCGGGCCTCTTCCAGGCGCCGGTGGCGGTAGAGCAGCAGGGCGCGGGAGACCTCGGGGAAGTGCAGATTGAGGTAGGGCAGGACGAAGAGTTCGTCCCAGAAGACATGCCCGCGGTACGCCTCGCCGTGCAGTCCGCGGGCCGGGACCCCGACATCGATGTCCGCGGTGTGCGGGGACAGGGTCTGAAGGACGTGGAAGAGGTGCAGCCGCAGGATGCGGCCCGCCTCGCCGGGCACATCGAGGTCGGCGCGGCGCCACAGCTGTTCCCAGGCGGTGCGGTGCGCGGCCAGCAGGTCGTCGAAGCCGGGGGCGCGGTCGATCCGGGCGAGCGCCGCGGAGAGCGGGTCGCTGGTCGCGGGGTCGCGGGAGGTGTGCAGGGCGACGGTCTTGTCGACGGTGGCGGGGACGCCGGGCGCGAGCCGGAGGGTGAGCCGCTGGACCGCGCGGGGCGGGGCGTGCGGTCCGCCGAGGGCGGGGGCGGTGGTGTCGGGGGGCTCGGCGTTGTCGGCGGGGGCGGCAGTGGCGGCGTTCTCGGAGGTGACGGCGGGCTCGGCGGTGTCGGCGGTGTCGGCGGTGTCGGCGGTGTCGGCAGCGACAGCGGTGTCGGCGGCGGCAGCGGGCTCGGCGGCGGGCTCGGTGGTGATGCGGCTCGCCATGCCGATCCGGATCTCCGAGGTGCGGGTGCGGCAGCTCAGCCAGACGGTGTCCGGGGCGTGGCTGCCGGTCCGCGCGTCGGTGAGGTGGTGGCCGTCGAGGTCGCGGTAGCGGGCGACACCGGAGTTGCGCACCCCGGCGTCCAGGGCGGCCTCGACCTCCAGCTCCACGGGGCCGCCGTCGGCGGTGAACTCGGTGCGCAGGGCGGCGAGATGGGGGTCGGCCAGATGGACCAGGCGTACCTGGCGGACGGTCAGTTCGGCGCCGCCGGGCAGGGCGTAGCGGGTGCGGCGCTCCAGGGTTCCGGCGTCCAGGTGGAGGGCCTGGTGGTGGTCGAGGACGGGGGCGGTGTCCGGGGTGAGCCAGTGGTGGCCCGTCGGGCGGAAGCGCAGCGGGAGCCAGTTGGGGACATTGACCATGTCCTCGTTGTCGACCTCGCGTCCGGCGACTTCGGAGGTGAGCCGGTTGTAGCAGCCGGCCACATAGGTGCCGGGGTAGTGGACGGCGTCGGCGGTGCACTCGGGCAGGGCGCCCCGGGTGGCGAAGCGGCCGTTGCCGAGGGTGCACAGGGACTCGCGCAGCCGCTGTTCGGCAGGGTCGTAGCCGTCGTACTCCCAGGTCCAGCGGGTCACTCGGGGCTCCCGGGAGCACCGGCGGTGTCGGCGCGGCGGACGTGGGCGATGTTGTCCAGGTCTTCGGCGTCGGTGCTCACCTCGCCCGCGAACCAGGCGTCCAGGATCTCCGTGAGCAGGGGGCCGGAGGTGAGGCGCAGGCTGAGGGCGAGGACGTTGGCGTCGTTCCAGCGGCGGGCGCCGTCGGCGGTGGCGGCGTCCGCGCACAGGGCGGCCCGGACGCCGGGGACCTTGTTGGCGGCGATGGAGGCGCCCGTGCCGGTCCAGCAGCAGACGACGGCCTGGTCGGCGGCGCCGCGGGCGACGTCCCGGGCCGCCGCCTCGGAGCACACCGCCCACGCGGGGTCGGCCCCGGGGCTCAGCGCCCCGTGGGTCAGTACCTCGTGCCCGCGCTCGCGCAGTTCCACGACGAGCCGTCGCGCGACCGGTTCGTCCATGTCCGAGGAGACGGAGATCCGCATGTCTCGGAGCGTACATCGACCGGCGGCGGCGGGCCGGTCGAGCGGGGGCCGGTCCGGTCAGGGGCGTGGTTGCGGTGCGCCGGCGGGGCGTCCGGCCGGGGCGGGTCCTGGGGCCTGTCGTGTGGATCACCCTGGCCATGGGTCACGGTGCCTTGGTGAAGGCCGGGATGATCCGAACGACAGGCCCTAGGCTCGGCGGGCGTCGAGGGCGCTCAGGTGGGCCTCGATATACGGGACGGCGGCCTTGGGGAGTTCGCCCGGGATGAACGCGGGCTGGACGTTCACCTCGAACACCACACCGCCGTGCTCGATGGCGAGGTCGACCCCGGCGAACGGGAGGCCGATCGAGGTGGTGGCGGCGACCGCCAGATCGGTGAGCCGGGGATCGAGGTCGGCGGGTTCGATGAACACGGCGGTGGCGCCCTGACTGGTGTTGCAGGGCTGGTCGGGCTCCGGCTGGAGGTGTTCACGGGCGTGCACGACCTCGCCGTGCAGCACGAAGACCCGGAACTGGTGGCGCATACCGTCGGCGGTGATGTTCCCGGCGTCCCGGGACAGCATCCAGTCGGTGCCGCGCTCGGCGTAGAAGCCGCTGACGTACTCCAGCCGATCCAGGTCGGTGACATGGAAGGTGTCGTAGCCGCCGGTGCCGATCACCGGGCGGGCCCAGACGTCCCCGCCGAGTTTGCCGAAGGCGGCGGCTGCCTCCTGGGAGCTGGGGCGGGACAGGACGGAGGTCTCCATATGGGCGATGCCGTCCCGCTGGAAGCGTTCGACGGTGAGGTTCTTCTCGGTGGCCGTGCGCCAGGCGGTGGTGCCGGTGCCCAGGGTGACCACGTCATGGCGGTGCAGGGCGCGCTGGAAGGCGGCGAGGGTGTGACGGCGGTGGGGCGGTATCTCGTACAGCACCACCACGTCCGGCTCCACGTCGATCCGGTGCCCGGGGACGACCAGCCGCAGCCGCTCGCCGTCGCCGGAGCGTATGCCGCGGCCGGTGCCGCCGGTGGCGAAGTGCCGGGAGTCGATCCGGACCGGCGGGCGGCCGGTGAGCTGCTGCACGGCTTCGGCGAGGACGTCACCGCAGCCTTCGGGCGAGGTGGGGTCGGTGACGAGGGCGACGCACGGTCGGGACACAACGGCCTCCAACGGCTCGGGACGCGCCGGTGCCATCGGGCAGCTCCGCCTGCGCGGCGGCCGGGCGCTCTCTCGGGTGGTGCCTGACACGCGCGGTCACCGGCGCCCGCCGCTCCGCGGCCCGGCCGGTGACCGGCCGGGGCCCGGTCGGGCCGCCGGTGACCGTACAGGTGGGGCGAGGGCCGTGCGGATGCCCTGCCGGGCGGGCCGCAGGGCTGGGCGACACACTGTAGGCGCCCGGCGCCGGGGCGTGACAGGGCGCATCCCGGCCACCTGCCCGCGCCCGTTTCTGCGCCGCCCGCCCCGGATGTGCGCCCTGGGCGGAGCGCGCACCAGCCCCGGCTCTCCCGTGTACCTCTTCGTGTTCACGCCATTGACAAAAGACGGCCCGGCCAGAAATCTGTCAGCCAAGCCACGCAAACTTGTGATGGAATCACGCAAAATCACAACTCACCTCCGGTAGTTCCGGACAAGAGGTCCAGCGCATCCCTCCCCCGTCGTCCCCCGCCATGGAACGAGGACGCCATGAGACGGAAAAGACACGGTCTGCGGACGATCACCGGCCTGATCCTGGCCGCGCTGGTCGCCTTCGGCCTGCACCCCGGCACCGCCGCCGCCGCGGCTGCCGCCGGACCGAACATCGCCCTGGGCAAGAGCGCCACCGCGAGCGGCGCGAACGGCGGCTACCCGGCCGCGAACGTCACCGACGGCAGCCAGGGGACCTACTGGGAGGGCCCGGCCGGGTCGTTCCCCAGCTGGGTCCGGGTCGACCTGGGCGGCGCGGTCGAGGTGAACCAGGCGGTCCTGAAGCTGCCCTCGTCCTGGGAGGCCAGGACGCAGACACTGGCCGTCGAGGGCAGCACGGACGGCGCCACCTTCACCCCGCTGTCCGCGTCCGCCGCCCGCCGCTTCGACCCGGCCGCCGCCAACACGGTGACCGTCGACTTCACCGCCCGCAGCGTGCGCTACGTCCGGGTCCTGGTGAGCGCCAACACCGGCTGGAACGCGGCCCAGCTGTCCGCCCTGGAGGTGTACGGCACCGACCCGGGCACCGGTGAGCCGCCGGTGAACGGCACCAACCTGGCGCGCGGCAAGCCCATCACCGCGACCTCCACCATCCACTCCTTCGTCGCGGCCAACGCCAACGACGGCCAGGTCGGCACGTACTGGGAGTCAGGCGGCCAGCCCGCCTCGCTCACCGTGGAACTCGGCGCCGACGCCGAGCTGTCCGGTGTGGTGGTCAAGCTCAACCCGGACGCGGCCTGGGGCGCCCGCACCCAGAGCGTCGAGGTGCTGGCCCGCCCGCAGGGCTCGACGGCGTTCACCTCGATCAAGGCCCGCGCCGACTACACCTTCAACCCCGCCTCCAACGCCAACACCGTCACCATCCCGGTCACCGGCCGCTACGCCGACGTCCGGCTGACGTTCTTTGCCAACAGCAGCGGCTACGGCGCCCAGGCCGCCGAGTTCGAGGTGATCGGCACGGCCGCGCCCAACCCGGACCTGGTGGTCAACGAGCTGACCTGGAGCCCGGCGGCGCCGACCGAGTCGGACACCGTCACCGCCCAGGTGACCGTGCGCAACGCGGGCACCGCCGCCTCCCCCGCCTCCACGGTGAACGTCAGCCTGGACGGCACGGTGGCGGGCAGCGCCCCGGTGGCCGCCCTCGCGGCGGGCGCCTCGGCCACCGTGCCGGTGACCCTGGGCAGGCGGCCCATGGGCAGCTACACGGTCTCGGCGGTGGTGGACCCCACGGACACCGTGCCGGAACTCGACAACACCAACAACAGCCGTACGGCGGCGAGCAGACTGACCGTCGGCCAGAGCCCCGGCCCGGATCTGGAGGTCCGCGCCATCGCCACCAACCCGTCCAGCCCGGCGGCCGGTGCCGCGGTGTCCTTCACCGTGTCCGTGCACAACCGGGGCACCAGCGCCGTCCCGGCCGGTACGGTCACCCGGGTCACGGCCGGTTCGACCACGCTGAGCGGCACCGCCCCGGCCATCGCCGCCGGTGCCACCGCCGAGGTCCCCCTCTCCGGCACCTGGACCGCGACCAGCGGCGCCGCCGTGCTCACCGCGACCGCCGACGCCACCAACACCGTCGCCGAGACCAATGAGAACAACAACGTCTTCTCCCGCTCGATCGTGGTCGGCCGGGGCGCGGCGGTCCCGTACATCGAGTACGAGGCGGAGAACGCCGCCCACAACGGGACCCTGCTCACCGCCGATCAGGAGCGGACGTTCGGGCACACCAACTTCGCCACCGAGTCCTCCGGCCGCAAGTCGGTACGGCTCAACTCCACCGGCCAGTATGTGGAGTTCACTTCCACCAGCGCCGCCAACTCGATCGTCGTACGCAACTCCATCCCGGACGCGGCGGGTGGCGGCGGTACCGAGGCGACGCTGAGCCTGTACGCCAACGGCACGTTCGTGCGCAAGCTGAACCTTTCGTCCAAGCACAGCTGGCTGTACGGCACGACGGACGATCCGGAGGGGCTGAGCAACACCCCGCAGACGGACGCCCGGCGGTTGTTCGACGAGTCCAACGCCCTGCTGGCGCAGAGCTACCCGGCGGGCACCAAGTTCCGGCTCCAGCGGGACGCCGGGGACACCGCGTCCTTCTACATCGTCGACCTGATCGACCTGGAGCAGGTCGCGCCGCCCGCGCCGCAGCCGTCCGGCTGTGTCTCGATCACCCAGTACGGGGCCGTGCCCAATGACGGTCTGGACGACACGGACGCCATCCAGCGGGCCGTGACCGCCGACCAGAACGGGCAGATCGGCTGTGTCTGGATCCCGGCCGGGCAGTGGCGTCAGGAGCAGAAGATCCTGACCGACGACCCGCAGAACCGGGGCCAGTACAACCAGGTCGGCATCAGCGATGTCACCATCCGGGGCGCCGGGATGTGGCACTCACAGCTGTACACCCTCACCCCGCCGCACCAGGCGGGCGGCATCAACCATCCGCACGAGGGCAACTTCGGCTTCGACATCGACGACAACACCCAGATCTCCGACATCGCGATCTTCGGCTCGGGCACCATCCGGGGCGGCGACGGCGGCGCCGAGGGCGGCGTCGGGCTCAACGGCCGGTTCGGGGAGAACACCAGGATCAGCAATGTCTGGATCGAGCACGCCAATGTCGGGGTGTGGGTCGGCCGCGACTACTCCAACATCCCCGAGCTGTGGGGTCCCGGCGACGGCCTCCAGTTCTCCGGGATGCGCGTGCGCAACACCTACGCGGACGGCATCAACTTCACCAACGGCACCCGCAACTCCACGGTGGAGAACTCGTCCTTCCGCAACACCGGCGACGACGCCCTCGCGGTCTGGGCGAACAAGTACGTCAAGGACCAGTCCGTGGACATCGGCCACGACAACACCTTCCGCAACAACACCGTCCAGTTGCCCTGGCGGGCCAACGGCATCGCGGTCTACGGAGGCTATGGCAACACCATCGAGAACAATCTGATCTACGACACCATGAACTACCCGGGCATCATGCTGGCCACCGACCACGACCCGCTGCCGTTCTCCGGTCAGACCCTGATCGCCAACAACGGGCTGTACCGCACGGGCGGGGCGTTCTGGAACGAGGACCAGGAGTTCGGGGCGATCACCCTGTTCGCCCAGGGCCTGCCCATCCCGGGGGTCGTGATCAGGGACACCGAGATCCATGACTCGACCTACGACGGCATCCAGTTCAAGACCGGTGGGGGCACGGTGACCGCGCAGATCTCCGATGTCGTCATCGACAGGTCCACCAACGGGGCCGGGATCCTCGCGATGAGCGGGGCCCGGGGCAGCGCCACCCTGTCGGACGTGACGATCACCAACTCGGCGGACGGCCACATCGTGGTCCAGCCGGGGTCGCAGTTCGTGATCAACCAGTAGGCGGACACCGTCCGCAGATCGCATGGGCCCGCACTCCGTCTCCGGGGTGCGGGCCCTGTGCGTCGGACACGGGCCGTCAAGACCACGGTTCCAGGCGACCCCTGGTCCAGAATGCCCCGTATGTCACATGCGGGGACGCTGTTGCTCATCATGGCCGTGGCGGTACTGGCGCCACTGCTCGCCTACGGACTGGGCCGCTGGGTCCGGATTCCGCTGGTCATCTTCGAGATCGGGCTCGGCATCGTGATCGGCCCCGACCTGCTGGGCTGGGCGCACAGCGGCCAGGTCATCGACGTCCTGTCCGACCTCGGGCTGTCGATGCTCATCTTCCTCGCGGGCTACGAGATCGAGTTCGCCGCCGTACGCGGCGACACCCTGCGCCGGTCGGTATGGGCCTGGCTGCTGTCGCTGGTCGCCGGACTCGGCGTCGCCCTCGCCCTGACCGGCGGGGACACCGCCAAGAGCTTCGTCCTCGGCACCGCGCTCACCAGCACCGCGCTCGGCACCATCCTGCCGATCCTGCGCGACAGCGGTGACCTCCAGGGACGGTTCGGCACGGTCGTGATGGCGTTCGGCGCGATCGGTGAGTTCGGGCCGATCGTCGCCGTCGCCGTACTGCTCAGCGGGCGGGGCGCCGCCGAGTCCACCGTGCTGCTGCTGGCGTTCGCCGCCGTCACCGCCGCCGCCGTGTACTGGGCGCTGCGCCCCCGCCCGCCCTGGTTCTCCCAGGTGATCGCCCGCACCCTGCACTCCAGCGGCCAGTTCGCGGTGCGGTTCGTGATGCTGATCCTGGCCGCGATGCTGGCCCTGGCGTACGCGTTCGGCCTGGACACCCTGCTCGGCGCGTTCGCCGCCGGACTGCTCACCCGGCTGGTGCTGACCGGCGCCGCCCCGCAGAGCAGCGCCGAGGTGCTGGGCAAGGTGGAGGCGATGGGGTTCGGTTTCCTGGTGCCGGTGTTCTTCGTCGTCACCGGCATCGAGTTCGACCTCCACGCACTGCTCGCCGGGGGCCGCTCCCTGCTGCTGCTCCCGGTGTTCCTGGCGCTGTTCCTGGTGGTGCGGGGCCTTCCGGTGTACGCGCTGGCCCCGCGCGACCTCGGCCGCACCGACCGCACCGCGCTCACCCTGTACTCCGCGACCTGTCTGCCGCTGGTCGCCGCGATCACCGCGATCGGGCTGGACGAGCGGGTGGTGACGGCGGGTGAGGCGGCGGCGCTGGTGGGCGCGGCCATGATCTCGGTGCTGGTGTTCCCGCTGCTCGCGCTGCGGCTGCGGACGGCCGAGGGCGCGGCGCGTCCGGTGCCGGGGACGGCGGTCAGCGACGAGGCGTGGTGAGCGCGGCGAGCTGCGGCACGCGGAGAGCCGGTGGGCGCGGGGCGCCCGGACTATTCGGCCGTCGCGTTCCGGCCGCGTGCCCTGCGGTGCACGAACCAGCCGGTGGCCGTGAGCAGCGCGGCCAGGGCGGCGGCGGTGCCGAGGGTGGCGCCGGTGGAGGCGAGGCTGCCGCCGCCGGTCGTGGTGGTCCCGCCGGAGGTACCACCGGACGTGCCCCCGGTGGAGCCCCCGCCCGTCGAGTCCCCGCCCGTCGAGCCGCCTCCGGTGGAGCCGCCGGTACCGCCCGTGTCACCACCGCCCGTGTCACCACCGCCCGTGTCGCCGCCGCCCGTGTCACCGTCCGGGTCGGTGTCCACCGGGTCCTGGCCGGTGAACGCCACCGGCACCTTGACATCCTGCGTCCGGTCGCCGGACAGGGTGTGGTCGGCGCGGGTGGCGAGGACACAGGTCACCTTGAAGCAGTCGGTGAACTCGTCCTTCGCGGCCACGGTCAGTTCCACCTCGAACGTGCCGCCGTCGCCGTACGGGATCGCCAGGTCCTCGCCGTAGTCCGGCGGGTGGGAGGAGATCCAGGCGGAGGAGTGCGAGGTGCCGGTCATGTCGACACCGCCGACGCAGGGGCTGGGCAGCTCGCCGGGGCCGTTGTCGACGCACAGGGCGGCATAGATCCCCTTGTCGGTGTCGTAGCCGGAGCCGGTGACGGTCAGTTTCTGGTCCTCCAGGGCCAGGTGGTTGACCGGGGTGACGGTGAGCTTCTGGCCCTCGGGTCCGGTGCCGGTGCGGGTGCCCGAGGGCTTCTCCTCGCCGCCGTCGCCGCCGCCCGTGTCGCCCCCGTCGTCGGGCGCCTCGACGGTGAGGGTGACCGGCGTGGTGCGGGTGGTGCCCGCCGGGTTGGTGAACTCGGCGCGGTAGCGGTAGCCGTTCTGGGCGAGCCGCGCGGTGAAGCGGTACGTGTGCGCGGTGGCGCCCTCGATCGTGGTCCAGGTCTGGCCGCCGTCGGCGCTGACCTGCCAGCGCACGGTGGGCGCGGGGATGCCCTCGGCGGCGGCGACCAGGGTCACCTCGGCGTCCGGGGCGACGGTCCGGTCGGTGGGCGCCTGGGTCACCTTCGGGGACATCCGGCGCTCCAGCCGCAGCACCTGGCTCTCGGCCTGGTGGGTCACGAAGACGGTGCCCGCGCCCGGCACGACGGCGATCCCGGCGTAGGCCCCGGCGCGGCTGCCGGGCAGGGCGAGGGACGCGGCGGCCTTGGCGAAGGTGGCCGAGGAGTGGATGTCGAGGGAGCCCACGTTGTCGGCGCCGTCCTCGGCGCTGCCGTAGTCCTCGCGGAGCACGAACGCCTCGCCCGTGGTGGCGTCGAAGGCGACGGCGGTGGGACGGTCGGTGCCGGTGAGGGTGGTCAGGAGGGTGCCGTCGGGGCCGTACACCAGGACGTCGTGGCCGGTGCCGACCCAGGCGTTGCCGGTCGCGGGGTCGACGGTCACGAACGCCACCAGGTCCGAGGTGAGGTCGGCGGTGGCCGTGACCTCCAGGGTGCGGGTGTCGATCCGGCGCAGCTTCTTCGTCGCGTGGTCGGCGGCCCACAGGGTCTGGCGTGCGCTGTCGGTGGCGAGTTCGCCGACGCCGTCGAGGGTGACGGAGCGGCGGACGGTGCCGGTGGTGTGCTCGATCTCGGAGAGGGTGGTGCCCTGGGAGACCAGGACGGTGGCGGCCTCGGTGCCGGGCGCGATGCCGTTGACGGCGGCTCCGGCCGGCCAGAACCCGGTGGCGGCGCTGTCGCCGTCCTTGGCGGTGCCGATGCCGCGCACCGGGTACTGGAAGACGACGCCGTCCCCGGGCAGCGGTCCGGCGATGCGCTGGACGTTGCGCGGGGCGAGGACCCCCGTGGAGCTGGGCGCCTGGGCGACATGGCTGAGGACCCGGCCGTCGGCGGGGTCGAGCACATACAGCCCGGCCTCGTTGACGTCGGAGGTGTCGGGGATGTTGTTCGAGCCGACGTACAGCTTCCCCGAGCCGGGGTGCAGCAGCAGGTCGTTGGGCTGACCCGCGGTGCCGTACGCGGCGGCCCGTACATAGCTGACGGTCCCGGCGGGGACGTCCACGCCGTCGCCGGGGCCGCCGGGGTCCTGGCCCTGGAAGGTGACCGGGACACGGACGTCCTGGGAGCGGTCACCCGCGGCGCGGTGGTCGACGCGGGTGATCACGGAGCAGGCGACCTGCGTGCAGTCGAGACCGCCGTCCTTCGCCTTGATGTCGAGTCGGACGTCGAAGGTGCCGCCCGCGCCCCAGGTCTCGGTGAGGTCGCCCTCGTTGGGGTCGCCGGGCGGGACGATCCACTTCGAGGAGCCGCTGCCGCCGCTCTGGTCGGCGCCGCCGAGACAGGGCGTGGGGATGCGGTCGTCCCCGTTGTCCTTGCACAGCGCCACATACAGGCCCTTGGTGGAGTCGTAGCCCTCGGCGGTCACGCGGAGGGTCTCACCGGCCGGATCGAGGTTCGCGGAGGCGGAGACGGTCAGTTTCTGGCCGTTCTTGCCGAGCCCGGTCCTCGGGGTGTCCGCGGCCTGGGCGGTCGGGCCCGCGGTGACGGCGGTGGCGCCCGCGGCGATCAGCGCGGCCGAGCCGAGGAGCGCGGCGGGGCGGCGCATACGGCTCGTTCGGCCGGTGGTGTCGTCAGTCATGGAGGGGTCCTCGTGGAAGGATGCGCGGCCCGGAAAGACCGGTGCCGGGCGCTCCGCGCGGTGCGGGGCGCCCGGCCGGGCGGGGCTACGAGAAGCTGATCGGGACGTGCACGTCGTACTTGCGGTCGCCGGTGTCGGTGTGGTCGGCGCGGGTGATGACCGCGCAGGTGACGTCCTCGCCGCAGACACTGCCGTCGTCCAGGGTGGCCTTGACGAAGATGTTCACGGAGAAGGTGCCGCCGGTGGAGAAGCGGGAGCTGTTGGCGACCGTGCCGCCGCCGAGGTTGGACACCCAGTGGGAGGAGCCGGTGGTGCCGGTCTGGTCGGCGCCGCCCAGGCACGGGGTCGGCTGACTCTGCCCCGGCGCACCGCTGACCGCGCACAGCGCGACATAGACGCCCTGAGTGGTGTTGTAGCCGGACCCGGAGACGGTGATGACCTGGCCCGCCGCCGACGCCGAGTTGGGCGCGGTGAGCGACAGGTTGTAGGTGGTGCCGCCGTCGGTGATCGTGCGGGTGGAGGTCGCGGCGGACGCCGAGCCCGCGAGACCGAGGGTGAGGGCGGCGGAGGCGGCGACGGCGAGACCGGCACGGGCGGCGGTACGGGGGGTGGCTACGCGCATGGGGGGCCTTTCCGAGTGGGAGTGGGGTGGGTGCGGGCCGGTGGGACGTACCGGCCCGCACCCGGGCGGTGCGGACCGGGAGCTGGCCCACACCACGTACGGCCGTCGGCTACGAGAAGCTGATCGGGACGTGTACGTCGTACTTGCGGTCGTTGGTGTCGAAGTGGTCCGCGCGGGTCACCACGGCGCAGGTCACGTCCTCACCGCAGACACTGCCGTCCTCCAGCTGGGCCTTCACGAAGATGTTGACGCTGAAGGTGCCGCCCGCGGAGAACTTGGAGCTGTTGGCGAAGAGTCCGCCGAAGGTCTGGTTGACCCAGTGCGAGGCGCCGGTCGAGCCGGACTGGTCCTGGCCGCCCAGGCAGGGCGACGGCTTGTTGGCGCCCGCGGCGCCGTTGACCACGCACAGCCCGACATAGACGCCCTGTCCGGAGTTGTAGCCGGACCCGGAGACCGTGATGACCTGGCCCGCCGCCGACGCCGAGTTGGGCGCGGTGAGCGACAGGTTGTACGTCGTGCCGCCGTCGGTGATCGTGCGGGTCGAGGTCGCGGCGGACGCCGAGCCCGCGAGGCCCAGGGTGAGGGCGGCGGAGGCGGCGACGGCCAGACCGGCACGGGCGGCGGTACGGACGGAAACGGGTCTCATTCGGAAATCCCTCTCATGGATGCGGCCCCAGTTAGGTAAGGCAAACCTAATTGAGATTCGGGGAGGGTTGTCAACGGTTCGCGGAGAAGTCCTCGTTCTTCTTCGCGGATCCCAACTGCCCGTGATCTCCCGTGAGTTGGGGTCCATGTCCGGACATGCCGAGGAGCGGACTCACCGAGCCCGCTCCTTCTCCCACCCATGGGTCAGTCGGGCGCGCGCACCTCGAACCGGACCACGGCTCCGCCGTCCGCCCCGGTCACCGGCGTCAGTGCGACGGTGTGCTCTCCCGGCAGCGCGTTGGCGTACACGGGGAACGCCCGCTCCAGCCGCCCCCGTTCATCGGCCACCGCCTGATAGCGGGTGTCCCCGTCGACGGCGACCAGCACCACCGCGCCGGGCGCGAACCCGGCGCCGGTGACCCGCTGCTCGGCCCCGGCGGTCAGCACCGCACCGGCCACGGTCGCCGTCGGCGGTCCGCCGGAGTCCCCTGATACGTCGACCGGGCGCGGGTCCGGCGTCGCCGGTACCGGGCTCGGGGCGGCCGGGGTCTCCTCGCCCGGCGCGGGCGGCGGTGCGGGCGGGCCGTCACCGGTGCCCACGGTCACGTCCAGCAGCCCGATCGGGTCCCCGGCCGTGAACTCCCGCCCGCTCCACTCGGCGAGCAGCGCGGCCCCCTCCTCGGTCAGCGCCGTGCGCAGTCCCGTCCAGGTGGCCCCGGAGTCCCGTACGACGGGACCCGCCTCGCCCTGCCGTACCTCCGCGAGGGCGAACTCGGGGCCCCCGTCGGACCGGCGGGCGTGCAGGGCGCCCGCCCCGTCGTCCAAGGTGAGCCGCAGCCCGGCCAGCAGCAGCGCGGGGCTCCGGTCGGTGCCGAGCGCGGCGGTCCCGGTGAGGTCCACCCGCGCGTCCGTCCCGTCCACCGTGCCGCCCCCGGCGGGGAACCAGACGCGCCCGGCGGACCCGGTGACGCCCGTCAAGGTCAGTCCGGAACCGGCCAGTTCGGCCGTGGACCAGCTCACATACCCGCCGGAGACCTCCGCGCCGCCGCGCGCGCTCGCCGCGCCCGGTGTGAGCAGCGCGAGCACGGCTGCGCCCGCCACCACCAGCGCGGCGGCGGATCTCTTCGTCGCCTTCACTTCCACCCTCCTCGAACCGCCCCGATGAACCCGGGGTATCTGGAGAACCTGGGGCACCTTGAGAACCCACAGAACCCACAGAACCCACAGAACCGGCAGCCCCCGGAGACCCGGCAGACCGCCAGCCCGCAGGCCCGCAGACCCGCAGGCCCGCAGACCCCGGAAAACCTGACCGTGCGTCACCGCGTGCCGGACGCGCGGACCACCGACCGGCGCCTGCGGGCCACCGCCCACGTGGCGCCCCCGGCGACGACCAGCCCCGCCGCCGCGATCCCGAGCGGCAGCGCCAGCCCCGCACCCGTGCTGGCCAGCGGGCCGCCGCCGCTGGACCCGGAGTCCGAGCCGCCACCACCGGTGGTGCCGCCCGTCGCCGTGCCCGTCGTGCCCGTCGTGTCCGTACCGGCCGTGGCGGTCGGGTCGGCCGACTGGTCGCCGCCGGTGGCCGACCCGCCGTCCGTGGCACCGCCGAACGTCACCGGGACCCGGACCGTCTGGGTCTGGTCGCCGCCGCGCGTGTGGTCGTTGCGGGTGATGACCGCGCAGGTCACCCCGGACGCGGTGCAGTCGGTGTTGGCGTCCTTGGCGCGGACCTTGAGCCGCGCCGAGAACGAGCCGTCGTGACCGCTGCCCTCGTAGGGCTGAGCGAGCCCCTCGCCGTACGACGGCGGGTCGGACGAGATCCACACGGAGGCGCCGGACTCACCGGACATGTCGACCCCGCCGACACACGGGGTCGGTGTCTTGCCGGGACCGTTGTCGACGCACAGGGCGATATAGATGCCCTTCTCGGTGTTGTAGCCGCTGCCGGTGACGGTGACCGTCTCCCCCGCCTCGACCAGGCCGGAGGTCTTGGACACGGTCAGTCGCTGCCCCTCAGGGCCGGTCGCCGAACCCCCGGCGGCCAGGGCGGGCGGCACCGCCGCCAGGGTGAGCGCCGCAGCGACCGCGACCGCGCCGATCCCGCCAACTCGTCTGCTGCGCGGGCCACTTGCCGATGACATGGAACACCCCCACCTCGGGAAACTTAGGCCAGCCTAACCTAAACTAACGCCCAAGTGAGTGCCGTCGAAAGGAAAAGGCGAGCTATGAGGGCCAGGGGTAGCGGGCGTGGGACCACGCTCGGGGAGCGCGCGGGCGGGGACGGTCGCAGGGGTCTCGACGGCAGCCGCCGGGGCCGTACGGCGGACGGGGCACGGTCGGCGCGGTCGTACCGGCGTCGAGGGTCCGCCGCGCTGGTGCTGGCGCTCGCGCTGCTGACCGGGGCGTGCTCGGGCGGAGCCGGGACCGGGGGTTCCAGCGCGGCCACGGCACCGTCGTCCGCGTCGGCGGGCGAGCGGGCCGACGCGGCGCGCGCCCGGCTCGACGCCAACACCCTCGTCCCGCTGGAGGGCGGGCCGCCCGCCCCCGAACTCCCGGTCACCGTGGACTCCTCCGACGGACGGCGGGTGACCGTCGAGGACGCCTCGCGCATCCTGCCGCTCAACGGCGGCGTCGCCGAGATCGTGTTCACCCTCGGGCTCGGCGATCGGGTGGTGGGCCGGGACATCACGGCCACGTTCGAGGAGGCGGCGGATCTGCCGCTGGTGACCAAGGCGCACGACGTCAGCGCGGAGAGCGTGCTGTCGCTGCGGCCGACGGTGGTCCTCGCCGACACCGACACCGGCCCGGCGGAGGCGCTGGACCAGATCCGGGACGCGGGCGTGCCGGTCGTCGTCCTCGACCCGGCGACCGAGCTGTCCGATGTCACCACCCGCACCACCCGGATCGCCGGGGCGCTCGGCGTTCCGGCGGCGGGCGAGGCCCTCAACGCCCGGATCGAGGGGGAGTTGGCGGCGGCGCGGGACGCGGTCCCGGAAGGCAGCACGCCCAAGGTGGCGTTCCTCTATATGCGGGGCAGCGCGGCCGTCTACCTCATGGGAGGCAAGGGGTCCGGCGCGGACTCGCTGATCGCGGCGGCGGGCGCGGTCGACGCGGGTGTGGACGCCGGACTCGACAAGCCCTTCACCCCGCTCACCAGCGAGGCGCTGGTCTCCGCCCGGCCCGATGTGCTGCTCATGATGACCAAGGGGCTGGAGTCGGTCGGCGGGGTGGACGGGCTGGTGGAGATCCCGGGCATCCAGGAGACGCCCGCCGGGATGGACCGCCGGGTCGTCACCCTGGAGGACGGTGTGCTGCTGGGCTTCGGTCCGCGCACCCCACTGGTCATCGACATCCTGGTGGACGGGCTGCACGCGGCGGGGTAGCGGCGCCGGGTACTCAGGCGGCGCGGGCGGCGCTCAGGACGTCGTCCGCGCGGAGGCCGTGCGCTCAGGCGGCGCGGGCGGCGCTCAGGACGTCGTCCGCGAGCCGTCGGTCGAGGGCCGCGTGCACCAAGGCGTCGGCCAGCAGCGGCAGTTCCCGGTCGGGCACGAGTCCGCTCAGCCGCCGCGGCGACGGGGGCAGCCGCAGCCGTCGGGCGCCTTCCAGCGCCTTGCGGTCGACATAGGGCGCGAACTCCGGCCAGACGCCCTGGACATCGCGGAGGAAGATGTCGGCGCCGGTGGGTCCGATGCCGGGCAGCTCCATCAGGGCGAGGCGCGGGTCGGGTGCCTCGCGCAGCCGGCGCAGATCGCCGCCGTAGCGGTCCAGGAGGAGTGCGGCGCCCCGCCCGAGCTGGGTGGCGGTGCGTTCGTCGTAGCGCCGGTAGCCGCCGCGGCCGAGCGCGTCGACCCGCCGCTGCCAGTCGGCGTCCGCCATGGAGCGGGCGTCCCGCATCCCGGCGGCGAACAGCTCCCGCGCCGCCGACACCGCGGTGCCCGCTCTGATCCGGGCGCTGAGCAGCAGGGCGAGCACGAGGGTCTGGTACAGCGGCATGGGCGTGTTCCGCAGCCGGATGCCCGCCGCCTCGGGGTAGGTGCGGGGCTGGCGGTCGAGGAGGGCGCGGACGACGGCCCGGTCGGCGGGCCGGGAGGGCGTTCTGGGGGCGGGTTTCGTGGTCATGGCGGGGGTCACCACCGATCCCGTCGTGCGGTTCACCGGTCAGGTCCTCCGGGTACCCGCGTACGCCGTACTGCCACGCCCTGTCCGGGGGACCCGGCGGGCATGGCCGAGCACGGCGCACCGCCTCCTGCCGGAACGGCCGGGGCCCCGGTCGACCGTTCGTCGACCGGGGCCCCGGTGTGAGTCCGTCCGCGCCCGCCCCGTCCCAAGGCGGGCGCGGCTCACCACATGCCGCTCACATGTGGACCGTGGGGGCGGTGTCACCGTCGGTGGACGGGACTCCGCGCCGGTAGAGCAGCAGGGCGAGCAGGGCGCCGACCGCGAAGAAGCCGGCCGACCACCAGTAGGCGGTGGCGTAGGAGTCCAGCGCGGCCTGTGCCTGGACCGCCGGGTCGGTGGCGTCCCGCCCGGTCAGATAGGCGGTGGCGGCGCTGGCGGCCAGGGTGTTGAGCAGCGCCGTGCCGATGGAGCCGCCGATCTGCTGCATGGTGTTGACGGAGGCGGAGGCCACTCCGGCGTCGTCGGCGCCGACCCCGCTGGTGGCGAGGCTCATCGCCGGGGCCATGACCAGGCCGATACCGAGTCCGGCGACCACCAGGGCGGGCAGCACATCACCGGCGTAGGTGCTGGTCAGGTCGAGGCGGGTGAGCCAGGCCATGCCGACCGCGCCGAGTCCCATGCCGAGCCCGACCACGGTCCGCGGGCCGATCCGCGGCAGCAGCAGGCTGGTGGCGAGGGTCGCGGCGGTCATCAGGGACAGCACCATCGGCAGGAAGGCGAGCCCGGTGCGTACCGCGGAGAAGCCCAGGCTGAGCTGGAGGTAGTAGGTGAGGAAGAGGAAGACCCCGAACATTCCGGCGCTGATGATCAGCATGACGGCGAAGGACGCCCCGCGGTTGCGGTCGAGCAGCACGCGCAGCGGGAGCAGCGGATGCGAGGAGCGGGTCTGCCACCAGGCGAAGACGGCCAGCAGTACGGCACCGGCGGCGAGGAAGCCCCAGGACAGTCCGCTGCCCCAGCCGTGCGACTCGGCGTTGGAGAAGCCGTAGACGACGGCGAACAGTCCGCCGGTGACCAGGAGGGTGCCGGGGATGTCGAGCTTGGCGCCGGACTCGCGGGTGCCGCGCTTGAGCAGCAGCCAGCCGCCGGTCAGGGCGAGCGCCGCGAAGAGCACATTGACGTAGAGGGTCCAGCGCCAGTCCAGGTACTCGGTGAGGACACCGCCGAGCAGCAGTCCGACGGCGGCACCGGAACCGGCGACCGCGCCGTAGATGCCGAACGCCTTGGCGCGCTCCTTGGCGTCGGTGAAGGTCGTGGTGAGCAGGGAGAGCGCGGCCGGGGCGAGCAGGGCGCCGAAGACGCCCTGGAGGGCGCGGCCGAAGACCAGCATCTCGAAGCTGGTGGCGGCTCCGGCGAGCGCGGAGGCCGCGGCGAAGCCGCCGACGCCGGTGAGGAAGGCGAGCTTGCGGCCGAAGAGGTCGGCGATCCGGCCGCCGAGCAGCAGCAGACTGCCGAAGGCGAGGGAGTAGGCGGTGACGATCCAGGTGCGGTCGCCGTCGGAGAAGCCGAGGTCGGCCTGGGCGGACGGCAGGGCGATGTTCACGATGGTCGCGTCCAGGGTGACCATCAGCTGGGCGACGGCGACGACGGCCAGAATCCACCAGCGGTGCGGCGACGCGGCGGTCCCGGCCGGGGCGGAGCGCTTGTTCAGCGACGGCGCGTCCACGGCCAAGTCTGTTGGCGCCATGGAGACACACTCCTGTCAGGGACGGCGCTCCGGAGCGAGGCCCCTGGAGCGTGAGAGGACGGCAGAGCCGAGCGGATGCGAAACGACACCGTTTCGTACAGGAACGAGAGTAGACCGCCCGCTCCGCGAAACGCAAACGTTTCGATACCAACGTGAAGAGCGTCACGCTCCCGCTGTGTGACGGCTGTGACCGGCGCCGACGGTCCCACCCCGACGCCTTGCCCTCCCGCTCTCCGGCCTCACCCGTCGGCCGACGGCAAGCTGCTCCGGTACGGCGGCATGAACCGGGTCCGTGGCATCTGGTCGGCGAGCACTCCGCCGTCCACGACGATCCGGGTGCCCGTGATGTAGCTCCCGGCGTCGGAGGCGAGCAGCAGCAGGGCCCCGGCGCATTCGTCGGGCCGGGCGTAGCGGCCGAGCGGGATGCGCTCGCGGTAGGCGGCCTCGAACGCCTCGCGGTCGAAGGGGAACTCGCCGTCGATGGGGGTCTCCACCATGCCCGGCGCGATCGCGTTCACGGTGATGCCGTGCGGGGCGAGTTCGACGGCGAGGCTCTGGGTGAGCGACTCGGCGGCGGCCTTCGACGCGTTGTAGTGCGCGAGCCCGGCCTCGGCGACCAGGCCGTTCTTGGAGGTGACGGTGATGATCCGGCCCGCCACACCGTCCCTGACCATGTGTTCGGCGACCCGCTGACTGAGGAAGAACACCGCGTCGAGGTTGACCCGCATGATCCGCGCCCAGCTCGCCGCGGTGATCTCGTTGAACCGCTCCAGGGCGGCGACTCCGGCGTTGTTGACCAGGATGTGCAGCGGACCGACCGCCTCCCGCACCCGGTCGGCGAAGTCCGCGAGGTCCTCGGTGCGGGCCAGGTCCTGCGGGTGGAGGTGGGCGGTACGGCCGGTGGCGCGGACCAGCTCGGCGGTCCCGGTGAGTCCGGGGGCGCCGGGCAGGTCCACCAGGACCAGGTCGGCGCCCGCCTCGGCGAGCGCGAGGGCGAGGGCCCGGCCCAGTCCGCGGGCGGCGCCGGTCACCAGGGCGGTACGGCCGGTGAGGTCGAAGCGGTGCATGGGGGTCGCTCCCGGTGGTGGTCGGTCGGGGTCGGGTGAGGGTCGGGGACGGGCGAGGGTCGGCCAGGTCCGGCCACCGCCGCCCGGCGGGGATCAGGCCAGACCCAGCAGCTCCAGCGCCGGGCGGTGGATCAGCGCTTCGACCGCGTCCTGGTCGAGCGGGTCGAGGCCCGGGATGCCGGGGACGCGGGCGATGCGCCGCAGGCCCGCCACGGAGTCGTCCACCGTGGTGAACGGGTAGTCGCTGCCGAACAGCAGCTTGCCCCAGACGCCGTAGTCCTGGACCAGGCGCAGGCTGTGCCAGAGCTGGAAGGGGCGGTAGTGCAGGGCGCTGATGTCGGCGTAGACATGGCGGTGCTTGCGGATGACGGCGATGCACTCGCCCTCGAACGGGTGGCCCAGATGGGCGAGGACCATCCGCAGCTCGGGGTGGCGCATGGCGACCGGGTCGAGGTGCCGGGGCATCGCGTATTCCAGCGGGGCCTGGGAGACGAAGGTGGTGCCGGTGTGCACCAGCATCGGCAGACCGTGGCGTTCGGCGTACCCGAAGAGGTCGTCGTAGACCGGGTCGGCCGGGTTGAATCCGGCGTACATCGGCATGATCTTGATGCCGCGCAGGCCGAGTTCCTGGTGGCCGTGGCGGAGTTCGTCCTGCCAGCCGGGCTGGGTGGGGTCGACGGAGAGATAGCCGATGAGCCGGTCCGGGTGGGCGGCCACATAGGCGGCCACGGCGGTGTCGTCGACCCAGAGTCCGCTGCGGCGGGCCTTGCCGCCGACGACGACCGTGCGGGTGCCGTCGGGGGCGGTGGCCGCGTAGTCCGCCCAGCGGACCGTGAGGTCCACCTCCCCGGCGTGGGCGCGGGCGGACTCGGCGCGGAAGGTGGCGTCGAAGTCATGGCTGTGCCGGAAGAGATGGGAGTGCACATCCACGATCATGTGCGGTTCCTCTTCTCCCAGCCCTCGGCGAACATGTTCCAGAACCGGTGGCTCGGCGGGTGCTCGGCGAACACCTCGTCGACCAGTTCGACCCCGAGACCGGGCGCGGTGGGCAGCTCCACATGTCCGTCGACCACGGGCAGGACGCCCTTGACCGCCTCGAAGACATACGGCTCCAGCAGCCCGTCGAAGGTCTCCAGGATCTGGAAGTTGGGAATGCCGAGGGCCGCGTGGACGGAGACGGTGGTGCACAGCGGGGAGTTGGAGTTGTGCGGGGCGACCGTCATGCCGTGGGCGTCGGCCTGCGCGGCGATCTTGCGGACCTCGGTGAACCCGCCCGCCATGGACAGGTCGGGCTGCACGATGTCGACGGCGCCGGTCGCGAAGAGCTGCTTGTACTCGTACCGGTTGTGGAAGTGCTCGCCGCCGGAGATCGGGAAGGGCGCGAGGGCGCGGAGTTCGGCGTAGCGCTCGATGTGCGTCCAGGGCATCGGCTCCTCGAACCAGCCGATGTCGTACGGCGCGAGTCCGTGGACCAGTTGGCGGGCGGTGCCGGTGCCGAAGCGGGCGTGGCCCTCGATGAACAGGTCGATGTCCGGGCCGACGGCCTCGCGGACGGCGGCGACCAGGTCGAGGGAGCGGCGCAGTTCGCTCTTCTCCAGATGGGTCAGGCCCGCGCCGAAGGGGTCGAACTTGAGGGCGGTGTAGCCCTTGGCGACGGTCTCGCGGGCCTTGGCGGCGAACACCTCGGGGTCGCGCTCGCCGGTGTACCAGCCGTTGGCGTAGACCCGGACGCGGTCGCGGACGGCGCCGCCGGTGAGCCGGTAGGCGGGCAGCCCGAGGGCCTTGCCCATCAGGTCGTACAGCGCCTGGTCGACGCCCGAGGCGACGACTCCGCCGACATCGCCGCCGCGCAGGAAGTCGCCCTGGTACATCCGCAGCCAGATCTCCTCCACGTCGAAGGGGTCGGCGCCGATCAGATGACGGCGGCCCATGGCTTCGGCGAGGTGGCAGGTCTCGGCGACCCGGTAGGGGTGGGTGATCTCGCCGACGCCGGTGAGTCCCTCGTCGGTGTGCAGCCGGACATAGCCGAAGTCGCGCCAGGCGGTGCCGAGGATCAGGGTCTCGACGCGGGTGATGCGTCCGGCGGGGCCCGCGGGGCGGGTGGTGTTGACGGTGAGCATCAGCGCTGGGCTCCGCCCATGGTGGAGGTGTGGGCCAGGTCGGCGGGGACGCCGTCGGCGAGGGTCTTGCGGACGGCGGCCTCGGTGGCCTCGACGAGGCGGTCGATGTCGGCGTCGGTGTGCGCGTAGGAGATGTGGCTGCGCTTGAGGTTGAGGGGGAGTTCGAAGATCCCGTGCTCGGTGAGGTTGCGGCGTACCCCGATGAACCGGGCGGCGTCGTTGGCGAGCAGGTCGTCGTACGAGCGGGGGGCGGGGCCGTCCATGAAGTAGGTGACGAAGACGGAGCCGTAGCCGGTGACGACGGTGGGGACGTCGAGGGAGCGGTAGAGCGCGGCCAGTTCGGTGCGGGCGCGTTCGCCGAGCCGGAAGGTGTGCTCGTGGACGGGTTCGTCGCTGAGCTTGCGCAGGGTGGCGAGGGCGGCGGCGACCACCTGGGGGTGGCCGTTGTAGGTGCCGGCGAAGAAGGCGGGGCCGCCGGGGCGGGTGCTGAACAGGTCCATCAGGTCGGCCCGTCCGCCGAGCGCGCCGACGGGGGCGCCGTTGGCGATGGCCTTGCCGAGGGTGGTCAGGTCCGGGGTGATGCCGCAGATGGACTGATAGCCGCCCAGCGCGTGCCGGAAGCCGGTGATGACCTCGTCGAAGACCAGGACACTGCCCGCTCTGGTGCACTCCTCGCGCAGGGTGCGCAGGAAGTCGTCGGTGGGCAGCAGGGCGCCCACGTTGTGCGGGATGGGTTCGAGGATGACGGCCGCGATGTCGTCGCCGTGGTCGGCGAAGACCTGGCGGACGGCGGCGGTGTCGTTGAACCGCAGGACGAGGGTGGCGTCCAGGACCTCGGGGAGGATGCCGGTGGAGGTCGGGTCGTGCGCGCCGAGCCGGTCCGGGGCGGAGATGACGTTGAGGCTGACCGAGTCGTGCCAGCCGTGGTAGCAGCCCTGGAACTTGACGACCAGACGGCGTCCAGTGGCCGCGCGGGCGACCCGCAGGGCGTGGAAGGTGGCCTCGCTGCCGGTGCTGGTGAGCAGCACCTTCTCCAGGGAGGGCACGAGTTCGGTGAGGCGTTCGGCGAGGGCCACCTCGGCGTCGGTGACGGCCACGCCGGGCAGCGCGAGCGAGGTTCCGGCGGCGGCGGTCGCGGCGGCCACGTCGGGGTCGTTGTGGCCGAGCAGCGCGGGTCCGAAGGCCGCGTGGTAATCCGTGAACTCCCGGCCGTGCTGATCCCAGAACCGGGCGCCGCTGGTGCGGGTGATCACGAGATCGGTGAAGCCGGGGATGCTGCGCTGGCCGCTGTTGACGCCTCCGGGGATGACCCGGCGGGCGCGGTCGGCGAGCGTCATGCGGTGCTCCTTGCGTCGAGTGCTGGTGGGTCGGGCCGGGGCTCTGCACAGCCGCCGGGCCCATGGGTGCCATCCGCCCTGGGCAGTCGTCGCGTTGTTCTACTTCGGTGGTGCGGAGTTGGTGCTTCGGTGGTGCTTGGTCCTGCTTCGGTGGTGCTTCGGTAGTGCGTTGGTTCTGCGTTGAGTCTGTTTTTCAGAACACTGTTCTACATAGCAGAACAGTTCGCTCACTGTAGATCGCCGTTTCTTCGGCGTCAAGAGGCGTTTGGCTCTCACACCGCCGGGCAGCGGACTACCCTGTTCGGATATGCAGAACAGTCAGAGCCAGGACGCCAAGGACCCGGACGCCAAGTACTGGGTGAAGACCGTCGGCCGGGGCGCCGAGATCCTGGAGGCGCTGGCCACCAGGGGCCCGGGGCACGGCATGAGCGTCACCGAGGTCGGTCAGGCGTGCGGCATCTCCAAGAGCGCCGCCTTCGGCATCCTCCAGACCCTGCGCCACTACGGGCTGGTCGCCGACGAGGGCGAGGGAATGCACCGCCGCTACCGGCTCGGCATGACCCTGGCCCGGCTCGGCGACCGCGCCCGCTCCCAGGTCTCCCTGCGGGACGTGGCCCGGCCCGTGCTGCTGGAGCTGACCGAGGCCACGTCGATGGCCTCCCGGGTGGCGGTGCTGGAGGACGGGCACGCGGTCGTCATCGACCAGGTCGACCTGGAGACGGGCGCCCGGCTCGATCTGCGGATGGGCACGCGGGAGCTGCCGCACTGCTCGGGCCTCGGCAAGGCGCTGCTCGCCCAGATGCCCGAGGACGAGGCGCGGGCGCTGATCGCGCGGACCGGGCTGCGGCGGCGGACGTCTCGGACCATCACCGACGAGGAGACGCTGCTCGCGCATCTGCGGGACATCCGCGCGTCCGGGTACGCCCTGGACGACGAGGAGGACGCGGAGGGGATCTTCTGTGTGGGGAGTGTGGTGCGGGACCACCGGGGTGGGACCGCGGGGGCGATCAGTGTGACCGGGCTGAAGCTGGATCAGCCGAGTTGGCGGATTCAGGAGATCGGGCGGCAGGTGAGTGAGGCGGCGGATCGGATCAGTACGGCGTTGGGTTTTCAGGGGGAGGGGTAGTCGGTTGGGTGCGGGTGAGTGGGGGCTGGTCGCGCAGTTCCTCCCCCAGAGGGGGTACCCCCAGCGCCCCTAAAGCCGGCGTGACCGCATCGCTACTCAGACAGTCACCGGTCTAAATCAGCCACCGCACAGGGGTTGACCCCGTCGCTCGCCTCCGCTTAAGTTCCTGGCGTGCCGAGCGGTTTATTCCGTTCGCCCTGTGGTCATCGGTGCTTCACCGGCGGGGCTGCTCCCCCGAATGCCATGGTCGGCCGCACACTTCCCCCCTTCTTTCAGCCATCCGCCAGCTTTTGTCGCGGGACCCCCCTCACCTCACTTGCCCGCCCTCTCGAAGGCTGAGGACCCCGTGAGCTCTGTGCCCCGCCCCTTCCCGCGTCCCGTCATGGACGCCGAGCACCGCCCGTCCGACGACAGCACCGGCCGCCGCAGTCTGCTGCGTGCCGGTGGGATCGGTGGGCTGCTGGTCGCCGCCGCCGCGGCCGGTACCGTCCCGGCCGCCGCCGCGCCCGGCCAGGACAAGGACGACCGCGGCAAGGCGACCGACCGCATCCGTGCCGTCGCCACCGTCAAGGCGCTGCGCGACCTTTCGACCCGGCAGCTCGCCGACGGTGAGATCGCCGTCGTCGCCGGTTACCACCAGGCCGGTGACGGTGGTGGCGCCACCGTCCGCTGGGACGCCGGCTCCACCGCCGACCACAACGGCGGCACCGTGCTCGCCCCGGTGAAGCCGGGTGCGCGCGGACGCTGGCACCAGTTGCACGACGGTGTGGTCGACTTCCGTTCGTTCGGTCACTTCGACGCCGACAGCCCGGCCGACGCCGCGCTCGACGCGCTGGTGAACGACCCCGCCGTGCACCGGATCGAGGCGCACACCGATCTGCTGTTCGTGAAGCGCCACACGTTCTCCCGGTCCGGTGTCGAGCTGGACTTCGGCGGGTGCAAGGTGCTGACCACCGGCATCGAGCGCAACACCGCCGACAATCCCTTCGGTGCCGTGCTGTTCTTCCAGGGGAAGGTCACCGACACCCGGGTCGACGCCACTCTCTCGGCGCCCATGCCCGACCTCGCGGACATCTTCGAGGTGCCCGACTCGGGCGCCTTCGAGGTCGGCCAGTGGTGGGCCGTGGAGATCGACGGGGTCAAGGGCGGCGGGCGCTGGGAGCGCGAGGTGCAGCGGCTCGTGCAGATCACCCAGCGGGTGGACGCCACCCATATCCGGGTCAACTACAAGATCGGCTGGGACCTGGCGGCGGGCCGTACCTTCCGCTGGACCCGGGTCGAGCCCGTGGAGCGCAGCCATGTGCGCAACATGGTCTTCGAGGGGGTCGCGGGCGGCGACCAGTACACCGGCTCGCACCCGGTGGCGTACGAGTACGCGGTGTCCTGCGATGTCTCCGGGATCGACGCGACCGGCTCGTTCTGGCCGGTGGTGATGCGCCGCTGGTGCACCTACTTCCACACCTACCAGTGCCAGTTGCGCAACCCGGCGTCGGTGACCTGGGGCGGGGCGGGCTATCTCACCCAGCAGATCTACTGTCTGTACGGCCATGTCGAGGACTGCCATGTGGCCAACGCCCGGCACCTCAACGACTGGACCGCCTCCGCCTACGGCTATGTCACCAACTGCCACGGCGACGGCGACGACCAGGGTCCCTTCGTCACCCATGGCCAGTTCGAGCACGATCTCGTGTACACCGGCAACTCCGGGCTGATGACGTTCGCCAACTCGGGTGCCGCCTGGGGCTCCGCAGCCAAGCGGATCACCGTACGCCAGCATGTGTGCTCCTGGTTCGTGGCCCGGGTCAAGGTCACCGATCTGACCCTGGAGGACGTCCGGGTCATCGGCAACGCCCAGTCCGGGTCCGGGATGCTCTGGGTGAACGCCGACGGCGTGCAGCTGCGCGGCTGTACGGCGTCCGGGCCGCTGGTGGTGACCCAGGCGTCGGCGCTGTCCAAGCGGGCCAATGTGATCGCCGACTCCACCTTCCACCACGGCAAGGGCTCGGTCGTCACGCAGGACAACGTGCGGGCCGCCGTCCATCTGGAGCGGGTCGCGCTCACCGGGCTGGACGGGGCGGTGTTCAAGGGCAAGGGCGATCTGGTCCTGGACCGCTGTGTGTTCACCGGGGCGTCCGACCAGGCCGCGCCCAGCAGCCTCGCCCATCCGTCGACGGCGATCGGCGGCGGGCGGTTCCAGGACACCGGGTTCGTGCTGAACGGCGCCGGGGACCAAGAGGTCCGGCTCAGCGACGGGGCCCGCTTCGGCGGCACCAACAGCGCGGGCGCGTTCCTCTCCCGTACCGGCGGTGACCGGGCGGTGAGCTGGCGGCTGGACGGCTTCCAGGGCGAGGCGGGCACCTCCGGCACCGCCCATCTGAAGATCACCGAGGGCACCAACCGCTACCAGGCGGCCCACTCCACCTTCACCGGCGGACGGCTGGAACTGGCGGCGGGCGCCTTCGGCGGCGCCGGTCATCTGCTGCACAGCGGCTGTGTCGAGGACGGGACGACCCGTACGGCGATGCCGCCCGAGGGCGACCGGGTCCGGCACGAGGCCGGGAACCTGCTGCTCGGCTGAGCCCGCCCCCGGCGTGGGGCGGCCCCGCACCTCCGGCCGCCCCACGCCGGACCCCCTGGTGGGCGGCGATCCCGCGCTCCAGCCCCTTTCCCTGTCCGATCGCGCACCCGTGGACCGATCTATGTCTGAGCACTCCGCCACTCCGCATCCCACCGACGCCGCGCCGGCGGACCGGCCCGTCCGGATCGCCCTCGTCGGCGCGGGCAACCGGGGCCTGACCTATCTCGACTGGGTGCACGACCACCCCTCCCACGCCCGGCTCACCGCCGTGGCCGACCCCGACCCGCGGGCCCGGGAGCGGGCCGCCGCGCGCGCTTCCGGACCGGTGGCCGCGTACGACGACTGGCGGGCGCTGCTCGCCCCGGGCGAGCGGATCGCCGATGCCGTGCTGGTGTGCACCCAGGACCGGGACCATGTCGAGCCGGTGCTCGCGCTGGCCCGCGCCGGGTACGCGATCATGACGGAGAAGCCGCTCGCGCCCACCGAGGACGAGTGCCGGACGCTGGTCTCCGGGGTGACGGCGACCGGTGTGCCGTTCGCGGTCTGCCATGTGCTGCGCTACACGCCCTACACCGATCTGGTGAAGGGCGTGGTGGACAGCGGGGTGCTGGGCAGTCTGACCGGGATCGAGCATCTGGAGCCGGTCGGCTGGTGGCACTACGCGCACAGCTATGTGCGCGGTCCCTGGCGGCGGCAGGACGAGTCGTCGCCGATGATCCTCGCCAAGTCCAGCCATGACCTGGACTGGATCACGTATGTGACGGGCCGCCGGATCGAGACGGTGGCGAGCTTCGGCTCACTGGCCCACTTCCGGCCGGAGAACGCGCCGGAGGGCGCCACCGACTCCTGTCTGACCTGCCCGTCCGAGATCGAGGCCGGCTGCCCCTACTCGGCGCGCAAGCTGTACTACCCCGCGCTGCTGCGCACCGGGGGCGCGTGGCCGGTCAGTCATGTGACCGACCGGGCGCACGGCCCGGAGGACGAGGCGGTGCTGACCGAGGCGCTGCGCACCGGCCCGTACGGGCGCTGTGTCTACCGCTCCGACAACGACGTGGTCGACAACCAGGTCGTGGCGATGCGGTTGTCGGGCGGGCTGACCGGCACCTTCACCATGACCGCGTTCACCGAGCAGACCCACCGCCAGACCCGGATCTTCGGCAGCCACGGCTGGCTGCGCGGCGACGGGGAGCGGGTCACCGTCCATGACTTCCGCGACGACTCGGTGACCGTGCACGAGACGGCGGCGACCGGTTCCAACGCGGCGGACGGGCACGGCGGCGGGGACACCGCGCTGATCGCCTCGTTCGTCGCCGCGCTGGCCACCGGGGACCGGTCGTTCATCCGGTCAGGACCGGCCGAGTCGCTGAGCAGTCATCTCGCGGCGTTCGCCGCCGAGCGGTCGCGGCTGCGCGGCACGGTCGAGCAGATCCCCGCGCGCTAGGCGCCGCACGGCGGGCGCCCGCACGGTGAGCGCCCCCGCCCCCCACAGGAATTCACGACGTCCCGAACCACCCTCATCAGGAGAGCGAAAGCATCATGCGGAACAGCAAGCGGATCAGCAGAACCCTGGCGTGTGCCACCGTCGCCCTCGCCACCGTGGCCGCCGTCGGCGCCTGCGGCTCGGGCAGCTCCAGCACCGGGGGCGGCACCGTGAACACCTGGGTGTACCCGGTCATCCCCGACGAGAAGGCCAACAAGGCGTACTGGGACGGCCTGGTCGCGGAGTTCGAGAAGGCCAACCCGGACATCGACGTGAAGGTGTCCACCTACCCGTGGGCGAACCGGGACACCGCGCTCGCCACCGCGCTGGCCGCCAACAAGGGCCCGGACGTGGCGTACCTGATCCCCGACCAGCTCGCCGCGTACGAGCGCAACCTCGTCCCGGCGGACGAGTACCTGTCGCAGGCCGACCGGGACGCGCTGCGGCCCGCCGCGCTGAAGGCGGTCACCGTCGGCGACAGCGCGCTGGCGACGCCCGTGCTGATGTCGGCGTACCCGCTGCTGTGCAACAAGGCGGTGTTCGAGGAGGCCGGGCTCGCCGACCGCTACCCGGCGACCTGGGAGGAGCTGAGCGCGCTGGCGCCGCAGCTCAAGGCCAAGGGCTACTACGCCACCAGCTACAGCGGCGACACCACCGCGACCCTCAACATGACGTTCTATCCGCTGCTGTGGCAGGCGGGCGGGGACGTGTTCTCCGAGGACGGCACGAAGGCCGCGTTCAACAGCGCGGCCGGGGTGAAGGCGCTGACCTGGCTGAAGACCTTCATCGACGAGGGCTGGGCGCCCAAGGACCTGGTGACCACCACGCCGAAGATCGAGCAGACCGACCTGGCGAAGAACAAGGTGGCCTGCACCTGGCAGAACTCCGCAGCCGAGGTGGAGCCGTTCTGGGGCAAGGACAACATCGTGGTCCGCCCGGCGCTGACCGCCGACGCCGAGGCCGCGTACGGCACGGTCGGCACGCTCGCCGTGTTCAAGGGCGGTGACACCGAGGCGGCCGGCAAGTGGGTCTCCTTCGTGGCGCAGGACAAGAACAGCGCCGGGCTCCAGAAGCCGATGGGCTACTTCCCGTCGCGTACCGGCGCCGCCGACCTGTACCCGGGCGACGCCCAGCAGCAGGAGACCGCGAAGGTGCTGGACACCACCCAGGTCGGCCCGCTCAACAAGGCCGCCCGGGACGTGATGGGTGTGCTCGCGCCGGAGCTCCAGGGCGCGCTGCTGGACCAGAAGAGCCCCCAGGACGCGCTGGACGCGGCGGCCAAGGCGGCCGACCAGCTGATCGCCCGTAAGCGCTGACCGACAGCGCCCTCCGCCCCTGATCCCTCGCTCCGCCGTACGAAGGAGGTCCCGTGGCCGCAGTCGCGGAACGACCCCGCCCCACCAAGGTCCGCCGCGGGCCGCACTCCCGACGGGAGGCGCGGATCGGGCTGATGTTCGTCCTGCCCGCGCTTCTGGTCTTCCTCGCCTTCCGTTTCGGGCCCGCGGCGGCGGGCCTCCTTCTCGGCTTCACCGACTACACCCTGGGGGCCGACACCAGCTTCACCGGTCTGGAGAACTTCCGGCGGCTGCTGGACGACCCGGTGTTCTGGTCGGCCCTCAAGGTGACCGTGCTGTACACGGTGATGGCGGTGCCCGTGACCATCGGGCTGTCGCTCGGTCTCGCGCTGCTGACCCGCCGTGCCTTCCTGGGCTCCAAGCTGTTCCGCTCGGTGTTCTTCCTGCCGGTGGTGACCAGTCTGATCCTGGCGTCCACCGTGTTCATCTGGATCTTCTCCACGGACGGGCCGTGGTCGACGGTGATGGGGTGGCTGGGCCTGCCCGACCAGTCCTGGCTGAGCGACTCCGCGCTGGTGCTGCCCGCGCTGGCGCTGGTCGGCGTCTGGTCGCGGTGCGGCTACGGGATGCTCATCCTGCTGGCCCGGCTCCAGGAGGTGCCGCGCGAGCTGGAGGAGGCCGCGCTGATGGACGGGGCGGGGCCCTGGCAGCGCTTCCGGTACATCGTGGCCCCGCAGCTCAAGGGCTCGTTCTTCTTCCTGGCCGTGATCGAGACCACCGCCAGTTTCCAGGTCTTCGACGCCGTCTACATGATGACCGGCGGCGGCCCGGCCAACGCCAGCTACAGCCTGGTCTTCCAGCTGTACGACGCCGGATTCAAGTACTTCGACCTCGGCTACGCCAGCGCCATCGGCTGTGTCCTGTTCGTCCTCACCCTCGTGGTGGCCGGGGTGCAGCGACTGGTCATCGGAAAGGAGCAGTGACGGACATGAGCGACACCACCCGGACCACCACCACCCGCACGGCCGCTCCCCCGGCCCCCGCCCCCGCGTCCATGGCGAAGGAGAGTGCCCCCGCCGCCCGGCCGCCCCGCGCGCCCAAGGAGCGGGACACCCTGCCCAGTTCGCTGCGGATGCGTCCGCGCGGCAAGCTGCTGCGGGCCCTGCTGCTGACCCTGGCCTCGATCGTCACCCTGTTCCCGTTCTACGCGATGGTCGTGCTGTCGCTGAAGCCGGAGGGCGCGATCGATCTGCCGGGCAGCCTGGCGCCCTGGCCGCTGGAGGGCGGCGCCTACGGCGATGTCCTCGGCTCGCAGGACGTGCCGCGCTGGCTGTTCAACACCCTCGTCTACTCGCTGGTGTCGGTGGTGGGCACGCTGCTGCTGGCGGCGCTCGCCGGGTACGCCTTCGCGAAGAAGCGGTTCCCGGGGCGGGAGGCGATGTTCTGGTCGTTCCTGTCGATGGTGATGGTCCCGTACCACGTCACGATGATCCCGACCTTCATCCTCATCGCGAAGCTCGGCGGGGTGGACAGCTACTGGGGGCTCATCGTCCCCACCCTCGCCAACGCGCAGGCGGTGTTCCTGATGCGGCAGTTCATCATCGGGCTGCCCGACGAACTGTTCGAGGCGGCCCGTCTCGACGGGGCCGGCGAACTCCAGATCTTCTTCCGGATCGTGCTGCCGCTGCTGAAACCGATCCTCGCGACCCTCGGCACGTTCGTGTTCCTGTGGCACTGGAACGACTTCCTGTGGCCGCTGGTCATCGGGCAGAGCACCGAGATGCGCACCCTCACCGTCGGTATCGCCTCGCTCCAGCAGCAGCAGGTACCGCTCAACCAGGTCCTCGCCGGTTCCGTCATCGCGTTCGTACCGATCTTCAGCGCCTATCTGGTGGGTCAGCGGTACTTCACCGAGGGCATCACCGGCTCCGCAGTCAAGGGATGACATCCATGACCCTCACCCACCCGGAACTCCGCACCCCGCCGGTCTTCCCCGACGGCGAGGACGCCCTCGAAGCGCTTCTCGCCACTCCGTCCCCCGGTCTGGTCGCCGATCTCGCCGCCCTCGAAGGCGATCTGGTGATCCTGGGCGCGGGCGGCAAGATGGGCCCGAGCCTGGCCCGGCTTGCGCGGCGGGCGCTGGACGCCGCCGACCGCCGTGACGTGGCCGTGCACGCCGTGTCCCGGTGGACCGACCGGGCCGCCGCCGACCGGCTGGCCGCCGACGGGGTGACCCCGGTCCCCTTCGACCTGCTCGACGGCGATCCGGCCGCCCTGCCCGACGCGGGCAATGTCGTCTTCATGGTGGGCGCCAAGTTCGGCTCGGCGGGCAACCCCGCGCACGCCTGGGCGGTCAACGCGGCCCTCCCGGACCGGGTGGCCCGCCGCTACCGCGAAGCCCGGGTCTCCGCGTTCTCCACCGGCAATGTCTACCCGCTCGTCTCCACCGCCTCGGCGGGCAGCTCGGAGGGCGACCCGGTCGGGCCGGTCGGCGAGTACGCCATGTCGTGCCTGGGCCGGGAGCGGGTCTTCGGCCACCACAGCGCCGAGCACGGGCTGCGGCTCGCGGTGATCCGCCTCAACTACGCCGTCGACCTGCGCTACGGCGTGCTCGCCGACATCGCCGCCGCCGTGCACGCCGGGGAGCCCGTCGACCTGACCACCGGTCACCTCAACGCCGTATGGCAGGGATACGCCAACGAGGTCGCCCTGCGCGCGCTGCGCTACGCGTCCGCGCCGGAGCCGCTCACCCTGAACCTCACCGGCCCGGAGACCGCCTCGGTGCGGCGACTGGCGCAGTACTTCGCCGAGGAGTTCGGTACGGCCGCCCGCACGTCCGGCGCCGAGTCCGGGACCGGGCTGCTCTCCGACGCCTCGCTCTGCCACGCCCTGTTCGGCTATCCGGAGCTGCCGCTGCGCACGCTGGTCGGCTGGCAGGCCGAGTGGATCCGGCGCGGCCATCCGCTGTCCGGCAAGCCCACCAAGTTCCAGGTCCGCGACGGAAGGTTCTGACCCACCGTGTCCACCCCGACCCCCACCCGTACCGCCCAGGGCGCCCCGACCGCGCTCGATGTGCTCGCCTCGGGCACGGTCGTGCCCGCCCATCCGCTCGCCCTGGACGCCGAGCGCCGCCTCGACGAGCGCCGCCAGCGCGCCCTGACCCGCTACTACCTCGCCTCCGGCGCGGGCGGTCTCGCGGTGGGCGTTCACACCACCCAGTTCGAGATCCGTGAGCCGTCCGTGGGGCTGCTCCGCCCGGTCCTGGAGCTGGCCGCCGAGACCGTCCGGACTCATGAGGCGGCCCAGGAGGCGGCCCAGGGGCCCGGCCGTCCGCCGGTCGTGAAGATCGCCGGTGCCTGCGGCTACACCGCGCAGGCGGTCGCCGAGGCCGAACTCGCCGCGTCGCTCGGCTATGACGCCGTGCTGCTGAGCCCGGCCGTACCGGGCGCCGACGAGGCGGGGCTGCTGGACCGGACCCGCGCGGTCGGCGAGGTGCTGCCGGTGATCGGCTTCTACCTCCAGGACGCGGTGGGCGGACGCCATCTGTCCCCCGCCTACTGGCGGGCGCTGGCCGACATCCCGTCCGTCGTCGCCATCAAGACGGCCCCCTTCGACCGCTACCGCACCGCCGAGGTGATCGCCGCCGTCGCCACCGCCGACCGGGCGGACGAGGTGGCGTTGTACACCGGCAACGACGACGCCATCATCCAGGACCTGCTGACGCCGTACCGCACCGCGCGCGGGCTGCGCTGGTTCGCGGGCGGGCTGCTCGGCCAGTGGGCGGTGTGGACCCACGCCGCCGTCCGCCTCTTCGAGGAGGTACGGGCCGCCCGCTCCGGCGACCACGCCCTCACCACCGATCTGCTGCGCCGGGCGCCCCAGCTCAGCGAGGCCAACGCGGCGGTGTTCGACGTCCGCTACGCCTTCCGGGGCTGTATCGCCGGGGTGCACGAGGTGCTGCGGGCCCAGGGTCTGCTGGCGGGCACCTGGTGCCTGAACCCCGAGGAGCGGCTCTCCCCCGGCCAGGCGGAGGAGATCGCCCGCGTCGCCACCGCCTACCCGTGGCTCACCGACGACGACTTCGTCCGGGAACACCTCGATGACTGGCTCGGCTGAGGGGATGGGGGCGGCGGGGGTGACGGGGGTGAGTGGCTCTGCCGACGCGACCGGGGCGGCCGGGGTGACTGGCTCCCCTGACCCGACCCGGGCGGCGGAGACGAACGTCACCGGCGACCCGACCCCGGCGGCGGGAACGACGGACGCCACCGGCGCCTGCCAGGCGGTGGAGACGACCGGCTCCACCAACCCGACCCAGGCGGCGGCGACCGGCTCCGCCAAGCCCCTCCAGGCGGCGGAGACGACAGACGCCACCGGCGCCAGCCAGGCGGCGGAGACGGTGGACTCCAGCAACCCGGCCCACGCGGCGCACCGGATCGTGGTCGCCGTACCCGACCGGCTGCGGGCGGAGTTCTTCACCGCCGACGCGTGGCGGCGGCTCGGTGCGCTGGGTGCGCTGACCGTGGTGGAGGCGCACGGCGACCGGGTGGCCGTCGCCGCCGCGCTGGGCGCCGGTGCCCGGGTCCTGGTCACCGCGTGGGGCGCGCCCCGGCTGGACGCCGGGCTGCTGGCGGCGGCGCCCGATCTCGGTCTGGTCGCCCACACCGGCGGTGCGGTCAGTCCGTTCGTGACGCCCGAGGTGTTCGCCCGGGGCGTGCGGGTCACCCAGGCGGGGGCGGCGATGGCGGCGCCCGTCGCCGAGGTGGCGCTCACCTTCACGCTCGCCCTGCTGCACCGCGTCCACCGCTTCGACCACGCCCTGCGCTCCGGCGCCGACTGGGCGACGGCGAGCACCGCGCCCCCGCGCCACGAGATCCGGGACTGTCCGGTCGGGGTCGTCGGCGCGTCCCGTACCGGCCGGGCCTACATGAGCCTCGTCCAGGCGCTAGGCGCCCGCGTGTCGGTGTACGACCCGTACCTCACCGCGCCGGAGGCGGAGCGGCTCGGGGTGGTCGTGGCGCCGCTGGACGAGGTGCTGCGCACCAGCCGGATCGTCGCCGTGCACGCGCCCGCGCTGCCCGAGACCCGGCATCTGCTGGGCGCCCGTGAACTGGCGCTGCTCCCCGACGGGGCGGGGCTGGTGAACACGGCCCGCTCCTGGCTGGTGGACGAGTCGGCGCTGCTCGCCGAGGTGCGCACCGGCCGTCTCGACGCGGCGCTCGACGTCTTCGACCAGGAGCCGCTCCCCGTGGACCACCCGCTGCGCGCCCTGCCCAATGTGCTGCTCACCCCGCACCAGGCGGCGGCCACGGTCCAGGGCCGCCAGGCGCTCGGCGCGTCCACGGTCGCCGAGGTGGACCGCTTCCTGACCGGCCGCCCCCTGCGGCACGCGGTGGGCCCGGAGTCCCTGGCCCGCGTCGAGTGAGCCCCGCGCGGCCCCTCTCCCCTCGCCCCTCCCTCCCGAACCACACGAACCACACGAACCACACGAACGGAACCCCATGCGACTCATGCGCGTCGGCGCGCCCGGCAGCGAACGTCCCGTCCTGTACGGCCCGGACGACCGCCACTACGACCTGACCCCGCTGACCGGCGACCTGACCCCCGAGTTCTTCGCCGGGGACGGCGTGGCCCGGGTCGCGGCGGCCTACGCGAGCGGCGCCCTGACCCCGGTCGAGGTGACCGGTCTGCGGGTCGCCCCGCCCCTCGCGCGGCCCGGCGCGGTCCTGTGCATCGGCCAGAACTACGCGGCGCACGCGGCGGAGTCGGGCGCCGAGCCGCCGCCGGAGCCGATCCTCTTCTACAAGGGCCCCAACTCCCTGGCCGGTCCCGCCGACGACGTGGTGATCCCGCCGGGCTCGGAGCAGACGGACTGGGAGGTCGAACTCGGGGTGGTGATCGGCCGCCGCGCCCACCGTCTCGCCCCGGACGACGATCCGCTGGCGTACGTCGCCGGTTATGTGCTCAGCAACGACGTCTCGGAGCGGGCGGTGCAGCTGGGGGCGGCGGGGGGTCAGTGGTCGAAGGGCAAGAGCGCCCCGACGTTCAATCCGCTGGGCCCCTGGCTGGTCACCTCCGACGAGGTCGGGGACCCGCAGCGGCTGCGCCTGCGGTCCTGGATCAATGGTGAGCCGCGCCAGGACTCCACCAGCGCGGACATGATCTTCTCGGTGGCGGAGATCGTCCGCCATCTCTCCCAGTACGTGGTCCTGGACCCCGGCGACCTCATCAACACGGGGACACCGCAGGGCGTGGCCCTGTCGGGCCGGTTCCCGTACCTGCGGCCCGGCGATGTGATGGAGCTGGAGATCGAGCGCCTGGGCCGCCACCGGAACGGCCTGGTGGCCGGGTAGTCCACCGGGGCCGGGCTACCGCGCGGTCCCCTCCTCGTCGTACGGCAGCCACAGATACCCCGGTCGGAACGGCACCCACCGGTCGCCCAGCGGCAGCCGGGTGCGCAGCTGCTCGGCGAGGACCAGGCCGGGCAGGGTGCCGTCGGAGAGTTCCGGCCGCCAGTCGGCGGCCAGGTCGTCGACGTCGAGCAGGCATTCCGGGTCCCAGCCGACCAAGGCGGTGAGGTAGCCGTCGAACCGGGCGAGCAGCCGGTACAGGCCGTGGCCCAGTTCGGTCAGCTCGGCATCGGTCAGCTGGAACCGGGGGAGGCTGCCGTCGGCCGCGACACCGTAGCCGACGGCCACCGGTACCACGGCGAGCTGCGCGGACTCCCCCTCGACCGCGAGCATGGGCCGGTGCAGTGGAATCCGGTACCTGCCCGCGGGGAGCGTGAACGGCCAGGTCTCCAGCCGCGCGGCGGCCCGCGCCGCCTCGATGTTCCCGCCGAAGTCCACCACCAGTTCGAAGCAGAGCGCCACGATCCCCCGCCGCCTTCCCTCCGCCGACCGGCTGTCATTCTCCCCCGAGCGCTCCCCGCAGTTCCGCGTACGTGCCCGCCAGGCGCTCCAGCGCGGTCGCCGCCCGGTCCCCGTCGCCGACGGCCAGGCCGTACTGCGCGCTCCCCAGCAGCCGCGCCTGGCGTCCCGCCACCTCGGCGGCCTCGGACGCCCCCGCCCGCCCGAGCCACAGCGCGGCGTCGGACAGTCTGCGGGTGCCGACCCGGACGGCGAAGCCGGTCAGATGCGCCCGTGTGGCGGCGTCCAGCCCGGCACGGACCCGCGCCGCGAGCCGCTCCACCGCCTCGGCGGCACCGCCCCCGGGTTCGCCGTCCGGTCCGTCCGCCGAAAGCCAGATCCGGGCGGCCGGGAGGGAATTCCGCACCGCGTCCAGGACATCGACGTCCCGGACGCGCCGGAATTCACTGCGCAGGGTGAAAGGGGCGGCGAATTCCACCGCGCGGCTGTCCCAGGCGGCGGCGAAGATGTCGGCAGGCAGGGTGGCGAAGGGAAATCCCTCGGGGTCGTGGAAGACGACCAGATCGTCCGTCACATCGAGCACCACGACCCAGTGGTCGGTGCCGTCGGCCGTCCCGGCGGCCTCCGGCTGATGGGTCAGCAGCCCCATGTCGACCGGTCCGACGAGCACCGGTCCGGACCGGGCGGCGGCACGGAGCCGGGCCATGGCCGCCGTCGCGTCGCCCCCGGCGGTGTGGCGGCAGGTCCAGCCGAGCAGGTCGGCGGCCCGGTCGAGACCGAGGTCGGGGTCCCAGCCGGGCGGATCGAAGTAGGGCAGCCCACCGGTGGCCCACTGCGCGCCGAACGGGGACCCGGTGAGCACCTCGATCGCGGAGGGGGCGGGCGCGGCCGAATTCAGCATCATCGCCAGTGAATTGGCGTAGCAATAGGGGGTGGCTCCCGCGAATTCCAGTTCCATGCCCCGACCTTGGCATTTTGAATTCTCCAGCACAAGGCGGTGAATTCCGCGGTCCACGGGGAGGTGGAAGGCGAGGCGGTCCACCGCGACAGTGGGAGCCGGGGTGCCGCGCGTGAGTTCCCGCCGGTTCATCACCGGCCCCGGCACGGGAACGGGCGACGGACCGCACCGCCCCCGCCGACCTCGGGACCGCAGCCCCGCCCCCCTCCTCCCCCCGGGGCGCACGTGCCCTTCCCTCCCGCAAGGTCGATACTTCCATCAGTGAGACTCCGGAGAACGACCGCGGTTCACTCCGCGCACCTCGTCCCCGACTCTGCGTCACCGCAGGTCAGAGGGGCATCCCGGCCGGCTGACAGGAGAGACTCGTGAAGATGTTGATCAATGTCCCCGAAACCGTGGTCGCGGACGCGCTGCGGGGCATGGCAGCCGCCCATCCCGAACTGACCGTCGATGTGGAGAACCGGGTGATCGTCCGACGGGACGCGCCCGTCGCCGGGAAGGTGGGGCTGGTCTCGGGCGGCGGCTCGGGGCATGAGCCGCTGCACGGGGGATTCGTCGGCCCGGGGATGCTGTCCGCGGCCTGTCCGGGCGAGGTCTTCACCTCACCGGTACCCGATCAGATGGTGCGGGCCGCCGCGGCGGTGGACAGCGGCGCGGGTGTGCTGTTCATCGTCAAGAACTACACGGGCGACGTCCTCAACTTCGACATGGCGGCCGAGCTGGCCGAGGACGAGGGCATCCAGATCGCGAAAGTGCTGGTCAACGATGATGTGGCGGTGACCGACAGCCTGTTCACGGCGGGGCGGCGCGGCACCGGGGCCACGCTGTTCGTGGAGAAGATCGCGGGCGCTGCGGCCGACGAGGGCCAGCCGCTGGAGCGGGTGGAGGCGATCGCCCGGCAGGTCAATGAGAACTCCCGCAGCTTCGGCGTCGCGCTCAGCGCGGTCACCACTCCCGCCAAGGGCAGCCCCACCTTCGATCTGCCCGCCGGTGAGCTGGAGCTGGGCATCGGCATCCACGGCGAGCCGGGCCGGGAGCGGCGGGCCATGATGACCTCCGGTGAGATCGCCGACTTCGCGGTGCACGCGATCCTGGCGGACATGCCGCCGCGCGGTCCGGTGCTGGTCCTGGTCAACGGCATGGGCGCGACCCCGCTGCTGGAGCTGTACGGCTTCAACGCGGAGGTGCAGCGGGTGCTGGGCCGCAGCGGGGTCGCGGTCGCCCGCACCCTGGTCGGCAACTATGTGACCTCGCTGGACATGGCCGGCGCCTCGGTGACCCTGTGCCAGGTCGACGAGGAGCTGCTGCGGCTGTGGGACGCCCCGGTCAGCACGCCCGGCCTGCGCTGGGGCAGGTGACCGGCGCCCAGCCGCCCGCACCGCCGCGCGGATCACCGTACCTACCACGCAAGGAGTGCCCGTGCTCGACGCCGATTTCTTCCGCCGCTGGATGACGGTGACCGCCGTGTCCGTGGAGCGTGAGGCGGACCGGCTCACCGCCCTCGACTCGCCGATCGGGGACGCCGACCACGGCAGCAATATGAACCGGGGGTTCACGGCGGTGACCGCCGCGCTGGAGGCGGAGCCGCCGGACACCCCGGGCGGGGTGCTGCTGCTCGCCGCCAAGCAGTTGATCTCGAAGGTCGGCGGCGCCTCGGGGCCGCTGTACGGCACGCTGCTGCGCCGCACGGGCAAGGCGCTCGGCGACGCCCCCGAGGTGAGCGAGGAGGAGTTCGCCGGGGCGCTGCGCACGGGCGTGGACGCGGTGATGGCGCTCGGCGGTGCCGCTCCCGGGGACAAGACGATGATCGACGCGCTGGTCCCGGCGGTGGACGCGCTCGGCGACTCGTTCGCGGCGGCCCGTACGGCGGCCGAGCAGGGCGCGGAGGCGACCACGCCGCTCCAGGCGCGCAAGGGCCGGGCGAGTTATCTCGGTGAGCGGAGCATCGGCCACCAGGACCCGGGCGCCACCTCGGCGGCGCTGCTGATCGGCGCGCTCGCGGAGGCCCACGGTGAGTGACGGGCGCCCGGTCGGGATCGTGCTGGTGTCGCACAGCGCGGAGGTGGCCGCGTCGGTCGCCGCGCTGGCGAAGGCGCTGGCGGGCGGCGCGGAACGGGTGCCGGTGGCGGCAGCGGGCGGCACCGAGGGCGGCGAGCTGGGCACCAGCGCGGAGCTGATCGCGGCGGCGGCGGCCTCGGTGGACCGTGGCGCCGGGGTGGCCGTGCTGACCGATCTGGGCAGTGCGGTGCTCACCGTGAAGGCGCTGCTCGCCGAGGGCGACGAACTCCCGCCGGACACCCGTCTCCTGGACGCCCCCTTCGTGGAGGGGGCGGTCGCCGCGGTGGTGACGGCGGCGGCGGGCGCCGACCTGGCGGCGGTGGAGGCGGCGGCGGCGGACGCGTACACGTACCGCAAGGTGTAGCTCAGCGGCGTACGAACGCCTTCGCCCTGCGCTCCCCCTCCCGCACCGCCTCCGCGTGGCTCTCGATGGGCCGGGCGACCGTGTCCTTGAAGAGGATGTACGTCACTCCGGAGGCCGTGCCGCCGTGCCGTGGGTCGGGGTCGATGCCGAGGGCCCGCGCGGTGGCGTAGGACGCCTCGCCGATGAGGTCGCGCGGGCCCCGGTCGCCGACCACCGCGTACTGGACCCGGTCCCGGTAGACGACGGCGGCGACCGTGCCGCCGCGCACCCCGTGCTCGGTGTGGTCCCAGCGGTCGCTGGGCACCGGGACGACGATGTGGGGCAGCGTCTCGGAGTCGAGGGCACGGCCGTCGGACTGCTGGTAGGCGGTGTGCGGGGAGAAGTAGGGGTCGGTGCGGGAGTTGCAGTGGCGTCCCGCGCGACCGTCGCAGTCGATGTCCATGTCGGCCTTCCAGAACACGGCGTCCCCGGTGCCGCAGACCGGGATGTCGGCGCGGGCCCCGGCGTCGGCGCGGTAGCGCCCCGGGGAGACGGGCGCGCAGTCGCGGACCCGGTCGAGGAGGGCGGCGGCGGAGACCGCGCCTTCGCCGGGGGGCGCCGGGGCGGCCGGGGCGGCGGACGGCGCGGGGGAGGTCGTCGGGGCGAGCAGGGCGGCGCTCGCCAGGACGAGGGTCAGCGACTGGACACGCACGATAGGAAGGCTCCTCTCCTGGGATCTGATCCCCTGGGATCTGACGGACATTCAGCCCTATCCGACGCTTTTTCCGATCCAGGAGCCACCCGACAGGGCCGGACGCTACCCGTCCGGCGGGTGCCGGGCGGGTCGGTCCGTGGGGTGGGCGGCGACAGGGGGCGGGGGCCCGAGCCATGATCGGCTCCGGCCCCCGGCGCCCGCGCCGGCGCGGCGACAGCGACGACAGCGGTCCGCGCCACAGGCGTGAACTCACCCGCCCTCTGCGAGAGTTCGGGGAATCCGGCCGTAGGAGTGTTCAGCATACGTAACTCCGGGCGATGCTCACCAACAGCGCCCGGATGCCGGTGGCCGGGCTTCCGGATCACCTTCCCCTCTTGATGTGATCCCGTCAGGCGCGCAGAATTGGTCCGGACCATTGCCACCGCCCTGGGAGGCAGAACCGTGCGACGCGCCCCCGTTCCCGCCGTGCTCCTTTGCGGCACCGTGCTGCTCTTGTCCTCCTGCGCCTGGGGCGGGACGGACGAGGGCGGCGAGCGCCCGCCCGGGATACCGGCCGGGGTCACCGCGGAGGCGGGCAGCGCCACCAGCGTCCATGTGATGTGGAACCAGGTCACCGCCGACCCCCCGATCACCGGCTACGAGGTCTACCGGGGCGCCGAGAAGGTCGAGGAGGTCGACGCCGAGGACCACATGGTCGACGTCGTCCAGCTCAAGCCCGGCACCCGGTATGTCTTCACGGTCCGCGCCCGGGACGCCGAGGGGCGGCTCAGCGAGCACAGCCGCGAGGTCACGGCGACCACCCCGCAGGCCGTCGCCGCCGACGACTCCCCGCCCACCGCCCCGGGCCGCACCACCGGACGGGCCGCCGGAAGCCGTGCGGTCCAACTGGAGTGGGGCGCGGCGAAGGACGACCAGAAGGTGGTGTCGTACGACATCTTCCAGGGGGACTCGAAGATCCACAGTGTGGGCGGGAACCAGACCGCGGCCGTGGTGACGGGGCTGCGGGCCGGCACGGACTACGCGTTCACGGTGAAGGCACGGGACGCGGCGGACAATGTGTCGCCCGCCGGGAACGCCGTACGGCTGACCACGGCCGAGGGGGACGGCGACAGCGGAGCGGACACCGCGCCGACCGACTTCACGGCGACCACCAGCAAGGTCGACGGGGCGTACAACCTCGATCTGGCGTGGATGCCGCCGCCGGTGGACGGGGTGATCTCGGAGTACCAGATCCAGCTGGACGGACAGAGCGCCACCTCGCTGGTGTGGGGCGGCGAACCGCCGGAGGGCCGCTCGGAGTACAGCTTCTACATCGGCGAGAAGGCCGGGGAGACCCACCGGGTCCGGCTGCGGCCGAAGCTGCCGGACGGCACCTGGGGCGGATACTCCGAGGAGCTGACGGTGACGACCGGCGCGTCCTGAGCCGCCGCCCGCAACCCGGCGGGGCCGTACGGCGGAACGCGTCACCTGGCCGGGTGCGGCCGGGGTGCGGCGGGCGGCCCGGCGGCATTGGCTGCGGGTGAGGCGCACGGACGTTCCCGACCACGGCGGCGCCACGGATGTACCGCCGACCGTGCCGCCGGAGGGACAGACCCATGCGTATTTCCCGGCACATCCTGCGCTCCGGCCCGATCCTGACCGCCGCCGCCGTGTCCGTCGCCCTGGCCGCCGCTCCGGCCGGGGCGGCGAGCGGTGTCTCCGTGAGCACCTCGGGGTCCTCGGTGTCGGTCACCACCACCGTGTGCACCCAGATGAACGGCAGCTGGGGCAACGCCTCACTGCTCAACAGCGCCCAGTCCAGCTTCGCGCAGGGCCGCCAGATCGCCCTGACCGGCACCGCGAACCTCCAGTCGGCCGCCTGGTCGAACGTCACGCCCGGCACCTACACGGTCAGCGTGGTGTGCGCGGGCGGGAACACGGCGGGCACCCAGTCGGTGATCGTCTCCTCCGTCCCGGCCTCCCCCACCATCTCGGCGACCTCCGCCCCCGCCCCGTCGCCGTCGCCCTCGGCGTCACGCGGCGTACTGGGCGGAATCGGCGGCGGCGTCAAGGACTACGGCACGGCGACACTGGTGGTCGGCGGAATCCTGGTCGGCACCGGTGCGATCGCGGCGGGCTGGTTCCTCCGCAAGCGGTCGAAGCCGTACCGGCTCTGACACCGCCCGGACCGACCCCTGGCCCTCGGCTCACCCGACCCGCCCGGTCAGCCCGCCCCCGCCGACCCCGCCGACCCCGCCGCCCCCTCCACCCCCGCGACCTCCTCCAGCGCGTAGGTCAGCCAGCTCGTCCAGAAGGTTTCCAGGTCGATGCCCGCGCGCAGTACCAGGTGCTGGATGCGGTCCTGCGGGGTGTCCTTGCCCGGTGGGAAGTCGCGTTCCTCGATCTCCCGGTAGCGCGCCAGTTGCCCCCGGTGGAGTTCCAGATGGCGGCGCAGCTCCGCGTCGAGACCGGCCGTGCCGACCACCGCGCTGGCGCGCAGCCGCAGCAGCAGGGTGTCGCGCAGGGGCCGGGGGTCCTGGGGGGCGGCCGTCCAGCGGGCGAGTTCGGCCCGCCCGGCGGGCAGCACCTCGTAGCTCTTCTTCTGGCCGCGGGCCGGGGCCAGGCCGGGGAGTTCCCGGATGAGGCCCTCGGTCTCCAGTCTGCCCAGCTCGCGGTAGATCTGCTGGTGCGTGGCCGACCAGAAGTAGCCGATCGACCGGTCGAACCGGCGGGTCAGCTCAAGGCCCGAGGACGGCTTCTCCAGCAGGGCGGTGAGGATCGCGTGCGGCAGTGACATGCGGTCATCCTAGGGACGGCGGCGCGGGCGCCCGGCGGTCTCACAGGGCCGCCGCCACCTCCGTGCCCTGCTGGATCGCGCGCTTGGCGTCGAGTTCGGCGGCCACGTCCGCGCCGCCGACGAGATGGACCCGGCGCCCGGCGGCGACCAGCTCCTCGTACAGCTCGCGGCGGGGCTCCTGGCCGGTGCACAGGACCACCGTGTCGACCGGCAGTACGGTGCTGTGCCCGCCGACGGTGAGATGGAGTCCGGCGTCGTCGATCCGGTCGTAGCGCGCGCCCGGGACCATGGTGACTCCCCGGTGCTTGAGTTCGGTCCGGTGGATCCAGCCGGTGGTTTTGCCGAGGCCCGCGCCGAGCTTGGCGGTCTTGCGCTGGAGCAGATGGACCGTGCGGGGCGGCGCGGGCCGCTCGGGGACGCCGAGACCGCCGGGGTGGGCGTAGTCGGTGTCGACGCCCCAGTGGCGGAAGTACGTCCCGGGGTCCTCGCTGGCGCCCTCGCCGCTGTCGGTGAGGTACGCGGCGACGTCGAAGCCGATGCCGCCCGCGCCGAGGATCGCGACCCGGTCGCCGACGGGGGCACCGTCGCACAGGACGTCGAGGTAGCCGAGGACGCTGGGGTGGTCGACGCCGGGGATGTCGGGGGTGCGCGGGGTGACTCCGGTGGCGACCACGATGTCGTCGTACCCGGTGAGGTCGGCGGCGGTGGCGCGGGTGCCGAGCCGGACGTCGACGCGGTGGGCGGCGAGCTGGTGGCGGAAGTAGCGCAGGGTCTCGTCGAACTCCTGCTTGCCGGGGACCTTGCGGGCCACGTTCAGCTGGCCGCCTATCGCGTCCGCCGCGTCGTAGAGGGTCACGTCGTGGCCGCGTTCGGCGGCGCTCACCGCGCAGGCGAGTCCGGCGGGTCCGGCGCCGACCACGGCGACCCGGCGGCGCAGCCGGGTGGGGGACAGCACGAGTTCGGTCTCGTGGCAGGCGCGCGGGTTGACCAGGCAGGAGGTGATCCGGCCGCTGAAGGTGTGGTCCAGGCACGCCTGGTTGCAGCCGATACAGGTGTTGATGGCGTCGGGCGTCCCGGCGGCGGCCTTGGCGACGAAGTCGGGGTCGGCGAGCATCGGGCGGGCCATGGACACCATGTCGGCGGTGCCGTCGGCGAGCAGCCGCTCGGCGAGTTCGGGGGTGTTGATGCGGTTGGTGGTGATGAGCGGGACGGACACCTCGCCCATCAGCCGCCGGGTGACCCAGGTGTAGGCGCCGCGCGGCACGGAGGTGGCGATGGTGGGGATACGCGCCTCGTGCCAGCCGATACCGGTGTTGATGAGGGTGGCTCCGGCGGCCTCGACGGCCTTGCCGAGGCGGATCACCTCGTCCAGGGTGGAGCCGCCGGGCACCAGGTCCAGCATGGACAGCCGGTAGATGACGATGAAGTCGGGGCCGACCGCCGCGCGGACCCGGCGCAGGATCTCCAGCGGGAAGCGGACCCGGTTCTCGAAGGAGCCGCCCCAGCGGTCGGTGCGGTGGTTGGTGCCGGGGGCGATGAACTCGTTGACGAGATAGCCCTCGGAGCCCATGATCTCGACGCCGTCGTATCCGGCGCCGCGGGCCAGCCGGGCGGTACGGGCGTAGTCGTCGACGGTCCGCTCGATGTCGGCGTCGGTCAGCTCGCGCGGGACGTGGGGGCTGATGGGCGCCTGGAGAGGGCTGGGGGCGACCAGGTCGGGGTGGTAGGCGTAGCGGCCGAAGTGCAGGATCTGGAGGGCGATCCGGCCGCCCTCGCGGTGCACGGCGGCGGTGATCTCGCGGTGCTGCGCGGCCTCCGCCTCCGTGGTGAGCTTGGCGCCGCCGGGGTAGGGGCGGCCCTCCTCGTTGGGCGCGATGCCGCCGGTGACGATCAGGCCCACTCCGCCGCGCGCCCGTGCCGCGTAGAAGGCGGCCATCCGGGCGAACCCGTTCTCCGCCTCCTCCAGACCGATGTGCATCGAGCCCATGAGGACCCGGTTGGGCAGGGTGGTGAAGCCCAGGTCGAGCGGGCTCAGCAGATGCGGGTAACGGCTCATGGGCCCCTCCGTGCGCGGTGTGTGCCCTCAGTTGTAGAGGACCGCGCACGGTTTATGCAACTAGTTGCAAAACACGTCCCGGGCCCGTATCACCGGTTCTCCAGCAGCACATGCAGCTCACGCTCCTGATCGCCGGACGCGGTCGACAGGTCCCGTACCGCGTACAGCGCGTGCAGCGTCGTACGGAACCGGTCGATGGCCCAGTAGCCGCCCTGTACGTCCGCCGTCACCGACGCGGACAGCCGGCCCGGCGCGGCGCCCGGCGCGGCGCCCGGACGGGCCTCGGCCACGTCGAAGGTGCCCAGCCAGACCGCCGGGCGGGTCTCATGGAGCTGCTGCGGCACGTCCTCGGCGCACCGGTCGGAGGCGAAGCACGCGCACAGGCTGTCGAACACGACCCGGGCGTCCTCCTTGCTGCACCCGCTGATCTCCACGGAGACCGACTCCGGGTGCGAGGCTGCTGCGTTCATCGCGACCGCTTCCTTCCCTGGCCTGGTCGGACCGCCCACCCTCCAGGTAAGCACCGGCCCGGGGAGAACACCACCGACACGGGCCGGGGCGGCGCCACCGGGCTCAAGGGATCGCCGGACGGGCGCCGATGTGTTGAGGGATGGTGGAGAAACGAGCGGGAGGCGCGAGGAAACGCGCCGGGCGCGCTACGACAGGGAGACCGGCGCGGGGGAACACGTGCCGTGGAGGACAGCGGGACCAAGGGCGGTGCGGGATGAGTTCACCGGAATCTCCGGTCACCGAGGGTGACGGACCAGACACGGGCACGGTCAGCCCCAGCGGGCTGCTGGACGTCCTGGGCGTGGCGTCGGTGGTCCTGGACGCCACGGGCCGGATCGTGCTGTGGAGTCCGCAGGCGGAGGAGCTGTTCGGCTACTCGGCGGGCGAGGCGCTGGGCCGGTACGCGGCCCATGTGCTGGTCCACGAACAGCATCTGGACCTGGTGGTCAAGCTGTTCTCGGACGTGATGGCCACCGGCCAGGGCTGGGCGGGCGCCTTCCCGGTCCGGCACAAGGACGGCTCCACCCGGCTGGTGGAGTTCCGCAACATACGGCTCACCGACGACCGGGGGGAGGTGTACGCCCTCGGTCTGGCCGCCGACCAGGGCACGGTCCGCCGGCTGGAGCGGGACGTGGCCCTGTCGACGCAGGTGGTCGACCAGTCCCCGATCGGGATCGCCGTCCTGGACACCACCCTGCGCTTCGTCTCGGTCAACCCGGCGCTGGAGCACCTCGACGGCGTCCCGTCCGGCGCGCACCTGGGGCGGACGATACGGGAGGTGCTGCCGCTGCTGGACGCGGAGGCGCTGGAGACGGCCGCGCGGGAGGTGCTGGTCACCGGCCGTCCGCTGGTCGACCGCCCGGTCGTCGGCCGTACCCCCGCCGACCCGGACGAGGACCACGTCTGGACGGCGTCCCTGTACCGGCTGGCGGACACGCTCGGCACCGCGCTCGGGGTGGCGCTGTCGCTGGTGGACATCACCGAGCAGTACCGGGCCGCGGTGGAGGCGGAGGCGGCCCGGCGGCGGCTGGCGCTGATCGCGGACGCGTCGGCCCGCATCGGCACCACCCTGGAACTGGACCGCACGGCCCGGGAACTGGCCGAGGTCGCCGTGCCGGAGCTGGCCGACATCGCGGCCGTGGATCTGCTGGACGCGGTGGTGGCGGGCCGGCGCAGCAGCCTCGGGCCGTCCGAACCGGCGGTGATCCGGGCGCTCGCGGTCCGCGCGGACGGGGAGTCCGAGGCGCTGGCGGCGGCCGACCCGCCCGGCCAGGTCGCCCGCTACGGCCCGGACCGGCTGGTCACCGAGTGCGTCCGCACCGGCGAGGCGGTGCTGGTGGCGCAGGTCAAGGACACCGACCTGCCTCGGATCGCCCGCTCCCCCGCCGCCGCCGTACTGCTCTCCCGGGCGGGCGTGCACTCCTATCTCGCCGTGCCGCTGATCGCGCGCGGCGAGGTGCTGGGCGCGCTGGACCTCAAGCGCACCCGCAATCCCCTGCCGTTCAGCGAGGACGATCTGCTGCTCGCCCGGGAGCTGGCGGCCCGCGCGGCCGTGCAGATCGACAACGCGCGCTGGTACCAGAACGCCCGGGACGCCGCGCTCACCCTCCAGCGCAGTCTGCTGCCCAGCCATCCGCCGGTCACCGGCGGTCTGGAGGTCGCCTCCCGCTATCAGCCCGCCGAGGCGACCAGCGAGGTCGGCGGCGACTGGTTCGACGTGATCCCGCTGGAGGGCGGGCGTACCGCGCTGGTGGTCGGCGATGTGATGGGCAGCGGCATCAACGCGGCGGCCACCATGGGCCGGCTGCGCACCGCGACGACCACCCTGGCCCCGCTGGACCTGGACCCGGCGGTCCTCCTGGAACACCTCGACCGGATCACCAGGGGCCTGAAGGAGTCCATCGCCACCTGCCTTTACGTGGTCCACGACCCGGCGTCCGGCCGGTGCCTGATCGCCAACGCGGGCCATCTGCCCCCGGCCCTGGTGCGCGTGGGCCGTCCGCCCGCCCTGCTCGACCTGCCCACGGGCGCGCCCCTCGGTGTGGGCGGTGTCGCCTTCTCCACCACCAGCTTCGACTTCGCCCCCGGCGACCAACTCGTCCTGTACACGGACGGCCTGGTGGAGACCCGCCGCCACTGCCTGGACGAACGCCTCAGCACGATGCTCGCCCTGCTGGACGACCCGTCCCGCCCCCTGGACGACCTCTGCGACCATCTGCTCCGCACCCTCCACCAGCCCGACAACCACGACGACGTTGCCGTCCTGGTCGCCCGCGCCCGGGAGGTGGGGTGAGGGGGTGAGGGGGGGTCGCCCAGGCGGGCGGTGGGGTGACGGGCGGTGGCGCCGGACGACGGACGCCCCACCTGGGTGGCCACGCCAGGTGCCCGGCCCGGCCGGGGCGACCGGGCCGACGGCAGGACGTCGCCCGCCACCCGCCTGCGGCGGCGCGACAACCCGGCCCGGCACCGAAGGAAGCCGGCCGGCGACCGGATCTGAGGGCGCGTTCCGCGCGGACCGGGACCGGCGTGCGCCTCCGCGCCCCGACCCGGAGACGGACTGTTGGGGAGCGTCCGCCGGGACGACCGTAAGGGCCCCGGCGCCCGGTCGAGGGGCTCGCCCGGCACACGCCGACACCTCCGCCCCGGCGCCGGACCCGGCCCCGCCGAGCCCCATCCCCGGGCCGGGACCGCGCCCGCCCCGATCACCCCGCCCACCGCCCGATCACCACATGCGCGTCCGTGTCCCCGCACACCGCCACCTCCGCCGTCAGCCCCGCCCGGGTGTACGCGGACGCCGCCGCGCTCGCCTGGCGTTCGCCGGTCTCGGTCAGGAGGTGGCCGCCGGGGGACAGCCAGGCGGGGGCCCCGGCGGCGACCCGGCGCAGCACGTCCAGCCCGTCGGCGCCACCGTCGAGCGCGGCCTGCGGCTCATGGTCGCGCGCCTCCGCCGGGAGCAGTCCGACCTCGCCGCTCGGCACGTACGGCACGTTCGCGGCGAGGAGGTCGACCCGGCCGCGCAGCGTGGCGGGCAGCGCCGCGAACAGGTCGCCCTGGTGGACCCGGCCGTCGTAGGCGGCGAGGTTGCGCGTGGCGCAGTCCACCGCGACCGGGTCGATGTCCGCGGCGTGCAGTTCGACGGGTCCGTCGAGGGCCGCGGCGAGGGCCGCGCCGACCGCGCCGGAGCCGCAGCACAGGTCGACCACGACCCGCGCCCGCGGCATCCGGGCGAGGGCGCGTTCGACCAGGAACTCGGTGCGGCGGCGCGGGACGAACACCCCGGCGGTCACGGAGACGCGCAGTCCCCGGAAGCCGGCCCAGCCGACGACCTGTTCGAGGGGCAGTCCGGCGATCCGGCGGCGGACCAGCGCGGTGAGTTCGGCGGGGGTGCGGGCGGCGTCGAGGATCAGCGCGGCCTCGTCCTCGGCGAACACACACCCCGCCGCGCGCAGCGCGGGGACGACGTCATCGGGCGCGAGAAAGAGGGAGCTGGGGGGAACGAACGGTGCTGTCATGAGACGTGCGGGGGCCTTTCGGATCACGAAGGGCGCTCCCGGCGGCCACCGTCCTAGGACACGTCCTGGCGGTGATCCGCGCCGGTTCGAGGAGTGAGCACCCCGGCTGACACAGCGGGAATGGGTCTCACCTCCTCGGTCGAACGGCCGCGTCCACCGCGGCCGGACGGCCACCATACACCTGCTCGATACACCCGCCCCCGGGGGTCAGGGCACCGCCAGCGCCCGTTCCTCGCCGGTCGGTTGCGGGGCGCGGGCCGCCATGAAGGCGGTGCTGCGGCGCAGCCGGAAGCCCAGGTGCTCGTACAGCCGGATCGCTCCGGTGTTGGCGGCGCCGGTGTGCAGGAAGGGGGTCTCGCCGCGCTCGCGGATGCCGTGGGCGACGGCGAGGACCAGCCGGGTGGCGAGGCCCTCGCCCCGGGCGGACGGGTCGGTGCAGACCGCGCTGATCTCGGTCCAGCCCGGCGGGTGCAGCCGCTCCCCCGCCATGGCGACGAGCCGTCCCTCGCGCCGGATGCCGAGGTAGGTGCCCATCTCGATGGTGCGGGGCAGGAACGGTCCGGGCCGGGTGCGCTGGACCAGGTCGAGCATCTCGGGCACGTCGGCGGCGCCGAGGACGACCGCCTCGGGGTCGGGCGCGGCGGCGGTCCCGTCGTCGACGAGCTGGACGCCGTCGGCGTGGAAGGTGATCTCCCAGCCGTCCGGTACCGGCCCCTGGTGTCCGAGGAGCGGTACCTCGGCGCCGGGCCCGGTCAGCGCGGCCAGGTCCGCCCAGTCGTCGGGCTCCAGCCGGTCGGGGAGCGCGAGCCAGGGCGACACGTCGACCGGGTAGCGCAGGATGCGGCCCCGTCGCTCGGCGAAGTGGGCGTGCGGGCCGGTGAGCGCGGCACGGGCCGGGTTGTCGAGGAGGTGGGGGGTCACGGGCGCGCTGTCGGCGTGGGTCGGGGATATGTCGTGGCTCATCGGGACACCTCGATGACGATCTTGCCGCGGGTGTGTCCGTCCTCGACGGCGCGCAGTGCCTCCCCGGCCCGGTCCAGCGGGAGGGTCAGGCCCACATGCGGGTCGAGGGTGCCGTCGGCGGCCAGCGCGGCGACGTCCTCCAGGACGGCGGCGGTGCGGGCGCGGGCGACCCGGGCGCCGCCGAGCCGCTCGGCCTCGTCGGGCCGTACGGTGGCGGTGACCAGCTTGGTGCCCCCGGGCACGAAGCCCGCGGCCTCCTCGAAGACCTCGCCGCCGACCAGGTCGAAGATGCCGTCGAGGCCCTCGGGCGCGGCGGCCCTGACCCGCTCGGGCCAGCCGGGTCCGGAGGGGATGTGGACCGCGCCGAGGGAGTCGAGGAGGTCCTTCTTGGTCTCCCCGGCCAGGCCCAGCACCCGCAGTCCGGCGGCGCGGGCGAGCTGGACGGCGGCGACCCCGACCCCGCCGCCAGCGCCGGTCACCAGCAGGGTGGCTCCGGCGGGCAGCGCGAGCTGCTGGAGACCCTCGTAGGCGGTGGCGGCGGCGACCGGGAGGGTCGCGGCGGCGGTGAAGGACAGCGGGGCGGGCTTGTGCGCGGTCACGCGCTGCGGGAGTACGGCGAACTCGGCGTAGCCGCCCGCGACGGGCGTCCCGAACACCGCGTCGCCGACCGCGAACCCGCTGACGTCCGGGCCCGTCTCCACGACCACTCCGGAGACCTCGCTGCCGAAGACCTCGGGGAACGCGGCGGCGCCCTGGCCCGGCCTGCGGAAGCCGTTGCGGATCTTGTAGTCGACCGGGTTGACCCCGGCCGCGCGGACCGCGACCAGCAGCTCGCCGGGGCCGGGGGCGGGCCGGTCCAGGTCGACGAGCGCCTCGGTCTCCGGACCGCCGTTCCGGGTGAAGACGTATGCCTTGGGCATGGTGGCTCCCACTTTCTGGGCTGTCGCCGGGGCACGGGGGACGTGCGTGCCGCCGGATCGGGCATCTCGGGCAAGGAAGATCGCTGTCGAGCTATTCCCGGGCCACCGCAGGGTTCATACGCCTTTAACGATCGAGGGACCTTTCGGGGCATCCGCCCGGCTGTGTCCCGGTGTATCCGGTGCGATATCTCGGCCCGGGGAGGCTCGACAGGGCGGCGGACGGGGTACGTGGTGCTTAGAACCACTCGCGCGCACGAGGCGAGGAGGTCGACATGCGGACCCGGGTACGGGGCTGGCGGTGGCGGTCCAGTCCGCTGCGGCGCCGGTCGGACGTGATCGAGGCGTGGGCACTGCTGCTGGTCGCCGTGCTGCTGCTGCTCGGCGCACCGCTGGCGGGCGCCGCGACGGGCCTGTGGGCGTACGGGAACGCGCAGGCGACGGTGGCGGCCCAGCGGGCGGAGCGGCACCAGGTGACGGCGCTGGTCACCGGTCAGCCCCGGCGGGCGCTCCCGTCGGTCGGCGGCGGCCCGTACGCCTATCAGGTGCCGGTCCGCTGGACCGGTCCCGGCGGGCGGCAGGAGACCGCGCTCGCCTCGGCGCCCCGGACGACGAAGCCGGGGGACACGGTCCGGCTGTGGCTGGACCGGCAGGACCGTGACGTGGGTCCGCCGCCGGACGCGTCGCTGGTCTGGCAGCACGCGGTGACCCTGGGCGTGTGCGCCGGGGGCGGTACGGCCGCGGTGGTGCTGCTGGGCTGGTCGGCCTCGCGCCGGGTCGCCCTCGGCCACCGGATGGCGGAGTGGGAGCGCGACTGGGACCGCACGGAACCGGAGTGGACCCGCGGCTCGGCCTGACCCCGCCTCCACCGGAGGGGCCGGACGGCCGCTCCGCCCTGGTGTCTCGTGCCACCTGATGCCTACCGTGTGATCATCCGCGTGTCCGCGCCCCGGCTCCCTCCGTGAAGGTGGTCCCGTATGCCCCTGTTCGATCTCCCGCTGGACGAGCTGCGGGAGTACCGCAGCGCCTCGGTCGCGCCCGAGGACTTCGACGCGTTCTGGGCCAAGACCCTCCAGGAGGCGCGTGAGCACGACCTGGACGCCCGGTTCGAACCGGTGGACACCGGGCTGACCACGGTCGAGGTGTACGACGTGACGTTCGCCGGGTTCGGCGGCCATCCGGTGAAGGGCTGGCTGACCCTCCCGTCGGCCGCCACCGGCCCGCTGCCGCTGATCGTGGAGTTCGTCGGGTACGGCGGCGGACGCGGCCTCGCGCACGAGCATCTGCTGTGGGCGTCCACCGGCCGGGCGCACTTCGTGATGGACACCCGGGGGCAGGGCAGCGCCTGGGGCGGGGGCGGCGGCACCGCGGACCCGGTGGCGGGCGGCCCGGCGTACCCCGGTTTCATGACCCGGGGCATCGACGCGCCGGAGAACTACTACTACCGGCGGGTCTTCACCGACGCGGTGCGGGCAGTCGAGGCGGCCCGCTCGCATCCGCTGACCGACGCCTCCCGGACGGTCGCGCTGGGCGCCAGCCAGGGCGGCGGGATCACGGTGGCGGTGGGGGCGCTGGTCCCGGACCTGGTGGCGATCGCGCCGGACGTGCCGTTCCTGGCCGACTTCCCGCGCGCGACGGCCCTGACCGAGCGGCATCCGTACCGCGAGATCGCGCTCTGGCTGAAGACGCACCGGGGCCGCACCGAGGACGTGCTGCGCACCCTGGCGTACTTCGACGGGGTGCACTTCGCGGCGCGCGGCCGGTCCCCGGCCCTGTTCTCGGTGGCGCTGGAGGACCAGACCTGCCCGCCGTCGACGGTGTTCGCCGCGTTCAACGCCTGGGCGCACGAGGACAAGGCGATCGAGGTGTACGACTTCAACGACCACGAGGGCGGCGGCCCCTACCAGGAGGCGGCCAAGATGCGCTGGCTGCGGGCGCACGCCTGAGGGGGCGACCGGGACGGGCGGGGCGACCGGGGCCGACGGGACCGTTCGATGCACGGACCTTCCCGAACGATCCGACTAGTCGGTATGTTCCCGTTGATCCGGGTGCGGACGGAACGCCCCGGACCCGCAGCGAGGGAGGGCCGCTCATGTCCGAGCAGGAACACGAGGTCCGGGGCCACTGCGCACCGCGGTTCGGCGCGGTGCGCGAGGCGTTCGAGGCGAACTTCCGGGACCGCGGCGAGCTGGGCGCCGCGGTCTGTGTGACCGTCGGCGGCGAGACCGTCGTGGACCTGTGGGGCGGCTGGGCGGACGCCGCCCGCACCCGGCCCTGGCAGCGGGACACCGTCGTCAATGTGTGGTCCACGACGAAGGGGCCGGTGGCGCTCTGCGCCCATCTGCTCGCCGACCGGGGGCTGCTGGACCTGGACGCGCCGGTGGCCGCGTACTGGCCGGAGTTCGCGGCGGCCGGGAAGGAGACGCTGCCGGTGCGGTATCTGCTGTCGCACCGGGCCGGTCTCGCCGGGCTGCGCGAGCCGCTGCCGCTGGAGCGGCTCTACGACTGGGACACGACGGTCGCGCTGCTGGCCGCCACCGAGCCGTGGTGGGAGCCGGGTACGGCGTCGGGCTACCACGCGATGACATACGGCCATCTGGTGGGCGAGGTGGTGCGCCGGGTGTCGGGGCTGAGACCGGGCGCGTTCCTGGCGCGCGAGGTGACCGGGCCGCTCGGCGTGGACTTCACGGTCGGGCTGCCCGAGGCGGCGGCGGGGCGCGCGGCGGAGCTGGTGCAGTCGCCGGTCGGCGACAGCAGCGAGCAGGCCGGGATCTTCAGCCGGCTGTCCCCGGTGGCCATCGCCGCGCTGGGCAATCCGCCGCTGGACGCGACGGCCGCGAACAGCGCCGGATGGCGGGCCGCGGAGCTGCCCGCGGCCAATGGCCACGGCACCGCGCGGGCGGTGGCGGAGCTGTACGGGGTCTTCGCGGGCCGCGGCGAACTGCGCGGACGGCGGGTGCTGTCCGCGGCGGCGGTGGAGCGGGCGCGAGAGGGACAGGGCGCCTGCCTCGACCTGGTGCTGGGGGCCGGACTCGGCGGGGAGACGGAGATCGGGCTCGGTGTGTGGCTGAGCGGGCCGCGCGGCTCGTTCGGACCCAATCCACGGGCTTTCGGACATGACGGCTTCGGTGGTTCGAGCGGTCTCGCCGATCCCGAGGCGGGGCTCTCGCTGGGCTATGTGATGAACCGCATGGGCCCGCACATCGCCGATGATCCGCGGAAGACAGCCCTGGTCAACGCCGTGTACAGCGTGCTGTAACAAAGCCTGGCCGGGGCTGGACGGTCCGGTTTCGGCCGAACCTCCCGACCACTCTTCCTCCGTGATTCGAGCCGGTGCTAATTCTGGTGGCGCAATGAGCCCGCACGGCTACGCGATGTCACCACTGGAGGGCGAGGCATGGCCTGCACGACCCCGCACGACCACTCTCGGGGCGAGGCGCGGCCCCTGTACCGGCGGATAGCGGCGGAGCTGCTCGGAGAGTTGAGAGACGGAACGATTCCGCCCGGCGAACGACTGCCCGGGGAACGCCAGTTGTCCGAGCATTTCGGGGTGAGCCGGGAGACGGTCCGGCAGGCGCTGGAGGTGCTGCGCCGGGAGGGCCTGGTGGCCACCGACCGGCGCGGCAGCCACGCCTCCCTGCCAGGGACGCCGGTGGAGCATCCGGCGGCGCTGAGCTTCCCGGTGGGCATCCAGGAGCCGGGCGGCGCCGACCGGGCGACCGTCGCCTGGGAGCTGCCCTCGGCCGAGCACGCCCGCGCGCTGGGGCTGGCCCCGAACCGGCCGACGCTGGTCCACCGCTACGCGTCCGCGGGCATGGACGGACTGGGCGGGCGGACGGCGGTCACCACGTTCTCGGCGGTGGCGCTGTCCGAGGTGGCGGAGCTGGCCCGCTACCGGGAGCGCCCGCTGACCAGCGACTCGGCGCAGTTGCGGCGGGTCTACGACTGGATGCGGCGGGCGGGTCTGGCGCTGCACCACCGGGACGCGATCATCCCGCTGGGCGACATGCCCTCGATGCGGGTGACGCGGCTGGTGCACGATCAGCACGCCCGGCCGCTGGAGATCACCGATCTGCTGGTGGAGACCCGGCAGGACGCGCTGGTCTACGAGTTCACGGTGCCCGCGGCGGGCTGAGCGGCCCGGATCAGCCGGGCCTGGCGCCCCAGCGCGAGCAACCGGCCGTCGGCGGACCAGACCGCGCTGTCCTCGACCGCCCAGGCCCCGTCCGCGCGCTCGGTGCGGATACGGACCAGTGCCGGACCCTCGGGGGCGGCGGCGGTCAGGGCGTCGGTGAAGTGGATGGTCAGCTCGGCGGTGGGGACCGGTCGCGGGGTGTGCCAGTGGGCGTAGAGGGCGGGCGGCAGGACGTCGGTGAGGGTGGCGACGGCCGCCGCGTCCAGCGCCCGGCCGTCGGTGAACCGCACCCACGCGGTGAGTTCGGCCCGTTCGCCCCCGGCCAGGGGCCGGTCCTCGGTGGCGGGCCGGATCTCCAGCTGGCGGGCGAACAGGGCGAGGTCGCCGGGGAGCGCGAGGACCGGGCAGCGGTCGGCGTCCGGCACACGGGGCGCGGGGCGGCCCTCGTAGGAGGGTCCGGGGCGGTCGGGGGCGAACAGGGCGGTGCCGAGCAGGACGGGCGCCCCGTTCTGGTGGCCGGTGAACAGACAGGAGGCGGTACGGCGTCCGGCCGCCGGGGCCGACCCGGCGAAGTGCAGCGGGCCGACGTCGACGGGGGCGAGGAAGTGCGTGGTCAGGGTGCGCACCGGGCGCGCCGCACCGGCGAAGCGGTCGCGTACGGCGGTGAGGGCGAGGGCGGCGAGATGGCCGCCGTGGGCTCCCTCCCAGGCCCACCACTCGGGGTCGACATGGGTCTGGATGTCGGTCGTCAAGGTCACGAGCACCACCGTAGCCTCACGAGTTGGAAAATCAAACCCTCATAGGGTCACGGCCCCTCAGCGGGCGCGGGCCGTCACCATCCGTACCCGGGGCGCGCCGTCCTCGCGGTGGCCGAAAACAGGCAGTGCCGTCAGCCCGACCCGGAATCCGGCGTCCGTCAGCCCCCGGTACATCACGCCGGGGCTGAAGGCCCGGTAGTACATGACGAACGGGGGCCGCCAGAGCGCGTTGCGCACCCGCATGACAGCATCGAAACCGGCCAGCATCCAGTACGCCCGGGAGGTGGCGCGCGGCGGGGCGAGCACCGGGAAGACGAAGTCGCCGCCGGGCCGCAGCACCGAGCGCACCTGGGCGAACAGTCCGGGCAGCTCACGCGGCAGGAAGTGGCCGAACGCGCCGAGGCTGACGACCAGGTCGAAGCGCGGCGCGAAGGGCAGCGCGCGGGCGTCGGCACGCACCCAGGACACCCGGGGCGCGGCGGGCCAGTCCCGCGCACGCGCCTCGTCCAGCATCCCGGCGCTGAAGTCCACGCCGGTCACCGACTCCCGGCACACCGCGGTGAGGACCTCGACGCCCGCGCCGGTGCCGCAGCACAGGTCGAGGCCATGGGCGTAGCCGCCGGGGCGGGTGAGCGCGGCGGCCATGGCGTCCAGCAGCGGAGCGGGGGTGCGGAACGGGGTGTGGTCGAACTTGGGGGCGAGCAGGTCGTAGCCGTGCTCCACGGACGACAGCGCCTGGACGGTGAGTTCGCGCAGGCTGGGTCCCTCGGGGTGGAACATCGCGGTCACCCCCGGCCCGCGCGGGCGGCGCGCCGGTCGAGGACCGTGAGCACCCGCTCGCACCAGTGCAGGTTCTCCCGCTCGAAGGCGATCCCGCGCAGCAGCGTCAGATACGGGCCGACCCGGTCGGACTCGCGCAGGTACGCGTCCTCGCCGCGCCCGTCCAGCATCCGGTCGCGCATCCGCTCGTAGCGCTCAAGCCGTCCGCGCGCCCAGGTGCGGCGCTCCTCGATCAGTTCCCGGGTGGCGGCGGGGTCGGCGCCGTCCAGGGCCTGGATCTTGATGAGGAGTTCGTCGCGCACGGCGGTGGGGCGCCGGGTGGGCGCGGCGGCGAACGTCCGCAGGTCCTCCCGGCCGGCCTCGGTGAGGGTGAACATCCGCTTGTCCGGCCGCCGTTCCTGGCGCACCACCCGGGCCCGGATCAGACCGTCCCCGGCGAGCCGCTCCAGTTCCCGGTAGAGCTGCTGGGGGGTGGCCGGCCAGAAGTTGGCCAAGGAGACGTCGAACCCCTTGGAGAGCTGGTAGCCGGACGCCTCGCCCTCCAGCAGGGCCGCCAGGACGGCGTATTTCAAGGACATGTGGACACGCTAACAGCAGCTGACTATTGTCATCCGCACCTAATCAACAAATTGACTATGGGGTGATCCGATGCACGCGTTCCGCGCCGCGATCGAGGCGGGCGACCTGGATGCCGCCGAGGCGCTGCTCGCCGAGGACGTCGTCTTCTCCAGCCCGGTCGTCTTCAAGCCGTCCGAGGGCCGGGCGGTCACCGCGGCCATCCTGCGGGCGGTCTTCCAGGTCTTCCAGGACTTCCGCTACCAGACCGAGTTGGCGAGCGCGGACGGCGACGACCACGCCCTGGTCTTCACCGCCCGGGTCGGCGACCGCGCCCTGACCGGCTGCGACTTCCTCCATCTCGACGCCGACGGGCGGATCGACCGGTTCATGGTGATGGTCAGGCCGCTGTCCGCCGCCGAGGCGCTGGCCGAGGCGATGGGCGCCCGGTACGAACAGATCGTGCGGGACGCCGAGGCACGGACGGCCTGATCCCGCCCCCCGTGTTCGGCACCGCCGCGCCGGGGACGGTTGGATGGCCGTATGACCAGCGACGAGGACCACCGCCTGATGCGGGCCAACCGCGCCAACTGGGACGCGCGTACACCCGTCCATGTGGCGAGCCGCTTCTACGGCGTGCAGACGGGCGGCGATCCGGAGCGCTGGTTCGCCCCGTTCGAATGGACCGACCTCGGCGATCTGGCCGGGCGTGATGTGCTGCACCTCCAGTGCCATCTGGGCACCGAGACCCTCGCCTTCGCCCGGCGCGGCGCGGCGCGCGTGACCGGCCTCGACTTCTCCCCGGCGGCCGTGACCGCCGCCCGGGACATCGCGGCGACGGCCGGCCTGGACATCACCTACGTCCAGGCCAATGTGTACGACGCCGTGGCGGCGCTCGACGGGCGGCGCTTCGACGTCGTCTACACCGGCAAGGGCGCCCTGTGCTACCTGCCCGACCTGCCGGGCTGGGCCGAGGTCGTCGCCCGGCTCCTGAAGCCGGGCGGGACGCTGTACGTGATGGAGTTCCATCCGCTGCTCAACGCGCTGGGCCCCACCCCCGGCCCCGGCGAGGGCCCCGAGCTGCTGCTGCGCCACGACTATCTCGCCGGGAGCGGCCCGGTGCGCCGGGACGCGACCTTCACCTACACCGACGGACCCGCCGTCCAGGGCGCCACCGAGAGCTTCGAGTGGATGCACGGAATAGGAGAGGTCGTGACCGCGTTGACGGACGTGGGACTGACCGTCCGGCGGCTGCGGGAGAGCGACGAGCTGCCCTGGCAGCGCTGGGAGCGGATGGAACGCACCGCGACCGGCTGGTGGCGGCTGCCGGAGCCCCGCGTCCCGCTGCTGTACGGCCTGCTGATGGACGGCTGAGCGATACCCCTCCGGTAGCCTCCTCGCGTATCCCCCTCCCGTATTCCGCCCCCGGGGTGGTACGGTGCCGAAAGCACGTGTGCTCGTCCTGCTATGGACGCCAGTGCGTTTCTTCCTCTCTTTTCTCGCTTTTCTCGCTTTCTCTTCTCCCGCCGCCGAGTCGGCCGCTTTCTTGATTCCTCCGGTCTCCTCCGGCTCTCCAGCACCACCTCAGGTGGGCTGTCTCCCGCCGCACCCAGGCGAGGCGCACCTCCGACAGCGCCCGTCCTCCTGCGCTCTCGCGGCTTCCCCCTTCCCTTCTCCCCTTCCCTTCTCCCCTTCGCATGTCTCATGCCCGTGTCCTCGAAAGGACCCCACCCCATGACCACCACACTCGAACAACCCCCCGTACGGCAGCAGACCGCCACCGCGCCCCGGATCGCCGTCGGCGTCCTCGACATCGACGGCGACGGGAAGGGGCGGCTGCGTGCCGAGACCCTGCTGCCCGGCTCCGCCGACCCCGCCGTCTCCCCCGCCCTGATCCGCCGTCATGGACTGCGCAAGGGCGATCTGGTGGAGGGCCCGCGCGGTGACCGCGGCGGCCTCACCGACGTCACGCTCGTCAACGGGCAGACCCCCGGCGACCAGCGCCGACGCCGTCACTTCCGTGATCTGACCCCGCTGCACCCGCGGCAGCGGCTGCGGCTCGAACACCCGGCGGCCCAGCTCACCGGCCGGGTCACCGATCTGATCGCGCCCGTCGGCAAGGGCCAGCGCGGGCTGATCGTGGCCCCGCCCAAGACCGGCAAGACCGTACTGCTCCAGCAGCTCGCGGCGGCCGTCGCGGGCAACCACCCCGAGTGCCGTCTGATGGTGGTGCTGCTCGACGAGCGCCCCGAGGAAGTCACCGACATGCGGCGCTCGGTGCGCGGCGAGGTGTACGCCTCGACGTTCGACCGGACACCCAAGCAGCACATCGCGCTCGCCGAACTCGTCGTCGAACGGGCCAAGCGGCTCGTCGAGGCGGGTGAGGACGTGGTGATCCTGCTCGACTCGCTGACCCGGCTGTGCCGGGCCCACAACAACGCGGCGGCGTCCGGCGGACGCACACTGAGCGGTGGCGTCGACGCGGGCGCGCTGCACGGCCCGAAGCAGGTGTTCGGCGCCGCCCGGCTGGCCGAGGAGGGCGGCTCGCTGACCATCCTGGCCACCGCGCTGGTCGAGACCGGCTCCCGCGCGGACGACTTCTTCTTCGAGGAGCTGAAGAGCACCGGCAACATGGAGCTGCGGCTCCAGCGGGAACTGGCGGCCCGCCGGGTCTTCCCGGCCGTCGACATCACCCGCTCCGGCACCCGGCGCGAGGAACTCCTCCTCTCCCCCGCCGAGCTGACCGCGACACACGGACTGCGCCGGGTCCTCCAGAACCGCGACGCCGAAGCCGCCCTGGAGACCCTCCTGGAGCGCCTGCGCGAGACCCCGGACAACGCGGCCTTCCTGCGGCGCGTCCAGCCGACCCTGCCGACCACCACCGGGTGACCGGGGGCCGGGCGGGGCGCCTCGGGGCCGTCTGACCCCCTGTCACCCCGACACGCCGCCGACGTGCGGCAACCGGGTGCTCGCGTGGCCCGTTCGGACCTTGCAGCGCGGTGCTCGCCGCCCAGGTTCCTACGTTGATCGTATGACGATCGGATTCTCCTCCCGGACGGCCTCCGTGTCCTGCGCGCTCTGCGTCGCGGGCGTCCTCACGCTCGCGCCCGCGCACGCCGCCCTGGGCGCGGACCCCCTCGCCCCCGGACAGAGCGCCCTGACCCCGCATCCGTCCCTGCTGTACCGCTCCGGCACGCAGGTCCGCCCTCATGCCGGGGCACCCCGGGTCCCGGACGTCTCCGCACTGTCGTGGCTGGTGGCCGACGCCCGCACCGGCGAGGTGCTCGCCGCCCACGAGGCGCACCGCAGACTGCCCCCGGCCAGCACCCTCAAGACCCTGTTCGCCCTCACCGTGCTGCCGGTGCTGCCCAGCGGCATCGAGCACGAGGTGGCCGACGACGAACTCCTCGACATGGGGCCGGGCAGCAGCCTGGTCGGCGTCCAGGAGGGCGTCACCTACCAGCTCTCGGACCTGTGGCGCGGGGTGTTCCTCAGCTCGGGCAACGACGCCGTACGGGTGCTGGCCCGGCTGAACGGGGGCTGGGGGCCGACCGCCCGGCGGATGCAGGAGAAGGCACGCTCGCTCGGCGCCCGGGACACCCATGTGGAGTCGCCCGACGGCTACGACACGGAGGGCCAGGTGTCCTCCGCGTACGACCTGGCGGTGTTCGGGCGGGAGGGGCTGCGCAACGCGGACTTCGCCGGGTACTGCCGGACCGTCGACGCGAAGTTCCCCGGGGGCGGCGGCTGGACGTTCCCGATCCGCAACACCAACCGGCTGCTGACCGGTGACGACGGGGTGGAGCCGTACCGGGGGCTGCTCGGCATCAAGAACGGCTACACCAGCAACGCCGGGTACACCCTGGTCACCGCCGCCGAGCAGGACGGCCGCACCCTGGTCGTCACGGTGATGAACCCGCAGGACGGCAACTCCTCGGCGGTCTACGAGGAGGCCCGGTCGCTGCTGGACTGGGGCTTCGACGCGGCCGGGCGGGTGAATCCGGTCGGTTCGCTGGACGCGCTGCGCTCCCGCCCGCAGTCCGGTCCCGATCCGGCACCGGTGGCCGTGGCCGCCGTACCGGAGACCGGGCCGGGCTGGCCGGAGGCGGTGGCCATCGCCTTCGCGGCCTGTCTGGGCGCGGGCGCGGTGACGGTGGTGCTGCGCAGGCTGGGCGTACGGCGGGACGGACCGGCCGCCTGACCGGCCGGCTGACCGGCCGCTTGGCCGACCGGCAGCCACAGCAGCAGCCCGAGGGTGACCCAGGTGTAGCTGTTGCTGCCGAGGAAGCCGTCGACGCCCGAGGCGTCGTCGAACCAGAGCCAGACCACGCTGGTGCACAGCAGCGCGTACAGCGCGGCAGCGGTCTTCCCCTGCCCGGCGCGGATCAGGACGGCGAAGGCGGGCAGCAGCCAGACCAGATGGTGGACCCAGGTGATCGGGCTGATCAGACACGCCGTCAGCCCGGTCAGCGCGAACGCGGCCCGCCAGTCCCCCGTGACGACCGCCCGGTGCGCGCGCCACCCCCAGACGCCGAGCACCAGGACGACAGCGAGGGCCCAGGCGGGGCGGCCGGTCTCGCCCAGCCGGGCCAGCAGGCCCTGGAGGGACTGGTTGGACACATAGTCGAGACGGCCCACGCGGGTGGTGTCCCACAGGGCGTCGGTCCAGTAGAAGCGGGACGCGCCGGGCACCACCAGGGCCGCGAGACCGGTCGCCGCACCGGCCACCAGGGTGGCGACGGCGGCGGCCCGCCAGCGCCGGGCGATCAGCAGCAGCCCGATGAACACCGCCGGGGTGAGCTTGATCGCGGCGGCGAGACCGATACCGACACCCGCCCAGCGGCCACGGCCGTTGGCGAGCAGCCACAGGTCGGCCAGTACCAGCGCCAGCAGCACCACATTGACCTGGCCGAAGCTGACGGTGTCGCGCAGCGGCTCGTACAGGGCGAGGGCGCAGACGGCGAGCGCACAGCCGTACCAGCCGTGGCGGCGCCAGGCGCGGCCGGTCAGGACCCGCACCACCAGCAGCAGCGCGGCCAGGTTCAGCAGCAGGGTGAGCGCGATGGCGACGGACAGCGGGAAGAGAGCCATCGGGGCCATCAGCAGGGCCGCGAAGGGCGGGTAGGTGAAGCCGTAGCCCGTGCCCGGGACCCGGTAGGCGTAGATGTTCCCGCCGTCGTGCAGCCAGCTGTGCACGGTGCCGTGGTAGACCCGCAGGTCGAACCATTCGCGCAGCAGCGGGACGGTCGCGGTGAACACGGTCACCGCGGTGACCAGCGCGAGGACGAGGACCAGTCGCCCCCGGTCGGTACGCGGCCCGCGCAGCCCCTTTCCCTGGCCACTCATGCCGTCCGCCCCACGACCGTCGTCCGCGCGGACTGGTGGGCCTGCCACAGCACCACCACCGCGAGCACCCCGCCCGACACCGCGAGCACCAGTTGCCCGATATCGGCCGGGGCCCCGCTGGGCAGCACGGACAGCGCCAGTACGGCGGTGACGGCGGCCACCCGGTGCCGCACGGACGTACTGGGCGCGGCGGCGGCGATCAGGAACAGGCCCCACAGCGCGTACCAGGGCCGGATGGCCGGTCCGAACGCGGCGACGGCGGCGAGGCTCAGCCCGAGCGCGTACACCGGGCGCGGACGCAGCCGGACCCAGATCAGCAGCAGCGCCACGGCGGTCAGAGCGAGGCCGAGGGCGTGCCAGGCGGGGACGGCGAGGGGCGCGAGATCGCTGCCCATCCGCTCCAGGAGGGAGGCGCTGGCCCGGCCGAGGAGGCTGGTCAGAGCCCAGTTGCTGGCGGACACGGGGGTGTTGAGGGCCCCGATCCAGCCATAGCCGGTACCGGCGACGGCGGTCGCGGCGACCGTGGTGGCCCCGGCGGCGGCGACGGTGGTGGCGAGCGCGCGCGCCGGTCCCCGTCCCGCCCGGATCTGGAGCAGGACGATCGCGGCGAGCGCGAGCGCGGCCGGTGCCTTCACCAGGGCGGCCAGCGTCACCAGCACCGCCCCGAGCACCGGCCATCGCCCCAGCGCGGCGACCAGACCGAGGCCCATCAGCCCCAGCATCAGGGCGTCGTTGTGCGCCCCGGCCACCAGGTGCAGCAGGACCAGCGGGTTCAGGGCGCCGAGCCAGAGCGCGGCGGACGGGTCGGCGCCGCTGTGCCGGGCGAGCCGGGGCAGCGCGGCGGCCATCAGGGCGACCCCGAGCAGCGCTATCAGCCGCATACCCATCAGCCCGGCGGGCAGTTCGCCCCGGGTCAGTCCAGACAGCCCGGAGGCGACGGCGAGGAAGACCGGGCCGTAAGGGGCACCGGTGTGCTGCCACACGGGCGCCACCTCGTCGGCGAGCGGACCGCCGAGCACGCTCGGGCCGTACGCGTAGACGTCCATCCGGGCGTCGACCATGGCGCCCTGGGCCAGATAGCTGTACACGTCCCGGCTGAACAGCGGCGGCGCCAGCAGCAGGGGCGCCGCCCACACGGCGAGCACCAGCAGCAGCGCGCGGGGCGCCGGTGGGCGCGGCCCACGCACCAGACGGCCCAGCAGCGCCCAGGCCGCTATCAGCAGGACAACACCGAAGTACACCCCGACGAGACCGAGCGCGGCGTTCAGGGAGGACGGCGCGAGCAGCTCACGCACGGGCAGGGCTCCGGCCGTCTCACCGCCCGCCGCGAGGAAGGCGGTACCGGCCAGACCGAGCGCCTGGCACCGGCGGAGATCGACGGGGAAAGCCATGGCCAACACGCGCGCAGGATGTCAACGGTACGTTTCCCACGGGCGACCAGGGTGCTTACGGGTGGGGGGTGAGGGGTGACGGGTTTGTGATCGCGGGAGGGGTGGGGGGTGGTGCTGGTTGTCTGCCGGGTGCGGGTGGGGTGTGGCTGGTCGCGCAGTTCCTCCCCCAGAGGGGGTACCCCCAGCGCCCCTTTAGGGCGTTGCCATTGACGTTCTTAGAAGATTGACGTTCTTAAATGTCTTAAAAAATGGACAGGCCCGTCAGGGTGGTGAAGCGGTCCAGGGCTGTTACTCCTGCTACCGAGTTGCCTCGTTCGTCGAGGCCGGGGCTCCAGACGCAGAGGGAGCAGCGGCCGGGGACCACCGCGATGATGCCGCCGCCCACTCCGCTCTTGCCGGGCAGGCCCACCCGGTAGGCGAAGTCGCCCGCAGCGTCGTAGGTGCCGCAGGTCAGCATGACCGCGTTGACCTGCTTGGCCTGGCTGCGGGTGAGCAGCCGGGAGCCGTCGGCGCGGATGCCGTGCCGGGCCAGGAACGCGGTCGCGGCGGCCAGATCGGCGCAGGACGCGCGGACCGAGCACTGCCGGAAGTACTGCTCCAGCAGCAGCGGCACGGGGTTGTCGATGTTGCCGTAGGACCGCATGAAATGGGCGAGGGCGGCGTTGCGGTCCCCGTGGTCCGCCTCGGACGCGGCGACCTCGGGGTCGAAGTCCAGCTCCGCGTTGCCGCTCTCGGCGCGCAGAAACCGCAGCAGCGCCCCGGAGGCGTCCCCGGTACGGGTCTGGAGGCGGTCGGTGACGACCAGCGCGCCCGCGTTGATGAACGGGTTGCGCGGGATGCCGTCCTCGTACTCCAGCTGGACCAGGGAGTTGAAGGGGTTGCCGGACGGTTCGCGGCCCACGTGCTCCCAGAGGGCGTCGCCCTCCCGGGCCAGGTCGAGGGCGAGGGTGAACACCTTGGTGACGGACTGGGTGGAGAACGGCTCGCGCCAGTCCCCCACCCCGTAGACCGTGCCGTCGAGTTCGGCGACCGCCATGCCGAAGCGGCGGGGGTCGCAGGCGGCGAGCGCCGGGATGTAGTCGGCGGGCCGGCCCCGGCCGGGGGTGTGGGCGATCTCCTCCGCGATGCGCTCCAGGACCGGCTGATAGGTGGGCGACGACGGTGCTGCTGCCATGATCACCAGTGTGCCCCGGCGGGGCGGCGGGCGCTCAGGTGTCGGTGGTTCCGGGGGCCGGGAAGGTCGGGAAGTCCAGGGCGGGCACCGGGCGGAGGTGGCCCACCGGGCGTCCGCCGCCGAGCAGCGGGGCGCCCGCGAAGGCGGTGAGCAGGGCCGGGTCGACCCCGGCGCGGACCAGGGCGGCGGCGGTGACCGGGCCCCGGGCGCGGCTCGCCCCGTCGGAGATCTTCACGGCGACGGTCCGGCCGTCGGGGAGCGCCGCGACCTGGACGCCCTCGTAGCCGTCCTTGGCGAGCAGTCCGGGCACGGCCCGCATCAGCGCGGCCACGTCCCGTCCGGCGCCGGAGGCCATCTCGGGGTGCGCGCGCAGGGCGTCGGCCATCCGGGACTCAGGGGTGCCGGGGGCGGCGGTGACGATCCGGGCGGTGGCGCGGGCCAGGCCGTGCAGGGAGACGGCGAACAGCGGGGCGCCGCAGCCGTCCACGCTGACCTGGGCGACGCGCTGGCCGGTGAGGTCCTCGACGGTGGCGGCGACGGCCTGTTGGAGGGGGTGCGCGGGGTCGAGGTAGTCGTCGAGGGTCCAGCCGTTGACCTGGGCGGTGTGGAGCATGGCGGCGTGTTTGCCGGAGCAGTTCTGGGCGAGCCGGGAGGGCGGCCTGCCCTCGCGTATCCAGGTGTCCCGGACGGCGGGGTCGAGCGGCAGGTCGGGGACGTTGCGCAGGGCGTCCTCGGTGAGTCCGGCCAGTTCCAGGACGCGGCGGGCACCGGTCAGGTGGCGTTCCTCGCCGGAGTGGCTGGCGGCGGCGAGCGAGAGCAGCGGGCCTTCGAGGGGCAGTCCGGCGCGGATCATGGCGACGGCCTGGACGGGCTTGACGGCCGAGCGGGGGTAGCAGGCGGCCTCGATGTCACCAAGCTGGAACGCGACGGCTCCATCGGTGCCGAGGACGACGACGGAGCCGTAGTGGATGCCCTCCACGACGCCGTCGCGGATCAGGTGGGCGACGGGGGCGTGCCGGGGTTCGCGGATGGCGGGGGCGTCGACGGGGGGTGGGGTCGGGGGTGTCTGCGGATGCATGGCTGCCTGGGTCTCGGGGGTGGGGTGTGGGGTGTGTGAGTGATGAGGTAGGGGGCATCGGGTGCGCAGAAAGGATTCTGCGAGGGGTGGTTCAGTGCGGGGTGCCGGGGGCGCTGTCGGCAGTCGTCCCGCCGTCCACGATCTCGGTCAGGCTGCTGCGCACCCGGTCCAGATGGTGCGCCATCGCCTCGCTCGCATCCGGCGCGGAGCCCCTGATCAGGGCCTCCACGATCGTACGGTGCTCACGGTCGGACTGCTCGCGGCGGCCGGCCAGCTCGTTGAGGAACGCCGACTGGCGGGCCAGGGCGTCGCGGATCTCCTCGATGACCCGGCGGAAGACCGGGTTCTGGGCGGCCTCGGCGACGGCGAGGTGGAACAGGGTGTCCATGGCGACCCAGGCGAGGGTGTCGGTCTCGCGTTCCATCCGGTCCAGGAGGCGGGCCAGGTGGTCGAGGTTCTCGGGGGTGCGGCGGACGGCCGCGTACCCGGCGACCGGGATCTCGATGTGCCGCCTGACCTCCAGCAGATCGCTGGCCGCGTAGTCGCCGAAGGTGGGGTCCTCCACGCGGTGGGCGACGACGAAGGTGCCCTTGCCGGTCCTGGCCACGGTCAGCCCGAGAGTCTGGAGGGCGCGCAGCGCCTCGCGCAGCACCGGCCGGGAGACCTCCAGGGTGCGGCACAGCTCCGCCTCGGAGGGGAGCTTGTCCCCGATGGCGTACTCGCCGCGTTCGATGGCGCCGCGGAGGTGGCCGAGCACGAACTCCAGGGCGCTGACGCGCCGGGGGCTGCCGCCGGGTCCACCTGTCTGGCTGTCTGACAGGTTCACGCCTTGCATCGTGCGGTTGAGGCGGCGAGTGTGTCAAGGAGATCCGCTCCCCGGTGTACACCGGGTACACCGGGTATCCCTCCCGTCGGACAGGGGGGTTACCACCACCCCACTCGGGGGGCAGGCGCCATTCTGCCGGGGGAACGGCGTTCAGATACTGGAGCACATGGCCAATCCCATGGTGCTCAGCGGAAATCCACCCGCGCGTGAACGGCGCAATGAACAGCAGAATGAACGGCGAACTGACAGTTCTTCCCAGCCGCCCGGGAGAGAATCCCGGCAGACCGGCAGCGATTTCGCCGAGCTGTCCCGCCGGATAACCGAGGCGGGTCTGCTGCGCCGCCGCCCGCTGTATTACACGGTCCGTTTCGGACTGGTCGGGCTGGCGCTCGCCGGCGGGGTGGCCGCGTTCGTGGCGCTGGGGGCGAGCTGGGCGCAGCTGATCGTGGCGGTGGCCATGGCCGGGGTGTTCGGGCAGCTCGGACTGGCCGCGCACGACCTGGCCCACCGGCAGGTGTTCAGCCGCCGTCAGCCCAGCGAGATCGGCGGGCTGCTGGTGGCGAATCTGCTGCTGGGCATGAGCTACGGGTGGTGGATGAACAAGCACACCCGGCATCACGCGCATCCCAATCATGAGGGCAAGGACCCGGACGTCTCCCCCGACATTCTGGTCTGGTCACAGGGTCAGGCGCGCCGGGCACGGGGAATTCCGGCGTTCATCGGAAAACATCAGGCGTTCCTCTTCTTTCCACTGCTGACATTGGAAGGACTCAATCTCAGTTTCAACAGTTTCAAGGCGCTGCGCAGCCCGACGATGAAACGCCCGGTGCTGGAAGGAACACTGCTGGTCGCGCATTTCCTCATCTATTTCGGCGGCCTGTTCCTGGTGCTGTCGCCGCTCCAGGCGCTCGCGTTCATCGCGGTGCACCAGGGGCTGTTCGGGATCTACCTCGGGTCGGTCTTCGCACCCAACCACAAGGGCATGCCGATGATCGAGGAGGGCACCCGGCTGGACTTCCTGCGCCGTCAGGTGCTGACCTCGCGCAATGTCCGGGGCGGTGCGGTGGTCGACGCGTTCATGGGCGGGCTCAACTACCAGATCGAGCACCATCTCTTCCCCAGCATGCCGACCCCGGCCCTCGGCCAGGCGCAGCTCATCACCGAGAAGTACTGCGCCGAACTGGGCATCCCGTACCACCAGACGGGGCTGCTGGCCTCGCACCGGGAGGCGCTGCGGCACATGAGAAGCGTGGGGGAGCCGCTGCGCGCGGGGCGTTGAGGGGGCGTGGCGGGAGGGACGCCCACCCTCCGGTGGGGCTGCCCCTACGGGGGGGGGTGAGGGGTGGCCCTGGAATCTGGAATCTGGGACGGCATGACCGCGCGGGGGCGGCTGCACGGGGAGGACGCTTCCGCACGTCTGATTACTCGACACTCACCGTACAAGCTCTGGCTATACCCGGGAGGGCACGAGCAGGCTGTTCGGTGCGCCTCAGCAGCAGTGATCGAGTCCCCTTCTACCTCTGGGCGGAAGGGGACTCCCCCGGTCCGTACTCAGGGCCAACACTTCGGGACCCCTCTACGATGCACGGTCCCGCGCGGCGCCCTCGGGCCAGACCACGTCCACCAACAGCCCGGCCGCCTGCGCTTCCAGGGCGGTATCGGCGGTGCCGCCGCCCTTGCCGGTCGGAGGCGTGCCGTCCCAGACGGCGACCAGGCGCTCGGCCCGCTGGAGCAGCGTCCGGTTGGCGTCCTCGTAGGCGCTCCGGTTCGCAGTCGCGTGGGGGAGCACGATGACTTCGCCCGCTGCGGCGGTGAGTCGGTCGAAGGTCTCGGCATGGTCGGGCTTGACCTTGGTCTGCCGGTAGTCCTGTGAGGGGATCACGGCGACCAGGCGGCCTCCCAGTTCCAGCACGACCTCCGCGAAGAGTGAGTCGGCGCCCTTGGCGATGCAGGAGATGCCGGTCAGGTCGTCGGCGTGCGCCTTGAGAGCTTGGCGCAGCGCCTCCCGTACCAGGTGGATGCTGCCTTCGGTGAGGTCCATGTGCCCGGTCACGCCGATCGTGGTCACGAGACTCCTCAGCTGGAGAGCGCTTCGCGGATTCGGCTCCGCACCTCACCGACCGTACGGGACGCCGACCGCCCCACCCTCACTTGAAGCCGCGCTCGCCCATCGCCGCGCGCAGCCAGTCGAGCGGGGCCTGAGCCAGCAGCTGGTCCGCCAGTCGCTGGCCGGACTTCGTGACGATCCGCGCCCGGCTGTTCTCGACCCAGCGTTGAGCCGCCTCGTACCCCTGCGCCTTGTACTCCAGGCCCTGGAGCATGCATTCCAGCTTGTCCGCGTCGCGGGCGCAGATGGCTTCGGGTGTCTCGCGCGCCTCGTACTCGGCGACGACCGCGCGGACCGCACTGCGCAGGATCTCCGGCATACCGGCTGTCTGATCGGCGGTCACCGCCTCAGGGTTTCCCGGAGCCGCGTACTTCTTGCCCAGGTGATTCACATCGCCCGTACGGGTCTCCTGCGAGTCGTGCCACACCGCGAGATGCGCGGCACGAGCGGCGTCCGCGCCTTCCAGGGTCGCGATGATCGAGGCGATCACGGACGTCCGCCACGCGTGCTCGGCGACGCTCTCCGGGTCCCGGACACCCGCCATCCACCAGCCTGTACGGCGAGCGGTCTTCAGTGTGCCCGCCTCCCACAGGAAGTGGGCCACGTCCGCCAGATCCTGGTCACCCACTGGTGTCCCCTTTCACGTGTGTCACGGCCCGAGAATCTTCAGCATGACGGCGAACAGGGGCGCATCCTCGTACGGCTTGGACTCGTCAACCCTCTCGTACCCCCAAGACTCGTACAGCGCCACGACTTTGGGGTGCGAGGCGTCGACAAACAGCGTCACCGCCTCTTCCGCTCTACCAGCCAGGAGAGCCTCATGAAGTTCCGCAGAGACACCGGTTTTTCGCCAGCGCGGCAGAATCATAAGCTCTGAAAGCGCGAAAGCGCGATCCTCGGCCCCCAGGGACTCAGGCCGGTCAGACCCCCTCCACCAACCGCCTGGGCTGAAGGGGGCTCCGTACAAGTACCCGATCGGCTCCCCCTTGTCGAATCCGATGAGGCATACCCATCCGTCTCTGCTGCTCCACCCGTCAACGAATTCAGCGAACCTGTCCCGGGAGTCAAAGGAATCCGTCGACCCTTCATAGGCCGCATCGTGGATGTCCAGGAGCATCGTCCGGATACTCGCGGCATCCTGCTGGCCGTAGCTCTTCACTTCCATTGCCGTGACCTTTCAAGCCATGAGATGACCTCAGGGGCCCTGGTCCCCGCTACGGCCACCAGTGTCCGTGCCTTGCTGAGGATGTCGAGGGTGCGCTTCGAACCCGAATCAGCGGTGAGCAGGTCATAGGCCCCTTGACTTGTAGCGCACGCCAACTCCATTTCTCCCTGGCTCGCTTGAGCGAGAGCGAGATGAGCCGTGTAGAGAGCCCGATTGCGTACGAGTTCAGGGCGAATCCCTGAAAGCGCTTGATGGAAGTGGCATTCAGCTCTCTCGAAGTTGCCGACAGAAAACCAGATGCTGGCCGAGAGTCCGGCCAGCTCGCTCTGATCGTAGAAGTTGATCCAGACTGGCCGCCCGTCATCTCCAGCCCTGTGAAATGACTTCTCGGCCGCAGCGAGGGACCGAAGGGCCTCTGTCCGTCGATCGCTCCGGGCCAGCGCTTTCGCGTGACGCATGTGGGCAAGAGAGGCGCACAACGGATCACGGCGCGCCACCCATAGCCCTTTCATCGTCTCCGCGGCTGCCATCTCTTCGACATGGTCCCGCCGTTGTCCGGCTGCCATCGCCAGGTGATTCCAGACGTGGTATTGAGTCTCGGAATCCCCGGAGAGCCCAGCTAGCGTGACCGCTCTGTCCAGATGCCTGCGGGCACGCGCTCGAACCTTGGCGTCGATGGCGGCGAAAGCGGCCGTGCTGATGACATCGGAAGCGAGGGAGTAGAGCGACTGACGCACCCGAGTGGACGCGGTTCCCGAGGAAAGGGTGGATTGGATGCGCATGGAAAGCTCGACGGCATCGTTCTCCACCCGCCTCGCGCCTCCGACCCTCCAGTCGTCCTGGAGGATGCGCACATACTCGCCGTGGAGGCGGCGTACGTCGCTCATGCCGAGCCGAGCGGGTAAGCGCGCGTCGGCCGGCCAAGAGTCGACAGCGTCAGCGCCCGATGCGCCCCGCGCCCGGCTGACCTGGCTGAATCCCAGTTCGGTGGCCGGGCGCCCGAACACCCGCTCAAGGCAGAGCCGTTGTCTCGCGTGTGGCCAGGCGGTACCACCTTCGAGGTAGCGCCTCACATCCCGGTCCGTCAGGCACCCCTGGCGCCCCGTCAGCACGGCGCACTCGTCGTTGAGCCTGCGCGCCAATTCGGCTTGGGAGAGGCCCAGATCAGCCATGGCCGCTGCGAGCGCTCCATTTTTCGGCACCTTCGCAAGGTACCGCTGGCGCCGAGCGGGATGGCAGCCCAAAAGTAAAATTCACCGGGGCCACGGCTTTCCGGACCGAGGCTCTATTACCTGTTCCGGGCACTGGTCCAGGCGCTGAAATTCGGTAGCACCCGCCACTCAGGCGGAGTGCCTTCTCGGGCCTTCCTGGGTTCACCCCCTCACGGACCCCAGCCGAAGCCCGCGACCGTGGAGGCGCAGCCATGTCAACCCCGACCCCGACGATCCCGCGCGAGGTCCTGGACCTGCTCCCGTTGCCGCCCCTGAACACACTGACGGACGCGCAGGAACGTGGCTCTGTCTGTGTCTGGGACCCCACCGAGGACCCACTCACCGCCGAGACCGCGATCGACCTCGGTGAGCGCTGGGCCGACGGCAGTCATTGGTTCCCGCGTGCCTGCCGCACGCACACCGAGACCGCACTCCGCGCCGGTGCGGAGGCCACAGCGTGACCACCGCCTCGCTGGACATCCAGACCATGCGCGCAGCCGTGCGGCACCTCCTCGGCAAGGACTCACCCCTGCCGGACGAGGGCGAGTTGGAGACGCTGGTACTTCAGTTGCGCGGGCATCTCATGCTCACCATCCCCGAGATCGAGCACCTCACCGCCCGTCTCCCCGCCGACGACGTACCCCGCGCCTGCGCATCAGCCGGCGTACGCGAAGCCCGCCGCCGACTCAGCCTCGACCCACCCGGCGCCTACCCCGTCCGGCTCGCCCACGCGCAGCGCCTCGCCCGAGCCGTCCACGCCCTGTGCGACCACTACGAGAACCTCACCAGCGACCGTCGTACCGCCGCCCTGGAAACCCAGCAGCTCACCGACGACATGCCCGCCCTCCGCACCCTGAGCCGCCCCCTCACCCCTCCAACACCCCCGCCCCCAGCAACCCGAACAGCAGCAGGCCCACCGCGATCCGGTAGATCACGAACGCGTTGAAGGAATGCCGGGACACGAACCTCAGCAGCCACGCGATCGACCCGTACGCCACGACGAACGACACCGCCGTCCCGGCGATCAGCGGAGCGGCCCCCGCGCCGGTGCCGAGGGCGTCCTTCAGTTCGTAGATGCCGGCGCCGGTCAGGGCGGGGATGCCGAGGAAGAAGGAGAGGCGGGTGGCGGCGACCCGGTCCAGGTCGAGCAGTAGGGCCGTCGACATCGTGGCGCCGGAGCGGGAGAAGCCGGGGAAGAGCAGGGCCAGGATCTGGGAGCCGCCGACCAGCATCGCGTCCGAGAACGAGGTGTCGTCCTCGCCGCGCTTGTGGCGGCCCAGCTTGTCCGCCGCGAACATCACCCCACTGCCCGCGATCAGCGACCCGGCGACCACCCACAGCGAGGCCAGCGGCCCCTGGATCAGCGGCTTCGCCGCCAGCCCGACCAGCACGATCGGGATCGTCGCGAAGATCACCCACCAGGCGAACTTGTAGTCGTGGCGGTAGCGCTGCTCGGGGTCGGCGATCCCGCGCGCCCACGCCCGGAGGATACGGGCGATGTCCTTGGCGAAGTAGACGAGGACGGCCGCGATGGCGCCGACCTGGATGACGGCGGAGAAGCCGACCACGGCGTGGTCGTCCACGGGGATGCCCATCAGCCCCTCCACGATCTTCAGATGGCCGGTCGAGGAGACGGGCAGGAACTCGGTCACCCCCTCGACGGCTCCAAGGATGACGGCCTGACCGATGCTGATGGCGCTCATGTGATCCAGTTCTTGTGCGGTACGGCTTCATGGGCGCGGGGCGCGCGTGCGGTGGATCACTCCTACTACACGCGGGCGAGAATCCCCGCTTACCCACGCCCCGGCGTGTACGCCCGCCAGCGCCGCCTGACGCCCGCGAGGCGCCGCTGTGCAGGGCGGAGGGCCGTCCGGGGCGGGCCGGTCCTCCCCTGTCGGTCGGTGAGAGAGCGCTCCCGGTTCACAACGACCTCTTACTCGCCCCTCGGCCCTTCGCCCGCCGACCGCTGGGGGTCGTTACCAGCCCTTCTCGAAGAACCTGGCCACCTCGGCGATCCGGAATTCGTCCCGCCGGTAACAGGTCCGGCGGCGTACCCGCTTGGCGCGGAGCATTCCCAGGTCGGCGAGGAGCTTGAGATGGGCGTCCGCTTCCGCGCGGCGCACCCCTAGCTTGGCGGCGACGGCACGCGCCGGGACTCCGTCCTCGGACAGATCGATACGGCGCTGCGGCGGGAAGTGGGCCGGCGGGTCCTTGAGCCACTCCAGAATGACCAGGCGCAGATCACCGCCAGGAGTCCTGAGCATCACGTCCTCCAGGGTCCGGGCCGTTCATACGGCGTTTTCCCACTCTGGCGGTCGGCAGACCGTCGCGTCCGGTACTCGCCGACCCTTGACCGGTACGAATCGGCACGTTGGCTCAGGGGGCGGCCAGGTGGAGCCGGTCGGCGGCGGCACCGGTACGGGGTGAGGGGCCAGGAGGAAGCGGTCAGGATTCGAGAAGCCGGGCCAGGGTCGTCGTCCTAGCGTGGAAGCACCGGCGCCCGCACGGCGCGTCGGCGGACCACCGGCCCCGAGGAGCCCCCGATGACCAGCGCGACCCCGCAGAACGACCCCTCCGCCCCCACCACTCCCACCAGTGGGCCGGAGACGATCATCTATCCCGTCAAGGATCTCGACCGGGCGAAGGCCCTGTTCCGTACGGTGCTCGGCACCGAGCCCTACATCGACCAGCCCTACTACGTGGCGTTCAAGGGCGGTACGCAGGACGTGGGTCTTGACCCCAGCGGTCATGACCGGGGGCTGACCGGGCCGGTCCCCTACTGGAAGGTCACCGACATCGAGGAGCGGTTCGCGGCGCTGCTCGCGGCGGGCGCCGAGGAGGTGCAGGGCGTGCGGGACGTGGGCAACGGGCGGTTGATCGCCGCCGCGCGGGACGCCGACGGGAACGTGCTCGGTCTGCTCCAGGACCCGCCGCGGTGAGGGCCGTCGGACGGGACGAACAGCGCTAGTTGCACACTCAACGATCGAGGGTTTCGGTGTTACCGTGCCCATATGGGAACGCACACGATCGAGGCGGGGCCGACGGGGCTGGAAGCGCGCTGGCGGGACATCCTGGCGGTGCACGCGCGCACGATGTGCGAGATCGACCGGGTGCTGCATCCCCATGGGCTCGGCGCGAGCGATTTCGAGGTGCTGGACATCCTGGCGACCGAGACACCCGAGCCGGGCGCCCAGTGCCGGGTGCAGAATCTCGCGGGCCGGGTCCATCTGAGCCAGAGCGCGCTGTCCCGGCTGATCGGGCGGCTGGAGAAGGACGGCCTGGTGGCCCGCTCCATGTGCGTGGAGGACCGGCGCGGGGTCTGGGTCTCGCTGACCGACAAGGGCCGTGACCTGCACGCCCAGGTACGGCCGCTGCAACGGGCGGCGCTGGAGCGGACCCTGGGCGAGGGGATCACGGGGTCGCCGTGACCGGTCTCGGACACCTGGCTCCGAGAACGTCTCGATTGAGATGACAGAAATAAGTGTCATCACAGTCGCCAGTGCTATCGTGGGCGCGTGCCACTGGACTCGCATCTTCTCTTCGCCGACCACGTCGGCCGCTTCTACGCCCGTCGGTACGGGTTCCCGCCGATGGCCGGGCGGCTGCTCGGTTATCTCCTCGTCTGTGATCCGCCGCAGCAGACCATCGACGAGCTGAGCGAGGCGCTGCTCGCCAGCCGCAGTGCCGTCACCGGTGCCGTGAAGCTGCTGGAGAGCCAGGGTGTGGCGCGGCGGACCCGGGCCGCCGGGGAGCGCGTGGACCGGGTCGGCCTCGACCCGGAGACGCGCCAGCCGCAGAACTTCGACTCCACGCTCCACCGGGAGCACGCGGCACTGTTCCGGGAGGGTCTGGCGCTGCTGGCCGACGCGTCGGCGGAGCGCCGGGCGCCGCTGGAGGAGCTGATCGCGCTGGCCGATTTCCTGGCCGACCGGCTGCCGCGGCTGCGGGACGAATGGCACACGCACCGGGACGGGCTCCGCGCGGCGGGGCGGCTGCCGGTGCCGCCGGGCTCGTCCGGATGACCCGGCCCATGTCCCACCGAACCGAAAGGCGGACCCACTCCACCATGACCCACCCCACCATGACCGACCATGACATCCCCGAGCCGCTGAGTGTGCCCCTCACCGGCGCCGAATCCGCCGACACCATCGCCGTGTTGATCGAGCAGGCCGCCGAGCACGCCGACCTCGGCGCGCTGCGCGAACTCGCGGCGGCGGGCCACCCGGACGCGATCGACCAGCTCGTGGAGACCGCGACGGAGCTGGAGGACCTGGACGAGCTGCGCCGCCTCGCGGGTCAGGGCAACACGGACGCCGCCGAGATCCTCGCGGAGCTGGAGCCGACCGGCTCCTGCGGCTGACCGGGCGTCACAGCACGAACTCCGTGCCGTCCGGGAGGATCTCGATGCCCGCCTCGGCCAGCCGGGCGCGGGCCGTCGAGGCGGGGTCGAGCAGCGGATCGGGGTCCTCGAGGCGGGTGAGGATACGGCGGGGGCCGCGCCAGGCGGCGGGGTCGGGGGGCCCGGTGGGGCAGTGCGCGGCGTCCAGTACGGCGCCGTCGGCGTCGGCCACCAGATCGTCCAGTAGGGGGGTCCAGGAGCGCAGTTGGGGGGCGTAGACCAGTACTCCCCCGGTGGCGAGGTCCTCGATCCGGTACGCCATGGCCCAGTGGCCGTCGCCCGCCGGGGCCGGGAGGTAGGCGGGCGGCGCGGCGGGTACCGGGTGGGCGGTGACCACCAGTCCCCCGGAGAGCACGAATCCCTCCTTGTGCGTGCCGTCCCGCCAGTTCCAGGGCGCGTACCGGGCGAGAGCCGCGCGGGCGGGGGCGAGGCCGGCCAGGACGGGCGGGGCGGCGTACACGGTCAGGCCCTGGGCCGCGCGCAGGACGCCCAGTCCGGCGAGATGGTCGGGTTCGCCGTCGGTGAGCAGGACGCCTCTCAGGGGACCTGGTCCCCGGCCGGGCCACAGCGCGCCGGCCCCGGCGAGCTGCGCGCGCAGATCGGGCGAGGTGTTCAGGAGCCACCAGTCCCTGGAATTGCCGGTGACGGCCGCGCACTCGGGAGTGCGGGCGGGGAGCTTTCCGTCGCGGGCGGCGGCGCACAGCGCGCAGGCGCAGTTCCACCGCGGGAAGCCACCGGTGGCGGCGGTGCCCAGCAGCACGACCCTCAAGACGACCTGACCCTCTCCGCTCTGTTCTCTTGTCTCTCCGGTGGGGTCTTCCCACGGCGGGCCGCCCGGCCACCCGGCAGGAGGGCAGATTTCCGGTCGACCTCGGGCCGCCCCCGGCGTATCGCCCGGCGCCCAGGGTGCGCGCGTGAAACCATCCGCACGGCGTTCAGGAGTGGAGCGGAGGGCGAAAGTGACGCGAATACTGGTCGTCGGCGGCGGAGTGGCGGGTACGGCGTCCGCGCTGGCGCTGCACAGGGCGGGGTTCGAGGCCGAGGTGTACGAGGCGCGTCCGGACGGCGCCGGGGACATGGGCGCGTTCCTGACCCTCGCCAGCAACGGGATGCGGGCGCTGGCCGCGATCGACGCGACGGACGCGGTCACCGCGATCGGCTTTCCGCTGACCGCGATCCGGCTGCTGGACGCGTCGGGCACGGAGTTGGCGCACGCCCCGATGGGCGAGGCGGCGGTGCCCGCGCTGAACTTCCGCTGTCTGCGCCGCACCGACCTGGGCGCGGCACTCCTTGCGGAGGCGGTCCGAAGGGGCGTTCCGGTACGGCACGGGGCCCGGCTGGTGCGGGTCGAGGAGGGCCCGGACGGGGTCACGGCGCACTTCGCGGACGGTTCGACGGCGACGGGTGACCTGCTGCTGGGCGCGGACGGGCTGCACTCGGCGGTGCGCGCGGCGGTCGCGCCGGACGCCCGGCCGGGCTACGCGGGTCAGCGGGTCTTCTACGGCTCCACCACCGGGGCGGCGCCGCTCGGCGCGAGCGACTGCATCACGATGGTCCGGGGCGGGGCGACGGCGTTCGGCTGCGCCACCTCACCGCGGGGCGAGACGTTCTGGTTCGCCCGGGTGTCCGACGGGCCGCTGTCCGCGGCGGAGATCGCCAAGGGCACGGCCGACGACTGGCGGGATCTCCTCGTACCGCTGCTGCGGGCGGATGCCGCGCCCGGCGCGGCGGACATCGTGGCGGCGACGGGTGAGCGTCTCATGGTGACCAACGCGATGGAGCTGCCGCTCGGTCTGCCGTGGTGTGCGGGGCGGGTGCTGCTCCTCGGGGACGCCGCGCACGCCGCGTCCCCGGCGACCGGACAGGGTGCCTCGATGGCGCTGGAGGACGCGGTGGTGCTGGCGAAGGCGCTGCGCGACCTGCCGGACACCGGTCAGGCGCTGCGCCGGTACGAGGCGCTGCGCCGGGAGCGCGTGGAGCACAACATCACCACCAGTGGCGCCATCTCCCGGGGCACGTTCGCCCCGTCGGACGCCGCGGGCCGCCCGGCCGGCAAGACCCGCCCCGGGGAGGACGGGCTCGCCGACCTGCTGGACTGGGAGTCCCGCAGCGTGCCTTAGGGGGTGCCGCTGTGCACCGTCATCTCGCGCAGCGAGTAGCCCCATTCGGTGCCGCGGTCCTGGAACTGGAGTCGGACGTACCGGGCGGGCACCGCGTCGAAGCGGGCGGTGTCCAGCCCGCCGTCACCGGCCGTGGTGGACCAGGCGGTGGTCCAGTGCTGGCCGTCGGTGGACAGTTCGACGCGGTAGGCGCTGCCGTAGGCGCGTTCCCAGTCGAGGGTGACACGGCCGACGCGGTGGGTGGCGCCGAGGTCGAGGCGCAGCCACTGGTCGTCGCTCCAGTCGCTGGCCCAGCGGGTCCCCGGGTCGCCGTCGACGGCCCGGCCGGGGGCGTAGCTGGTGAACAGGCTCCACTCGGCGGAGCTGGCGGTGGCCGCGGCGCCCCGGGCGAGGTTGGCGCCGGACCGGTGGGACTCGGTACCGCCCCAGGTGTCGAGATAGCTCTCGGCGCCCCGGAACAGATCGTCCACCACGGCCTGGCCGCCGGTCCGCCGGATGTCCTCGATCCAGTCGGGGACCAGCCCGTAGTGGGCGGCGCCGTCGGTGTTGAGGTCCCAGGTGCGCTGTCCGGTGGTCTGCCGGTCGATGACCGAGCCGCCGTCGACGCTGGTGAAGGGGTACTGGACGGGGTTGGGGGCGGCGGCGCCGCGCGGGGCGGGCCAGCCGCCGACGCCGTTCATGTCGGTGCCGTAGCCGTAGCCGACGCCGTACTGCTCGCGCAGGGCGTCGGTGCGTTCCGCCTCGGCGGTGAAGCCCTCGGAGCCGTGCATGTACTGGGCGATGAATCCGCCGAGCCGGTAGACCCGTTCGGTCCAGTTCAGGTCCATCCAGCTGTGCGAGGACAGGACGCCCGGGTAGGACGCGGACTCGAAGATGTCGAGGGCCCGGCCGGTGGCCTTGACGCTCATATGGTCGATCTCCAGCATCATCTTGCGGTCCATCATCCCGCGTACCGCGTACTCGCCGAGTTCGGTGAGCCCGCGGACGTTGCATTGGGCGTTCTGGTCGTACGACGGGACGGAGACGCCTGCCGGGAGTTCGTCCTCGGCGCCGGGCGCGGCGGTCAGCCCGATGGGGTTGTCGTGCTGGGCGCCCGTGCACTTCTCGGTGCGCCAGAAGGTGCCGGTGGACAGGAACTGGCCGACGTTGATGGCGGTGCCGAGGGCGCCCTCGTCGAAACGGACGCCGCAGAGCGCGTTGTCGAACTTGTGGCACAGGAACATGCTGCGCACCCCGAGCCCGTACAGCTCGTCAAGGCCCTTGTCGATGTCCTGTCTGCTGCACTGCGGGACGTCCAGGATCATCTTGCAGCCGAACGGCTCGGACGTCTCGACGCCCAGGATGACGGCGAGTTTGCCCTGTTCGATCACCTGGCGGGCCTGGGCGCTGTCGGTGACGATCCGGAACCAGCCCTTTCCGGGGCCGCCGTACATGTCGTCGATGTAGTCCTGGAGGTCGTACGTCAGTTTCGCCTGGAGGCGGATCGACGTCATCTCGTCGCAGGAGCGGTCCTTGAAGAAGTAGACCGAGCAGATCATGCCGTTGGTGACCAGGTCGTTGACCATGATCCGCTGGCCGCCGCGCCAGGCGCGTTCGACCCAGGCGTAGTAGTTCTGCTGGTGGGTGAGGGAGTCGTGGGCGGGCCAGTCCTTGAAGGTGGGCCAGCCGTTCGGGTCGTGCTTGCCGTCGCCGCCCTTGGTGATGAAGTCGAAGATCGCCAGGGAGCCGTCGGGGTAGTGCTCGGGGCAGTCCTTGAGGGCGTCGGCGACCCCGGCGGTGGAGAAGGTCTTGCCGCAGATCAGCCGGCCGCCGAACGCCTCGTTGGACATCAGGTGGTTGTGCGCGTCCACGAAGCCGCGGACCTCGCCGGACGCGGTGGTGCCGGTGAAGGGCTCGCCGGTGACATTGATCGCGGAGTCCGGGGCGGGCCGGTCGACCGGGTTCCACCAGTCGTCACCGGCCGCCGAACTGGGCGTCGGGCCCAGCGCGAACGCCAGCACGAAGACGAGCAGCGACACCAGCGTCAGCTTCTTGCGGCGGCGGGCGGGGTGGGGGCGTCGGGCCACGGGCACGGGTCACATCCCTCGGTCAGCGGGACGGCACGGTCGACGCGCCCGGCGGCGCGGGCGCGTGGCCCTCCCCCGATGCGGGGTTGTCATGACCGGCGCAAGGTGTGGCACGAGGATCGCTACTGGCGCGTCACGAGTCAAGACTCGGTACGGGGGAACCTACTCGGCGGTATGGAAGGGCGGGTGCGGATGCCGGTCCGGGTCCACCCGTGCGGACTCCAGGTCGCCGAGGAGGGCGTCCACGGTCTTCGGGTGCCGGTCCGGGTCCACCCGTGCCGACTCCAGATCGCCGAGGAGGGCGTCCACCGTCTCGTGCGGCGTCTGGCCCGTCGTGTCCAGCCAGCGGCCCAGGCGCGGGGTCCGCTCGCGCAGGGCGCGGTCCAGGACGTCGACCGTCCAGGGTCCGTAGCCGGTCTTGGGCCGGTCGGCCTCCCGGACCCGGACGGTCGCCGCGTCGGGGGCGAGCACGACGACGTACAGCGGGCGGGTCCGTACCCGGGAGACATACCGGGCGAGATCCTCGCCGAGGACGATGTCCTGCACGATCGCCGTCCAACCGGCGGCGGCGTACTCGTCGGCCACCAGCGCGGAGAGCCGGTGGCGCAGCTCCAGTTGGGCGCGGGCCTCGGCCGTCTCCACGGGGAGCAGTTCCTCCCGGCCGGACACGATCATCCGGCGGAACACGTCACCGCGGACACGGGCGGCTAGGGGGTGTCTGATGGATCTCCGTGGGAGAAGGAGCGGCGTTCGGTGCGTGCTCTCGGTGTGCCGGGCGGAAGCCCTCGTAGCGGAGCTA
>NZ_JBEZLM010000031.1:0-105116 GCF_040652095.1 Streptomyces sp. NPDC048290
CGGGACCCCGGATCCCCGGGACCCCGGATCCCCGGGACCCCGGATCCCCGGGACCCCGGACCCCCGGCCCCCCCGTCCCCGGCCCCCCGTCGCTGTCGTACCCCTGTGCTTGGATCGCCGCATGGACGACGACAGCGGCGGCACCCGCATCTGGATCGGCACCCTCCCCTCCCTCGACCCGGACGGCCGTGAGGTGTTCCTCGGGCTCGACCACACCTCCGCCGCCCCGGCCGAACGCATGGTCTGCGCGCTCCTCGACCGGGGCCACGAGGGCGAGGAGGGCGTCTTCTATCTGCTCCCCGAGGATCTGTCGGCCCGTTACGAGCGCACCGGAGACCGGCTGTCGGTGACCCTGCTCGCCCACCGGTCCGTCCTCGCCCACGCGCTGCGCGACCCCGACGGCGACCTCACCGCACGCGCCGCCGCCCTCCCGCCCGACGACCGGGACCCCGAACGGGCGGTCCTGCTGCGCCGGGAGACGGTCACCGACCTGGTGCCGCGGAGCGAGGACGGCGAGCACCGGCCCGTGCTGCTGCTGGACCACGTCGGGGGAGCGGTCACCCCGGCGGAGCTGATCGCCCGGTTCGAGCGGGGCGAGAGCGGTGTCGCGGTGATCGGCGCCGGCATGTGACACGGCGACCTGCCGGTACGTCAGCGGGTCGCAGGGCGGCGGGCTCGGGGATGACCCTGCCCCTCCCCTCCGTGTACTCCTGCCGGACCCCTGCGTTCACGCCTGCCGGTGAGTCACCGCCCTGACCGGCCCAATCCCGGGGGACCCGGGTGGTGGGCGGTGCCGGACGAATCGAGACTCCGGGCATGAGCAACCTCACCCCCCGCCCCGCCGCGCGCCTTCGCCGCCGCGCGAAGTCCGCGGGGCTCTCCTGCGCCGTGGCTCTCACGGCCGTACCCGTCCTGGTCCTCGGTCCCGGGGCGTCCCCCGCGTCCGCCGCGCCCCTGCCCGGTGGGCTCGGTCCCTGTGTCCCCGGGGACTGTCCCGACCCCTACCCCGGTGTGAACAACGGCCCCATCGCGGGCCGTGACAACGGCATCAACATCTTCGTCGGCAGCGATTTCAATGTGCGGGGCGCCGCGTCCGAGGCCGAGGGCCGGGTCGTCGTCCTGGACTCCTTCGACATGAACAAGAGCGCCGGGGTCAGCCAGATCTACAACCTCGGCGAGGCCGGGGTCGGCTCCCGTGTCCCGCCTCCCGTCGGCGCCGACTGGCTCACCACCGGCGGGAACATCACCGTGGCGAGCGGGCAGCGGCTGCTGGCCGAGGCCGGAGTGGTCCGGCACGCGGGCACCGTCACCGGCACCGTGCTGGCCGACCTGGTGCAGGACCCGGACGCCACCGACCCCTATGTGGACCTGCGGGACGAACTGACCGACGCCAGCCAGTGCTACGCCCGGGTGGACGGCGCCCCGCGCACCCCCACCGGCACCGCCGTCAACCAGGGCTTCCAGACCCTGTTCACCGGTGACGGCACCTCCGCCCTCCAGGTCTTCAACGTCGACTTCGACATCGCCTCCGCCAACGGCGGCCAGCAGGGCGTCACCTTCGCAGGCATCCCGGACGACGCGACGATCCTGGTCAACATCGTGGGCGCCGACCGCACCATCAACACCTACAGCGGCGGCATCGACGACGCCACCGACCCGCTCAACGCCTACCGCGAGCGGCTGCTGTGGAACTTCCCCGACGCCGCGACGGTCGACCTGGCCGGCACCGGACAGTTCCAGGGCAGCTTCCTGATCGGCAACCAGGGGTCCGCGACCACCGTCACCCTGCCCGGCATCAACGGCCGCTTCTTCACCACCGGCTCCCTCACCCACACCTCGGCCGCGTCCGGGGGCGGCGGCCAGGAGTTCCACGCCTACCCGTTCAACGGCGACCTGCCCGACTGCGGCGGCACCCCCATCCCGCGCACCGGAGTGGTGAGCGTGGAGAAGGTCGACGCCGGGACCCAGGACCCGCTGGAGGGCGCCACCTTCCAGCTCTGGCGCGAGACCAACAACATCCCCGGCCTCCAGACCACCGGCACCGACGCCGACACCCAGGTCGGCGCCCCCTGCGTCACCGGCACCGACGGCCGGTGCGCCCAGACGGTCCAGACCGGCATCTACTACTGGCAGGAGACGGCCGCCCCCGCCGGGTACGAGCTGCCCGAGCCCGCCGTCTTCGGCCCGCTGGTGCTCACCGCGCAGAACGCCGCCGAGGGGATCTCGGTGACCGCCGCCAACCGTCCCACCACGTCCCCGCAGGACAACGGCTCGGTGCAGATCCTCAAGACCGACTCCGACACCGGCGACCCGCTGGCCGGAGCCACCTTCCAGCTGTGGCAGGAGACCAACGGCGTCCCCGGTCTCCAGACCACCGGTGCCGACCCCGACACCCATGTCGACGGCCTGTGCACCACCGACGCCGACGGCCGCTGCACCTTCGGTGAACTCCCGCAGGGCACCTACTACCTGCTGGAGACCGACGTACCCGACGGCTATGTCCTGCCCGACAACCCGATCAGCGGCCCGTACGTCCTGGACACCGACGGCGAGACCGTCACGGCCCGCCTCGACAACACCCCCGAGGGCGAACAGCCCGAGCCCTGCAAGCCGGGCTACGGCGACGACGGCTACGGCCACAAGGAGCACGGCAAGGACTACGGCGACAAGGACCATGACGACAAGGACCACGGCAAGGAGCACGGCAAGGAGCACGGCAAGGACCACGGCAAGGAGCACGGCAAGGACTACGGAGACAAGGAGCACGGGGGCAAGGAGTACGGCGACCACTGCCGTGACGCCTGACCGCACCCCGTAGCACCGCCCGGCCCGCGCCCGCCGTCCTTGTCCCCCGACGGCGGGCGCGGGCCAACCTTCTGGACCGGTACTGAAGTCCCGGATCAGGCGCCGTCCGGCGGTTCGTCGGGGGCCAGTCCGTCCAGGATCAGTGTCAGGCCGAAGCGGAACTCGTCGGCGTAGTCGTACCCCGGCCGCATCACATGCGCCGTGGCCAGTTCGGCGAGATGCGGGTAGGAGTCGGCGGGCATCCGGCTGAGGATCTCGCCCGCCACCTCGTCCAGCTCCGGCGCGCCCCGGAACGGCAGGCTGACCTCCTGGAGCACGAACCCGTACAGATAGCTGTCGATCAGTGAGACGGCGTGGGCCGCCATCGGCACCGAGAAACCGGCCGCGCGCAGCGCGCCGATCACCGTGTCGTGGTGGCGCAGGGTCGCCGGGCCGGGCCGGGAGCGGGAGTCCATCAGCCCGATCGCCCACGGGTGGCGCAGCAGGGCGGCGCGGGCGGAGTGCGCGCGCCGCGCCATCGCCTCCCGCCAGCCGGAGACGCCGTCGGTGGCCCCGTCGGCGGGCGGGTCGAGCGAGGGGAGTTCGATCTCCCCGAACACCGTGTCCACCATGCCGTCGAGGATGTCCTCCCGGCCCGCCACATGGTGGTAGAGCGACATCGCCTCGACGCCCAGCGGTGCGGCGACCGCCCGCATGGTGAGCGACGCCGACCCCTTCTCGTCCGCCACCGCCACCGCCGTACGGATCACCCGCTCGCGGCTGAGCGGGGTGCGTCCCGCCGTGCCGCGCCGGGTCCTCGCCCTCTCGGGTCCTCCCGCTGGCATCCGCGCTCCTTCCGCACACCCTCGCTTGACTGCCTTACTGCATAAGGTTACCTTGCCTTACAGGATAAGGTTCCCAGGTGGAGGAAGGGATCTCGGTATGAGCGGGGAGCGGGAGCGGATGAAGAAGGTCTGTATCGTCGGCGCGTCCGGCAAGCTCGGGCAGTACATGGTCCAGCACGCGCTGGACCGTGGGTACGAGGTGGTCGGGGTCTGCCGGGAGCGCAGTGTGCCCAAGCTGGCCCGGTTCGAGGGGAAGATCACCGTCCTGCCCGGGGACACCGACGACCGCGAGGTGATCCGGCGGGCGGTCGAGGGCTGCGACGGGGTGCTGACCGTGCTGGTGCCGTGGGGCGTGCGGCAGTACTCCTCGGGCACCGCGCAGGCCGTGCTGGACTTCGCCCGGCCCGGCGCCCGGCTGGTCTTCTCCTGCGGCTGGCACATCACCCGGGACGGCAAGGACCGCTACTCACGGCTGTTCACCGTCGGACTCAAGGTCGCCACCGTGATCGGCAAGCTGGTGCGGTTCGCCGAGATCGACGACCAGGTGGAGGCGTGCCGCCGGATCTTCGCGAGCGACACCCGCTGGACCGTGGTCCGCGGCAGCTCGCTGGAGGAGGGCGAGAGCCAGGGGCTGCCGGTGTGGGCTGAGCATGTGGGAGATCCGCTGCTGGCCAGCGACATGACCCGGCGCGTCGACTTCGCCCTGTTCATGGTGGCCGCCCTCACCGACGACTCGCTCGTCCGCCAGGCCCCGGCGATCGTCGGCCGCGCCACCGCGAGCGCGCTCGCCCACGCGAAGACGGCAGGATAGGGCACCTCCGCCACCGGGCTCCCGGAATTTGACCGGGCCATTGCTTCCTTTCGCTCGAACGAGGCATTCCTTTCCGGTCAGTGCGGCCGGATAAAGTCCGCCGGAATTCAAAAGCGCCGGATGAATTTCAGGCACCGCTGAACAGCGAGCCGCCCACGGTGTTTCCCGATGTGTTACCGACCGGCTGATTGACGGGTGTCTTCGCACGCCATTACGCTCGGCGCTCAGAATCTCCGGGGACTCTGAGAATCCCCGCGGAAATCGACGCACGGCTGAATGGGTACAGGCGTGCGTCTCCCCATTCAGCCGCCCGGTGAATTTCACCCTGCCCTTTCAGGGGGAAGCGTCGTGGACCCTGGTTCGCCACTCGAATCCGAATACCGGCGCCTCACGGAACTGCTGGACGCCGGTGTCCGGGACCGCCTTCTCGCCGTCCCCGGCGTCTTCCACACCGCGGTCGGACTGCGGGAGGTCGCCGGACGGGCCACCGACGAGCTGTGTCTGAAGACCTGGGTCCACGCCAAGGCCGCCCCCAAGGACGTCCCGCCGGGCGCCCTCGTCCCGCGCGTCCTCGCCGGTGCCGCCACGGACGTCAGCGAGGTGCCGCCGATCGAGTTCACCGAGCCCCGCGACCAGACCCTCCGCTACCGGACCCATCACCGCCCTCTCCTCGGCGGCGTCCAGATCAGCAACGGCTATCGCAACATCGACGACAACGGGGCACTCCTCCCGCCCGGCGGCGGCACCCTCGGCTGCTTCGGCACCCGGGTCAAGGACGGCAAGAAGGTCCTGCTGACCTGCTGGCACGTGGCGTTCTCGAACTACGCCGACAAGGGCGCCCTGCTGTACCAGCCGGGCGCCGACCTGGACGTGGCGCACTTCGACGACCTCTACCCCAAGAAGCCCACCAGCACCGCGCACCGCATCGGCCCCATCCTCGACTGCGAGATCAGCGAACGCGTGGACGCCGCCATCGTCGAGGTGTGCAGCTGCCATGTTCTCTGCTTCAACTTCGGCGTCGGCTTCCGCAACCGCATCCTCGGACTCGACCTGGACGGCGACACCGTGGAGGGCGTCTCCACCGCGCTGCGCCCCACCGACCCGGTGTGGAAGGTGGGCCGGATCTCCGGCCGCACCCAGGGCAAGGTGGTCACCCTCGACTACCCGAGCTTCACCGTCCCCCGGTTCGGCGTCCCCCGTACCTTCACCGGACAGATCCAGATCGAGGGCGTCGGCGAGATCTTCTCCGAGCGGGGCGACTCGGGCGCGGTGGTGGTCGACCGGCAGCGCAAGGTCGTCGGCCTGCTGTTCGCGCGGATGGCCCCGCTCTCGGGGACCGGCCCGGTGTTCGGGCTCGCCAACCACATCGCCGACGTCACGGCCAAACTCGGCATCACCATCGAGGGCGGCGAACGCTCCCTCACCGACGACACCCCCGACCTCTCCCCGGACCAGTTCGACCAGTTCGCCGCCCGGCTGCGCGCCACCCCCGCCGGACAGCGGCTCACCGCCGCCGCCACCGCACACCGGGAGGAGATCCAGGCCCTGATCCGCGGCGAACGCCGGGTCACCGTCGCCTGGCACCGCGCCCAGGGCCCCGCCTGGGCCGCCGCTTTGCTGCGCGGCGCCCGCCACCCCGGCTACCGGCTCCCCGACCGGATCGACGGCATCACCCGCGCCGAGGCCCTGACCCGGCTGCGGGACGCGCTCGACCAGTACGGCAGCCCGGCCCTGCGCGCCGATCTCGCGCACTGGTACCCGCCGCTGCTCGCCGCGTTCACCCGCGGCCACACGACCCGCGCCCTCCTCGACGAGGTCGGAGGCCCCGCATGACATCGCCGCACCCCCCGCACCCGCCGTACTCCCTGGACGAGCTGTACGCCGTCGAGGCCCGGCACCGCGCCCTGCTGGACTCCGGGGTCCGGGACCGGCTGCTCGCCCTGCCGGACGTCGTGCACGTCACGGTGGGCCTGCGCGAGCGCGCCGAGGTGGCCGTCGACGAGTTCGTGATCAAGGTGTACGTGGCCGAGAAGCTGCCCGCCGACCGGCTCACCGCGGACCGGCTGGTGCCGCCGGTCGTGGCGGGCGTCGCCACCGATGTGTGCGTGGTGCGCACCGCGGGCCCGCTCACCGGCCCGGCGCCCCTCGCCGACCCCGAGGGACCGGTCCCGGTACCGGTCGGGACGCCGCTGCTGGGCGGCACGGTCATCACCAACGGGCGGCTGGAGCGCGGCGAGGCGGGCGAGTCGGACTTCGTGTATCCCGGCACCCTCGGCATGGTCGCCACCCGCCGCTCCGACCAGCTCCCCGTGGCCCTGACCAACCGGCACGTGGTCGTCTCGGGGGGCGCCCAGGAGACCAAGGGCCCGCTGTTCCAGCCGCTGCCGGAGCCCACCGACTACGCGCCCGCCGACCCCTACCCCAAGTCCCCGGTGAACTCCCGCAAACGGGTGGCGTCCGTGGTCGCCGCCAAGCGCACCGACCTGGTCGACGCCGCCATCGCCACCGTGGACACCTGTATCTCCTGGTGCTGCAACTGCGGCACCAAGTACACCCGGCTGATCCGGCTCCTCAAGGACGGCGGCGCACCCGGACCCGTCACCGGGGTCGCCGAACCCACCGGCGGGATGTGGGTCTACAAGATCGGGGCGATGGACCGGGAACGCGTGCTGGGCAAGGTCGTCGTCGCCAGCGGTGACCTGCCCTGGCGGACGCCGGGGGAGACCGAGGACTGGCAGTACCGGCAGCAGATGACCATCCAGGGCTTCCTGCCCGGCGACCCGCCCGTCCCCCGGCGGTTCGCGCAGCCCGGGGACTCCGGCGCGGTCATCGTGGACCAGCTCAGCGGAAAGGTCGTCGGCCTGCTGTTCGGCGGGCAGATCCCCGAGGACCCGCACGCCCCGCCGCCCCCCACCCTCCTCACCTACGCCAACCACATCACCCATGTCATGAACGCCCTCGGCATCGACTTCCCCCTCGGCCCCGACTCGGACGCCTCCGACCCGGTCGACGTCCCCACCACCGCCGCCACCGCGCAGGCCGGTCCACCCGACCCCCTGACCCTCGTCCGCGACCGGCTCGCCGCCACTCCCGCCGGGCGGGAACTCCTCGACCGGATCACCGCGCACGCCTGGGAGGCCGTCCGGCTCGCCAACCACGACCGGCGGGTCACCGTCGCCTGGCACCGCGCCCAGGGACCCTCCTGGCTGGCCGCGTTCACCCGCAGCGCCCGCAGCCCCGGCTACCGCGTCCCCGCCGAGATCGCCGGAGTCACCCGCCGCCAGGCCGTGCACACCCTGCGCGCCGCCCTCGCCGACCGCGGCAGCGACGCCCTGCGCGCCGATCTCGCCGCCCTGGACGAGACCCTGGTCACCGCCCTGATCGGCAGCGACAGCCTCACCGGGCTCCTGGACACCGTCGTCCCGTACGCCGACCCCGGCGAAGGCTGCAAGCACCCCGATGTCCAGCTCACCGCGCGGGAGGGCTGATGGCCAGTCAGGTCGGCACCCTCGGAGCCGCCGCCCTCGCCCTCGCCCGGCTGCTGGACGGCCTCCAGTACAGCTTCGGACCCGGCGGGCCCCGCGCGCTCGCCCGGGAACTGGGGCTCGCGTTCCCCGCGTACATCGACACCGACCCGGCGATCCTGGAGACCTCCGGACGCGCCGCGCTGCAACTCGCCGCCGTACCGCCGCTGGTGGCGGATCTCGTGGACGCCGCCGAGCGGGACGACACCGCCGCCGTGGTGCTACGGGCCGCCCGGCTGGCCGCCGCGATCGGGCTCGCCGCCGACGCCGTCGACGCGGTCGGCCCCGCCTTCCGCACCGCCACCCGCGAGGGCAGCGGCATCCCGCAGCCCGAGATCGACGCGTTCGCCGCCGGATTCGGCACCCTCGTCCGGGACGCGCTGATCGTGACCGCCGTCGAGGGCCTGCCCGGGGTGTACGAACTGCTGGACTTCACCGGCGCCGTGGAGAGCACCCCGGTGCCCGCCGGGGACGCCGCCCATCCCGCCCACGTCCGCCGGGCGCTCCACCCCGAGCAGCTGCTGTCGTTCCTCGGCGGCCCCGGCGCCCATCTGCGCGACCGCTACGAGTGGGGCGCCCCCGGCTACACCGGCGTCCTGCTGCTGGCCACCCTCGCCCGGCTGCTGCGCCGGATGGGCGTCGGCGTGGTCGACGCCGGCGGTCCCGGCGCGCCCCTGCTCGACGCGGTGTTCCTGGAGATCGTCCCGCGCGGTGATGTCACGCCCTCCGGGCTGGCGTTGACCGTCCTCTACCCGCTGCCCGAGATCACCCTCACCGAGTTCGACGCCGGGACCTGGGCCGCCAAGCTCGCCCTCGCGCTGCCGCTGCCCGTCGGCACCAGCGTGCTGCTCCAGGCCGACGACCAGGTGACCGTCGTCCCGCCGCCCGGCGGGGTGATCGACGGCGAACTCGATGTGGAGATCACCGCGCCCGGCGCGGACGGTCCGCCCTTCCTGCTCTTCGGCGACCCGGCCGGGAGCAGACTGAGCGCCGGATCGGTCGGCGGCCGGATCGGACTGCGCCTCGGCTGGGACGCCCAGGCCGGACACGCCGTCGGCGCCCTGGTGTTCGGCGCGCATGTGAAGGATCTGCGGCTGGTCCTGGACGCCTCCCAGGGCGACGGCTTCCTCACCACCGTCCTGGGCGGCGGACGCCTGGAGGCCGCCTTCGACCTCGATCTGTCCTTCGACACCCAGCACGGACTGAAGGTCGGCGGCAGCGGCGGCCTGGAGGCGCAGATCCCGGTCCACATCGCACTGGGCCCCGTCCTCCTCCAGACCGTGTACATCGCCGCCCGTGTCGGCGGCGGCACCGTGCCCGTCGAACTCTCCGCCGGTTTCACCGTCGCCCTCGGCCCGGTCACCGCCACCGTCGAGCGGATGGGCGTCGTCGCCGCGCTGTCCCTGCCGCCCGGCGGCGGCAACCTCGGCCCGCTCCAGCTCGACCTGGGCTTCAAACCCCCGAGCGGCATCGGTCTCACCGTCGACGCCGGGATCGTCACCGGCGGCGGCTACCTCTACGCCGACCCCGACCGGGGCGAGTACGCGGGCGCCCTGGAGCTGGAGTTCGCCGGGTTCCTCGACCTCAAGGCGATCGGGCTGATCTCCACCCGGCTGCCCGACGGCTCCTCCGGCTTCTCCCTGCTGGTCGTCGTCACCGCCGAGTTCGGCACCGGCATCCAGCTCGGCTACGGCTTCACCCTGCTCGCCGTCGGCGGGATCATCGGCCTCAACCGGGCCATGAACCTGCGGGCACTCACCGAGGGCGTGCACACCGGCCGCATCGAATCGGTGATGTTCCCCAAGGACGTCGTCGCCAACGCGCCCCGGATCATCAGCGATCTGCGCCAGTACTTCCCGCCCGAGGAGGGCACGTTCCTCGTCGGCCCGATGGCGAAGCTCGGCTGGGGCACCCCGACCCTGGTCAGCGTCTCCCTCGGGCTGATCGTGGAGATCCCCGGCAACCTCGCCGTCCTCGGTGTCCTCAAGGCCGCCCTGCCCACCGAGCAGCTTCCGCTGCTGGTGCTCCAGGTGCAGTTCATCGGCGCCATCGAGTTCGACACCTCCCGCCTCTGGTTCTACGCCCGGCTCTTCGAGTCCCGCATCCTGTGGATGACCATCGACGGCGGTATGGGCCTGTACGTCTCCTGGGGCGAGAACCCCGACTTCGTGCTCTCCGTCGGCGGCTTCCACCCCTCCTACCACCCGCCCCAGCTGCCCTTCCCGGTGCCCGACCGGATCAGCGTCGACATCCTCAACGGCCCCGGACGGCTCATCCGGGTCTCCGGCTACTTCGCCATCACCTCCAACACCGTCCAGTTTGGCGCGGAGGCGCTGCTGCGGCTCGGCTTCTCCGACTTCGGCATCGAGGGCCATGTCACCTTCGACGCGCTGTTCCGGTTCTCCCCGTTCGCGTTCGTCATCGGGGTCTCCGCCAGCGTCAGCCTGAAGGCGTTCGGCGTCGGCATCTTCGGCATCGACCTCCGCTTCCAGCTCGAAGGACCCGCCCCCTGGCGGGCGCACGGCCGGGGCTCGATCTCCCTGCTGTTCTTCGAGATCTCCGCCGACTTCGACATCACCTGGGGCGACGAACAGCAGACCACCCTGCCGCCCGTGCAGGTCCTGGAACTGCTCGCCGCCGAACTCGGCAAGAAGGAGGGCTGGGAGACCCGGCTGCCCTCCGGCACCACCCGCCATCTGGTCACCCTGCGTCCGCTGCCGGAGACCGACGACCTCGTCCTGCATCCGCTCGGCACCCTCTTCGTCCGCCAGCGGACCGTACCGCTCGGGGTGCGGGTCGACCGGATCGGCGCCCAGCGCGCCGCCGACGGCGACCGGTTCACCCTCGCCGTCGACCCCGACAGCGGCCTCACCGAACTCTCCACACCCGACGACAAGTTCCCCATGGCCCAGTTCCAGGACATGGACGACGCCGCCAAACTCTCCCGGCCCGCCTACGAGGACCAGGACTGCGGGCTGGAACTCGGCGCCCGGCGCGACGCCCTGGACTCCCCCCGGGCCGTGCGGCGCAGCGCCCGCTACGAGACCCATGTCTTCGACACCCGCCGCCCCCACACCCGCCCCGGCACCACCCCGGCCCCGTCCGCCGCCCGCCGGACCGCCGTCCTCGCCCCGCCCGGCACCGGCCGTACCCGCCGCTACCAGGACGTCCCCGCCGCCGTCTTCCGGCAGTTGCTCACCGGCAGCAGCACCAGCCGCTCCCCGCTGTCCCGCACCGAGGCCGACCGTCGGCAGCCGTTCGCCGCCGAGGACACCGTCCAGGTCACCGGAGCGCGGTTCGTCGTCGCCTATGTCCGCACCAACGTCCAGGCGCTGCCCCCGGCCGCCGCCCGCACCGGCTCCGGCGCCGCCACCTTCCGCTCGCTGGCCACCGCCCAGGACGCGCTGACCGCGTGGGTCGCCGCCGAACCGTCCCTCGCCGGGGCCCTGCACGTGGTCCGGGAGTCGGAGGTCGCCGCCCCGCTCGCCACGCCCGGCACCTGGACCTCCGTCGCGCCCGCCCCGTTCGCGGCGGCCGGCGGCGAGGCGGTACGGCTCGGCGGCGGGCAGGTCCTGCTGACCGGCGGCCGGGACGGCGACGGCCGGGCGCTGGCGTCGGCCGCCCTGTTCGACCCGATCGGCGGCGCCTGGGAACCCCTCCCGGACATGACGGCCGCGCGGTCCGGGCACTCGGCGACCCTGCTCGGCGACGGGACCGTCCTGGTGGCGGGCGGCCGGGACGGCACGGGGCGGGTCCTGGACTCCGCCGAACTGTACGACCCGGTCGGGCGGCGCTGGCGGACGGTCCCCGCGCTGCCGGACGCCCGCCACGGGCATACGGCGACGGCGCTCGCCGACGGCACGGTGCTGATCGCCGGGGGCGCCGGACCCCGGGGCGGGACCGGGGAGGACGGCTCGCTGGCGTCCGCCGAGGTGTTCGAGCCGCGCACCGGCACCTGGGCCCCGGCGGCGCGGCGGCCCGCGCCGATGGGGGACGCCCGCACCGGGCACCGCGCGGTACGGCTGCCCGGCACGCAGGGACGGGTCCTGGTCGTCGGCGGCGCCCTGCACACCGGCGCCGGACACACCGCCGCCCTCGCGTACTGCGAGGTCTACGACCCCGCCACCCGCGCCTGGACCCCGGCGCCCAGCCTCGCCGTACCCCGCGCCGGACACACGGCGACCCCGCTCGCCGACGGGACCGTGCTGGTGACCGGCGGCGGCACGGCGGCCGTGGAGCAGTACCGGCCCGACAGCGGCGACTGGGCCGCCGTCCCCGCTCAGCCGGGCCCCGGACGCGTCGGGCACCGGGCCGTCGCCCTGCGCACCGGGCAACTCCTCGTCCTCGGCGGCACCTTCCCCCACGACCCGGCCGCCCCCGGCCTGCGCGGCTGCCCGCGCTACGACCCCGCCGCGCGCGCCTGGACCAGCACCGGCGGCACGGCCACCGGCCGGTCGGACGCGGCCGTGACCGAACTCGGCGACGGCCGGGTCCTGGTCACCGGCGGCCTGACCGCCGCCGGACCGGCCACCCCGGACGGCACGGACACCGTCACGGCCGCCACGGAGATCTACACGCCCTGAGTCCACCCGACCTGCCCCCCCACGTCACGACACCCCCCAAGCCCCCGCCACGCCCTGAGACCCCACGCCCCCTCCACCCCCCCACCCCGCGAAGGGCGCACCCGCGATGACGAGTCCCACCCCGGCCGCCACCGGCGACTGGACCACCACCGGAGACCTCCCGGCCGCCACCGCCTGGCACGGCCAGGACGACGGCGCCGTCCTTCTGACGGACGGCAAGGGCGTCCTGGTCGCGGGCGGCGCCGACCCGGCCGGAGCCGCCACCGCGCGGACCGCGCGCTACGACCCCGGCGCCCGCACCTGGACGGCGGGCCGCCCCCTGAGCACCCCCCGGCGGCTGCACACCACGACCCTCCTCGCCGACGGCCGGGTCCTGGTCACCGGCGGCACCGGCGGTACCGGGACGCACCCCGCCGGACTAGCCTCGGCGGAGCTGTACGACCCGGCCGACGGCACCTGGACCACCGTGGCCGCCCTGGGGGAGGCCCGCTGGGGCCATACGGCGGTGCTCCTGGACGGCGGGAAGGTGCTCGTCACCGGCGGGCGCACCACCCGCGACGGCACCTCCGCGCGGGCCCTGGCCTCGGCGGAGGTCTTCGACCCCGACGGCGACCCCGACGACCCGGTGAAGGGCGCCTGGACGGCCGCCCCGCCGATGCTGGACGCCCGCTCCGGGCACGGCGCCGTCCTCTTCAAGGGCGGCCGGGTCCTGGTCACCGGGGGCACCGCGCCCATCTCCCCGGACCGTGACACCGCCCTCGCCTTCTGCGAACTCTTCGACCCCTCCTCCGGCCCGGCGGGCGCCTGGACCCCCGCCGCCCCGCTCGCCGCGCCCCGCGCCGGACACCGCACGGTCCTCACCGGTCCCACCACCGCGCTGGTCGTCGGCGGTGCCACCCCGGGCAGCCGCGACCCGTACGCCGTCCTCGGTGTGGAGCGCTACGACCTGGCCGCCGCCACCTGGACCGCGCGCCCCGCCACCGACGGCGGCCGGGCCCACCACCGGGTGCTGCCGCTCGGCGGGACCCGCTTCCTGGTCGTCGGCGGCACCACCCACGACGACCACGGCCTCGGCTACCGCAGCGCCCTGGTCTACGACGACGCCGGGCCGGGCGCCTGGAGCCGCGCGGCCGGAACCGCCGAGGGCCGCTGGGGGTGCGCCGCCGCCGTCCTCGGCGCCGGACGGGTCCTCGTCACCGGCGGCACCCTCGCCTCCGGCGTCGCCGCGCCCGACCCCGACACCGCCGAACTGACCCGCACCACCGAGGTGTTCGACCTCGCCGGGGACGGCTCATGAGCGGCGGCGCCTACACCTTCCTGCCCTGGCTGCGCGCCGGGATCGCCACCAAGGTCACCGGTCCGCCCGCCACGCCCTCCACCCGGGCCACCGTCCCGGTCCGTGTCACCGCCTCCGCCGACCCCCTGGAGGGACCGGGCCCCGTCCGGCGCACGATCCCCCGGGACGTCCAGCTCTACGGGCCCGGCGATGTGATCGGCGTCGACCCGAGGGCGGTCTCCCGCACCGAACCGGCGCCCTGGACCACCAGCGTCGAGCCCAACTACCTCGCCCACATCGAGTTCTACGAGGAGGACTTCCTCTGGCGCTACAGCCCCGCCGCCCCCGAGGACACCGGACGGCTGCGGCCCTGGCTGGCCCTGGTCGTCCTGGAGGGCCCCGGACCCGACGGCGCGCCCGGCGAGTTCACCGAGGCCGCCCCGCCCGACCGGCCGCTGCCCTTCCTCACCGTCGCCGACCCCGACCGGGTCCTGCCGCACCCCGAGCAGCTCGGCGCGTGGGCGCACGTCCATGTCGACGGCGACCTCGACTCCACCGTCGTCTCCGACCCGCCCCGGATGCCGGGTGTGCTGGACGCCCTGCGCACGGTCCTGAAGGACACCCCCGACCGCGCCTGCTGCCGTCTGCTCTGCCCCCGCCACCTCCTTCCCGACCGGCCCTACCACGCCTTCCTGGTCCCGGCGTTCGAGACCGGCCGTCTCGCCGGACTCGGCCTCGCGCCCGCCCTGCCCCCCGACCTGCGGGCCGACCACCCCGCCTGGTCGCGCGGCTACCCCGACCAGCCGCTGCCCGGCCAACTGCCCTACTACCACCGCTGGTCCTTCGCCACCGGCGCGTCCGGCGACTTCGAGTACCTGGTGCGGCAACTGGTGCCCGAGCGCCCCGACCCGCGGGTCGCCCGGCGCGATGTCGACGTACGGCAGCCGCCCGGCGCGGGGCTCCCGCCGATCACCGGGCCCGCCGCGCTGGGCGGGGTGCTGAAGCTGGGCGGCGCGCTGCGGGTGCCGGACCGGCCCCGGGACGTGTGGGACAACTGGGACGGCTGGTTCCCGCCGCAGGACCCCGCCGAGCCCCCGCCGCCGGTCCGGCCCACCGACTTCCAGCGGGCCCTGGCCGGGCTGGTGAACCTCGCCGACGCCTATCTCGACACGCCGCCCGCCGCCGCGCACGCCCGGCTGGCCGCCGACACGCCCGAAGCCACCCTCCACCCGCTGGTCCCCGGTGTGCCCGGGGTGCGGCTGCTCGCCGACCAGGTCGACCCCGTCGTCACCCCGCCCCTGTACGGCCGTTGGCCCGCCGGGACCGCCCGGCTGCTCATCGGCCAGGACGGCGCTCCGCTGCCCGAGGCGGCCACCCGGGACTGGGTGCACCGGCTCAATCTGGACCCCCGCTTCCGGCTCGCCGCCGGGTTCGGCACCGAGGTCGTCCAGGCCCACCAGGAGGAGTACATGGCGGCGGCCTGGGAGCAGATCGGTGAGGTGCTGGAGGCCAACCGGCGTATCCGGGCCGCCCAGTTGGCCCGTGAGGTCGGCCACGCCCTGCACACCAAGCACCTCGACCCGGCGCCCCTGCCCACCGGGCCGGCCCTGGCGCCCTCCGTCGGCGCGGGCCGCGCCCTGCGGCTGACCGCCCCGGCGGGCCCCCGCGTCACCCCGCCCCCGCCGCCCGGCGCCGCTCTCGTCCCGGCCGGGGAGCAGCCCGCCGTCGGCTATCAGCTCTCCGCCAGCCGGGTCGGCGCCGCCCCGGTCTCCCCGGCCGCCCGCCGCGTGATGCGCCCCGCGTCCCGGCTGATGCGCTCCCTCGCCTTCGGCGACCAGTCCCCGGACGACCTGGTGGCGAAGATGGACCGCGACACCGACCCGGTGACCGCCGCCCCACCGAAGGGCACACCCCGGGGTCTGGTCACGGTGGAGCAGTGGGAGGCGCTGCTCGCCGCCCGGCGGGGGACGGCCGCACCGCCCGCGGACTCCGGGCCCGCCTCCGACCCCGCCTCCGGGGTCGACCCTGCCCCCGAGCCCGACCCCGAGCCCGACCCCGCCTCCGAGGTCAACCCTGCCCCTGAGCCTGCCCGCGAGTCCGATCCAGCCCCCGCCTCCGACCCCGCCCCCGAGGTCGACCCCGAGCCCGACCCCGAGCCCGACCCCGACCCCGAGGAGATCCGGCGGCTCGCGACCAGTTCCGCCTTCTTCCTCACCCGCCCCCTCGACGGGGTGGTCCCGCCGACCGGTGGGCCCGACAGCCTTGAGGCGGCCCGCTTCAAGGACGCCCTGCGCGACCTGTACCGGGCCCGTGCCGACGCCGTCGCGGGGGCCGCGAGTCCGCCGCGCGGTCCGCTCGGGGTGGACTCGGCCGCCGCGCACCTGCTCACCGGGCTCAGCGCCGACCTCACCGTGCCCCGCGACCTGCTCGCCGCGGCCCGGGTCCCGGAGCGGCTGCACAGCTTCGCGGAACGGTTCCTGGAGGTGATGGCGTACCCGGTGCTCGACCCGCCGATGTTCCGCACGCTCCTGGAACGGTCGGTGGACACCTTCGTGCCGAACCTCGGTCTGGTCCCGCCGAACACGATCACCCTGCTGGAGACCGACCAGGAGTTCATCGAGGCGTTCATGGTCGGCCTCAACCACGAGATGGCCCGCGAACTGCTGTGGCGGGAGTACCCGACGGACCAGCGGGGCACGCCGTTCCGCCAGTTCTGGGACCCCAGCCCGGCGCTCCCGCTGCCCGGCGAGACCCCGGCCGACCGCCGCGAACGGCTCTACGACCTCACCCCGATCGCCGGCTGGACCCCGGGCTCCCCGCTCGGCGGCCACGACAACCGCGACCCCGCCGGCGCCCAGGAACAGGAACTCGTCCTCGTCATCCGGGGCGAACTGCTGAAGAAGTACCCCAACGCGGCGATCTACGCGCACGCCGCCGACTGGGACCGCGACGACGACGGCACCCCGCGTCCCGAACGGGAGCGGGTGCTCGCCGTGTTCCCCGACTCCGAGCATCCCCCGCCCGACAAGGTGCGGCTGCCGCTGTACGAGGCCCGTGTCGAGCCGGACATCACCCTGCTCGGCTTCGACCTCACCGCGACCGCCGCGCGCGGGCGGGTCCCGGACGACCCGGGCTGGTTCTTCGTCATCCAGGAGCGGCCCGGGGAGCCCCGGTTCGGCGCCGACGAGGAGGGCCAGGGCACCGACGCGGTCGAGGTGTGGAACGACCTGTCCTGGAACGACATCGACCCGGCGGGCACCCGGCTCATCACCTTCGACCCGGCGGTGCGCCGCCCGCTGGCCCCGTTCGACGGGTCCGAGGACGACCAGGAGAAGGCCGAGCAGCGCCGCGAGGACGACGCGCTGCCGCCGTGGGACGAGCGTCTCGGCGCCGCCGACGTGGCCTACATCCTCTTCCAGGCGCCCGTACTGATCGCCGTCCACGCACAGGAGATGCTGCTCGATGCCGCTGACTGACGACTGCCCGGTGCTGCTGGGACCGCTCCGGCTGGAGACCCGGTTCCGTGGGGGCGACCTGCTGCTGCGGGTGTTCCCCGACGAATGGTGCGTCCGCACCGAGGAGACCCTGCCGGGGGACGCCGAGTTCGCGGCGCTCACCGCGTACTGGACCGCCCTGTGGCGGGCCGCCGGACGGCCCGCCGCCGAACGGGCGGCCTGGCAGGAGCTGACCGGCCGGGTCGCGGTCGGCCGCGCGGCCTGGCTGGTGGACACCTTCCCGCCCGCCGACCCCGGGGACCGGCCCACCGGGGTGCCCGACGAGACCGCCGTGCTGGTCGTGGTCTCCGACAGCGCGCTCCCGGCGGAGGACCGGGCGCCCACCGTCGCCCACTGGAGCGCGGTGTGGCGGGCCCACGGCGACCGGGTACGGCTGCGGGCCGCCGACACCGCCCTGCTCGCCGCCGTCGGCGCCACCCGCGCCGCCGCGATCCGGGCCCGCCCGCCGTCCGGCGTGGAGGCCGCCCCGGTCACCCCGTACGACGGGGTCGTGGTCGCCTTCCTGGTGGTGCCCCGGCCGCCCGAGACCGCCGCCGACTCCTGGACCACCCCGGCGAAGGCGGTCCTGCTCCCCGACCGCTTCACCGCCTACGGCTACCTCGGTGACGAACTCGTCCTCACCGTCCCCTTCGACCATCCGCTGACCGACCGGGAACTCGCGGTCGGCCCCGACCCCGGCGCCGGGGACGACCAGCTCCGGCTGGACGAGGACACCGGCGTGCTGACGGTGCCGGACGCCCTGAAGTGGCTGGTCGACTTCGACGCGGCGGTCACGATCGGCATGGGCCAGCGCATCCCCCTGGACGCCCGCACCCGGGGCGGCCTGGACCGGCTGGTGGTGCTCGGACTGCGGGAGGACTCCACCGCCGCCGAAGGGGCCCGCGACTACGCCGAGCTGATCACCCGTCAGCTGCGCAGCCCCGCCGGGTTCGCGCTGCTGCCCCAGGGCACCCCCACCAACAACACCTCACAGGCGCCAGCGGGACCCGACGAACCCGCCCTCGCCGACGCCGGACTGCGCGCCCTGCGCCACCCCTTCTCCGCCGCGCCCGGCGACTGGCGCACCCGCACCGACGGACAGTGCTTCGCCGACCTCCTCGGCCTGGACCCCGCCGTGCTGCGCGGCCTGCCCGGCGCCGACGGAACCGACCAGCGTGACGCCCGCGCCGCCCAGACCGCGCTGTGGCCCGCCACCTGGGGCGCCTACCTCGGCGACGCCCTGCACCCGCTGCTGGACGCCGGGCAGATCGCCGCCACCCGCGACCACTTCGTCCGGTACGTCTCCGGACGCGGCCCCCTGCCCGCCGTACGCGTCGGCCGTCAGCCCTACGGCATCCTGCCCACCACCGCGTTCTCCCGCCTGCCCGAGCCCGCCGACCCGTGGCGGCGGGCCCTCGCGCGGGTGCTGGACGTGGCCGAGGAGACCTGGCGGGACGCCACCGCCCGGGTCGCCCGGGTGCTCGCCCCCGACGAGACCCCACCGCCCGGCTACGACCCCCACCAGCGCCTCCTGGACGTCCTCGCCCTGCACCCGTCCTCCGTCGAGTACCACCAGCGCTACGCCCTCGGCGTCGAGGACTACTACAACCGGGAGAACCTCGCCGCCGCCGGACCCGACGCCCTCGCCCTGCTCCGCGACGGACTCGGTCACCCCGGCCCGCTCGCCGACCTCCTCGCCCGCCTCGGCCACGCCATCCCCGGCGACCCCCTGCTGCACGGCCCGGAACTGATCCGCCGGCTGTTCTCCGCCACCCCCTACCCCCTGCTCGGGCCGCTGGTGGACGACCGCCCGCTGTCCGAGACCGACCCGGTCCGGCCCTACCTGCCCGGCCCCGACGGGCTCAACTATCTGCACTGGCTGGCCGACACCGCCCGCCGCGACCTGGACGCCCTGCGCCTGGAGGACGGCTTCCTCGACGGCCGCCCGCCCGCCGCCGTGCTGTACCTGCTGCTGCGGCACGCCCTGGTGCTCGGCTGGGAGGACGCCGGACGCCGGCTCGCCGTCACCGCCGGACGCGACCCCGCCCCGCCCGTCGACCCGCCGTTCGTCCATGTCCGGCTGCCCCGCCAGGGCGAGCCCGCCCCGCCCAGCGAGAGCCGCTGGCGCCAGCTCTACGCGCCCGACCCGCAGATCACCGGCTCCCCGGACACCCTGGTCCACCAGTACATCCCCGGAGTCCTCGGCAGCCGACCCGAGACGGCCGCGCTCGCCGAACAGGCCGACGCCGTCGCCCTGCTGGCCGACCTGCCCACCGCCCGCCTCGAACGGGTCCTCGCCGAGCACCTCGACTGCGCCGGGCACCGCCTCGACGCCTGGCGCCTCGCCCAGGCGAACGAACTCCTCACCACCCTGCGCCACGGCCCCGACGGCACCGCCCCCACCCGCCCCGGACTCCATCTGGGCGCCTACGGCTGGCTGGAGCGGCTCCGGCCCCGGCAGGCCACCGCCACCCGCACCGAGGCCGCCGTACCCGAGGCGCTCACCGGCCTGTTCGACGCCACCGCCCTCCCGCACGACACCGCCAACGGCGGCTGGATCCACGCCCCCTCCCCGGCGCACGCCCGCACCGCCGCCGTGCTGCGCGCCGGATACCTCGCCGACGGGGCGGGCGAGCAGGGCGAGACGTTCGCCGTCGACCTCAGCTCCGAACGGGTGCGCCGCGCGCTCGCCCTGCTCGACGGGCTCCGCCAGGGCCAGTCCCTGGGCGCCCTGCTCGGCTACCGCTTCGAACGCGGACTCCACGAGGACCACCCCGGCACCGAACTCGACCGCTTCCTGCCCGCCCTGCGCGGCGCGTTCCCGCTGCGCGCCGGAAAACTCTCCGGCGCGCCCACCCCGGACGGCACCGACCTGGTGGAGGCCCGCAACGTCGTCGACGGACTCGCCCTCGTCCGCCGCGCCACCCGGGGCCCCGACCCCGCCCCCCAGTACCCCTACGGCGCCCCCGGACTGCCGGACGCCTCGCCCGACGAACGGGCCGCCATGGACCAGGAGGTGGGGCGCCTGCTCGATCTGCATGACGCGCTCGCCGACCTCGCCGTCGCCGAGGGCACCCACCAGGCCCTGCTCGGCAACCCCGAACGTGCCTCCGCCACCCTCGACGCCTACGCCAAGGACGGCTTCCCGCCCGACCCCGCCGTGGTGCGCACCCCGCGCGGCGGCGTCACCCTCACCCACCGCCTCGGACTGCTCCTCACCCCGGGACTGCGTCCCGGCTCCGCCACCACCGCCACGCCCCGCGCCCAGGCCGAACCCGCCGTCGACGCCTGGCTGGCCGCCCTGCTGCCCCGCCCCCAGGACATCGCCGTCCGGGTCACCTGGACCGACCCCGCCGACGGCCGCCCCCGCGACCGGGTCGTCACCCAGCGGGACCTCGGACTGCGCCCCGTCGACCTGCTGTGGGCGCTGCGCCCGGCGGGCAGCGGCACTCTCGCCGACCTGGACGACCGGATCACCGGCCAGGTCGTCGCCCGCGACCGGCCCCGCCCCGACACCGCCCTGACCATCCGGCACACCGAACGCGTCCCCGGCAGGACCACCCTGTTCGAGGTGTCCGCGCTGGTCGACACCCTGCGCACACTCCTCACCACCGCCCGCCCGCTGCGCCCCACCGACCTCGCCGCCCCGGCGGGCCCCGTCCCGGTCGACGCCGCCGCCGACGACGCCGTCTCCGTCCCCCGAGAACGCCCCGAAGCCGTCCGGGACGCCCTGGGCGCCCTCGCCGAGGACACCGACGACCTCATCGCCGGCCTCGCGCCGCTGCTCCCCGACCCGCCCGCCGACCCCGACCGCGCCGCACTCCTCACCGACCTGGACGACTTCCTCGCCCGGCACGCCGGACTCGCCGCCAGCGCGAGCGGCTTCGGGATGGTCCGCAGCGGCTGGACCGAGGCCGTCGAGTGGCGGCGCGCGGTGAGCGCCGAACTCCTCGCCGCCGTCGCCGTCGCCGCCGCCCGTATGACCGAGTCCCTCGCCCGCGCCGACGCCCTCATCGAGACCTACGACGACCTGCCCCCGGGCACCCCCGACGCACAGCGGTTCAGCCTGCTGGAGGCCGCCGACCAGCTCCTCACCACCACCCCGGCCAGCCCCCGCCCCGACACTCCCACCCGGCTGCGGACCACCGTCGCCCTGCACCGGCTGGCGTTCGACCGCCGTCTCGACGGACTCGACTCGGTCGCCGACACCCGGGAGTCCACCCTCTCCGGGCTGCTCGCGGAGGTCGGCGCGCTGCTGCCGCTGACCGACCTCGACCCGATCGGCCTGGACATCACCCCCTACCAGGACCGGTCCGTCGCCTTCCTGCGCGATCTGCTGGCCCGCGCCCGGACCCTGCGCGCCGAGACCGCCGACCGGCTCACCGCCGCCGACCTGGCGCTCACCGCCCACGACCAGGCCGTCACCGGCCCCGACCGGGCGACGGCGGCCCGGGACGCGCTGACCGCGCTGCTCGGCCCGGACGCCCTCGTCGTCCCGGAGTTCACCCCGTCCGACGCGCTCGCCGACGAGTGGCGGGCGGCGCGCGGCGACAGCGCCCGGCTGACCGCGCATCTCACCGCCGCCCACGACCACCCGCTGGACGACTGGGTGCACCAACTGGCCCGGGTCCGGGAGAAGCCACGGCTGTGGGAGAAGACGGTCCACCTCGCGGACGCCCTGCGCGGCCCCGGCGGACTCCTCGGCGACGCCGACGGCTGGGAGGAACCCCGTCTCACCCCCGTCCAGTTCCCGCACCGCGAGGACGACACCTGGCTCGGCCTGGAGTTCGCGCCCGGCACCGAGATCGACCAGGACCGGCTGCTGTTCACCGCGCACTACGCCGGACAGCCGCTGCTCGGCGACGGCCGCTGGTGCGGACTGCTCCTGGACGAGTGGACCGAGGTGATCCCGGCCGCCCAGGAGACCACCGGGATCGCCGTCCACTACGACGGACCCGCCGCCGAACCCCCGCAGGCGCTGCTCCTCGTCGTCCCGCCCGAGCGCCGCCCCGACGGGCTGTGGCGCCGCGACGACCTGCTCGCCGCCGTCACCGAGACCTTCGCCCTCGCCCGGATCAGGGGCGTCGAACCGCACCACCTGGACGACACGCCCTACGCCCACCTCCTGCCCGCCACCCTGCTGTCCGCGACCCGGCAGCCCATCACGCCCGCCACCGACCTCGCCCTGGCCAACCTGCGCGGGAAGGCCCCCGCGGCGGGCGAAGGAGCCGACCGTGCCTGAACCGCGTATCGAGGATCTGCGCCGCGCCCTGGACGAGCGGGCCGCACCCGCCGTCGGCCTGTGGAACCGGCTGGAGGGCCGCCCCCGCGCCACCGACTTCGACCGGGCGCTGCGCGCCGAGGTCCGCGACCCGCTGTGGATGCTGACCCGGCAGTGGCAGATGGGCGAGTTCCACGGCACCGACGGCGGCTCACCCGTCACCGTCACCTACGCGGTGGCCGCCACCCGCCCCGACCGGTACCGGGCCGCCGCGCCGGACGCCGTCGTCCGGGACCTGCCCGACGACCGGCCGCTGGAGGCGCTCGCCGAGCGGCGCCCGGTGCCGTTCACCGCCGGGACCGAGCCCCTCGCGCTCGATCTGCGGCTCGCCATCGGCCGCCGCTGGCTGAAGCTGGTCGGCGCCGACACCCTGCTCAACGTGGTCGCGCTCGGCGTGCGGCAGAAGTACATCGCCCGCTATCCGCTCACCCTGCCGAACCCCGAGGACCCCGCCGACACCTCGCGCGTCGCCCATCCCGAGGTGTGGGCCGAGACGCAGGCCGTCGCCGGACGCCGGATGGACGGCTACGCCCTGTACCGGCACCTCAAGGGCGGCGGAGACGCCGCCGAGGGCATCAGCGGGCTCCTCGGACTGCATCGGCGGACCCTGCGCGCGCTCGGCGCCCGGCTGGTCGCCTGGTTCGACCGGCTCATCGACCAGCCCGGCGCCCGCCCCGGCAGCGGCGCCCCCGACGACGCCTGGGACGCCGCCCGGCTCGAACACCGCTTCTCCGTCGCCGCGCCCGACCCCGAGCCCGGCACCGGCGGACCCGAACGCACCCTGACCGCGGCCGCCTACCCGGGCGGCAGCCTGGACTGGCCCGACTTCTCCCTCGACCCCGCCCACCCCCTCGGCGGCACCGGAGCGACCCCCACCACCTACCACCGCACGGTGTTCCCGGCGCCCGTCCGCTTCTCCGGGATGCCGCTGCCCCGCTGGTGGGCCGTGGAGGACGGGCGCACCAACTTCGCCGCCGTCACCCCCGACAGCACCGACCTCGCCCGGCTGATCTTCCTGGAGTTCGCCCTCGTCTACGGCAACGACTGGTACCAGGTGCCGTGCGCGCTGCCCGCCGGGAGCCACGCCCGCGTCGGCGGCCTCGCCGTCACCGATGTCTTCGGGGAACAGCTGTGGATCACCCCGGCCGGGTCCGGCGAGGGCCCCGGCCGGCCGCGCTGGTCGATGTTCTCCCTGGACACCGCCGGAGTGGACGACGCGCCCGCCGACCCCGGGCTGCTGCTCGCCCCCGGGGCGGTACGGATCGCCCATGGGCCGCCGCTGGAGGAGGTGGTCCTCGCCCGGGACGAGAACGCCAATCTGGTCTGGGGCGTGGAGGCGACCGTCCCCACCGCCACCGGCACGCCCCGGCGCGGCACCGAGGTCTCCGCCGAGGAACTCGCCCACCGGCTGCGGCTGACCCCGCCGCCCGAGCCACCGGAACCGGCCGCGCCGGTCGCCTACCAGGCGATGAACTCCGTGCCCGCGCACTGGATCCCGTTCATCCCCGTGCACGCGCCCGGGGAGAACCGGGCGGTACGGCTCCAGCGGGCCGGGCTGCCCAGCCCCGTCGACGGGCTGCCGGTGCCGCCCCGCACCTCGCTGCTGCGCCCCGGGCTCGACCAGCGGCAGGCGTACTTCGTGCACGAGGAGGAGGTCCCGCAGACCGGTACCCGGCTGTCCCTCGCCTACCACCGGGCCCGCTGGCGGGACGGCCGGGTCGCGGTGTGGCTGGCCGCCCGGCGCGGGACGGGGCGGGGGGAGGGCGCGAGCGGACTGGCCTTCGACGCCCTGAAGGAGACGGGGAAGGAGACGGGGAAGGAGCCCGGCGGGACGGTGTGAGCGACTGCCGGGCGGTCAGCCGTCGTCCTTCTGGCCGCCCGAGTCCAGCAGCAGCGTCTCCACCTCGCCCACGCCCCACCCGTACGCCATCTTGTGCACCTCCAGCACGAAGAACGACTCGGTGGAGATGACGCCCTCCATCAGATGCATCCGCTCGTTCACCAGATCCGTGAAGTGGTCGGTGTCCCGGCAGATGACCTCGGCCATCACGTCGTACTGACCCGCCGTCATGATCACGTACGAGGTCTCGGGGAGTTCGCGCAACCGGCGGCAGACCTCGCGGGTCATCCCCGGGCGGACCTTGAGGCCGATCATCGCGAACCGGTCGAAGCCGATGGTCAGCGGATTGGCGATACCGACGATCTGGAGGACGCCGTTCTCCTCCAGCCGCTGCACCCGGTAGCGGACCGAGGACGCCGGGATGCCGAGATCCTCCGCGATCTGGCTGTACGCGCGCCGCCCGTCGGCCTGGAGGATGGCGATGATGCGCCGGTCGATGTCGTCGAGCGGATGGCCGCCCTGCTGTGCCGTGGAACCCATGGCCCCATCATTCCTCGCCCGGCTCATGAGTCGAAGCCGAGGCCCAGCCGGTCCAGCGTCCGCAACCACGTGTTGCGTACGCCCACTTCGTCCTCGCGGGCCAGCGAGGCGCGGGTGGCCTGGATGCCGAGCCAGCGCACCGGCTCCGGCGGGAACGGGACGGGCGGGCGGCGGATCATCGCCGGGCTGGTCGCCTCGGTACGACGACCCGCGAGCAGGTCCAGCATCACGGTGGCGCCGTAGCGGGTGGCGCCGACGCCGAGGCCGGTGAAGCCGAGCGCGTAGGAGACCCGGCCCCTGGCCGCCGTACCGGCGAACATGCAGAACCGGGTGGTGGAGTCGATGATCCCGCCCCAGGCGTGGCTGAACGACACGTCCGCGAGGGCGGGGAAGGCGTCGGCGAACTGTCCGGCGAGGGTCTCGAAGGTGGCGGCGCGCTGGGTGAGCGCGTCGTCGGTGCGGCTGCCGTAGTGGTAGATGGCGTCGTAGCCGCCCCACAGGACGCGTCCGTCGTCGGTCTTGCGCAGATAGTGGAACTGGTTCCCGGCGTCGGTGATGCCGTGCGCGCCGGTCCAGCCGACCGCTGCGAGCTGTGCGTCGGTGAGGGGCTCGGTGACCAGGGCGTAGTCGTAGACCGGGACCATGCTCAGGGACAGCCGGCGCAGCAGCGGGCGGTAGATGTTGGTGGCGAGGGCGACCCGGCCCGCCCGGACCTCGGCGTACGGGGTGCGCAGCCGGACCGGGCCGCGCGGGCGGGTGTCCAGGGCCTGGACCTCGGTGTGTTCGGCGATCCGCACGCCCTGGTCGAGACAGGCCCGGCGCAGGCCCCACACCAGACGGGCCGGGTCGAGCAGGGCGTAGTCCGGGCTCCACAGTCCGGCCGACCACAGCGGGGAGTCGACGTAGTCGCGCAGGGCGTCCCGGTCCAGGAGGGTCGCGGGTTCGCCGTGGGCGTGGGCGAGGCGGGCGGCGTCGGCGAGGGCGCGGGCCTGCCAGTCGGTGGCGGCGACGGTGACCTTGCCGGTGCGGGCGAAGCCGCAGTCGATGCCGTAGGTCTCCAGGTCGCGCGCGAAGGCGTCGAAGTTGGCGGCGCCCAGGCGCTGGAGGAGCCCGATCTCGCGGGGCCAGCGGGTGACGCCGTTGGCCAGGCCATGGGTGAGGGAGGGGGAGCAGAAACCGCCGTTGCGTCCGCTGGCGGCGTGGCCGCAGGTCCGCTGCTCCAGCAGCAGGACGTCCAGCTTGGGGAAGCGGCGCTTGGCGAGCAGCGCGGTCCACAGCCCGGTGTACCCGCCGCCGACCACGGCCAGATCGCAGCGCGTGTCCTCGGTCAGCCGGGGCGCCGCCCCGGGACTCCCGGGCCGGTCCAGCCAGTACGGCACGGGCGCCGCGCGGCGCAGCCGGGTGCGGGGGTCGGCCGGGTGCGGGGTCTCGGGGGCGGAGGTCATGGGCTCCTCACTGCGCAGGGGGGATGGGGGGAGGGGGCGCGCCGGTGTCGGCGCGCCCCCGGTGTCCGTCAGAGGCTGATGACGCCCGTGCGGGTGTCGGTCATGTCCATCAGCGTCCACTTGCCGCCGATCCGGCCCCAGCCGGTGCCGCGGGCGCCCGCGCCGCCGAACGGCATGTTGATGTCCCACCAGTTGTTGGACTCGTTCACGATCACCTGGCCGACCTCCATCTCCTCCATGAACCGGAACGCGGACTTCATGGAGCTGGTGAAGACCGCGCCCTGGAGGCCGAGGGCGTCGTCGTTGGCGATCCGCAGCAGGTCGTCCTCGTCGCGGCCGGTGATGATCGGGACGACCGGGCCGAAGGACTCCTCACGGGACAGCAGACTGTCCTCGGGCACCCGGTCGACCACGGTGAACTCGTAGTACAGATCGGTCGGCATCCCGCTGCGGCGACCCCCGCCGAGCAGGATCTCGGCGCCGCGCTCCCGGGCGTCGGCCATGTGGCGGTCCATCTTGGCGGCGACGCCCTCGTTGTTGAGCGGGCCGAGGACGGTCTTGTCGTCCAGCGGGTCGCCGAGCAGCACCCGCTCCGACTCGCGCAGCACGGCGGCGACGAACGCGTCATGGACGTCGGTGTGCACCACGACCCGCTCGGTGGCGCAGCAGACCTGTCCGGCGCACGGGTAGGCGCCGTCGACGGCGGCCTTCGCGGCGGCGTCGAGGTCGGCGTCGGCGAGGACGACGAGGGGGCCGTTGCCGGAGCACTCCATCAGGGAGCGCTTGAGCCCGGCGGCGGCGGTGATCTTCGCGCCGGTCGCGGAGGAGCCGATGAAGCCGATGGCGTGGATGCCGGGGTGGCGCACCAGGGCGTCACCGAACGGGCCGTCGCCCGGCAGGATGTTGACCAGGCCCTCCGGGAGCCCGGCGGCGGCGACCGCCTCCATGGCCTTCAGCACGGTCAGCGGGGTGTTGGCCGGGGGCTTGACGATCAGGGCGTTGCCGGTGGCGAGACCCGGGGCGGCGAACTCCGCGAACATCAGCAGCGGGAAGTTCCACGGCGTGATGATCGCCCAGGTGCCGACCGGCCGGTGGAAGGTGAACATCTTCTTGGAGTTGTCCCGGGACAGCAGCGTCTCGCCGTTGAGCCGCACCGCGTCCTCGGCGTGCAGCCGGAAGAGCTGGGCGGTCTCGGTGACGTCCGCGACCGATTCGGCGAGCGGCTTGCCCTGCTCCAGGGTCTGGAGACGGGCCAGTTCGTCGCGGCGCCGGTCGATCTCGTCGGCGATGCGGTGACAGGCCGCGGCCCGGTCCCACACATTGACCCCGGCCCATGCGCGCTGCGCCCGGTGCGCGGCCTCGACCGCGGCGTCCAGGTCGGCCGCGACGGGCAGCGGGAACGAGCCGACGCGCTCGCCGGTGGCGGGGCTGATCACGTCGGCGGTCTGGGAACCGGCGCCGTCGGTGAAGCTGCCGTTGATGAAGAGCTGCTGCTCTGCGGTGGTCATGAGGTGAGTGCTCCTCGGTCCGATCCGTGGTCCGTGGTCCGTGGTCCGTTGTCCGTTGTCCGTACCGGCTGTCCGTTCCGACCGTCCGTTCCGGCGTCGTCTGCGGCTGATGATTCATCGGCAGGTTTCTCACGTCAAGACTCACGGATCAGCAAAGCAAAACCTTTCTGATTGCTCATGCGTGCATCTTGACGGGAAATTTTCGCTGGACTTATAAGAATCGGCATGAGCACCTCCGCACAGAGCAGTAGCGGCCCCGACGCCACCGCCACGACGGCGGCCGAGCCGGGCCTCGCCAAGAAGATCCGCTGGTACGACGGCTTCGCGATGTCGCTGACCATGCCCGCGGCCCTGATCGCCTCCCTGGGCGCCTCCATCGGCGGCCTCGGGGCCTGGGGAGCCATCGCCCTGTGGGCGGCCTCCATGGTCCTGGCCACCGCCACCAACTGGATCTACACCGAACTCGCCGCGATGTTCCCGAACTCCTCGGGCGGCATCGCGGCCTACGCGGCGGAGGGCTGGCGCTCCCGCGCCCCCGTCGTCGGCCCGATCGCGAGCATCGGCTACTGGTTCCCCTGGACCACCGCGCTCGCCGTCTACGCGGGCATCATCGGCTCGTTCGTCCAGGCCCAGTGGTTCCCCGGCCAGGACTGGTCGGTCACCCTCGGCCCCGCCGAACTCAGCTTCCCGATCGTGGTCGGCCTCGCGGTGATCCTGCTGCTCTTCGCCGCCACCATGTTCGGCCTGCATGTCGCGATGTGGCTGGTGTACGTCACCGGCGGCGCGCTGCTGATCCCGCTGGCCGTCTTCATCGTGCTGCCGTTCTTCAGCGGCGACTGGAGCGCGGGCGGACTGCACTGGAGCCTGCCCGACGGCATGGGCGGCGTCCGCGAGGCCCTGGTCTGGCTGTACGTCATGGCCTGGACGTCGTTCGGCGTCGAGGTCTGCGCGACCTTCGCCCCCGAGTACAAGGACACCGTCCGCGACACCTCACGCGCCCTGCGCGCCGGAGTCCTGTTCTGCCTGGGCGTGTTCATCCTGCTGCCGCTGGCCCTGTCCGGCTACGTCGGCGAGTCGGCCATCGCCGCCGACCCCACCACGTTCTACGTCGGCGCGTTCCAGGACCTGGTGGGCGGAGCGGCCGACCTGATGGTCGTCTTCCTCATCGCGTCCCTGCTGCTCATCATGATCACCGGCCTCGCCGACGGCTCCCGTGTGCTCTACGAGATGGGCCGCCAGGGGCACACCGTGCGCCAGGTCGGCGTCCTGAACCGGCGGGGCGTGCCCGCCCGCGCGCTGATGGTCGCCCTGCTCCTGAACATCGTCGTCCTGACGGTCCTGAAGACCCCGCTCGCGATCATCGTCACCGGCAACCTCGGGTACATCCTGGTCCACATCCTCGCCATCTCCGGCTTCGCCCTGCTGCGCCGCGACCGCCCCGACGCGCCGCGCCCCATCCGCCTGCCGGGCTTCTTCGTGCCCCTGTCCTGGTTCCTGACGGCCCTGCTGACCCTGATCCTGGTCGTCGGCGCGACGGGCTTCTCCATCACGGGCTACGGCGGCTTCAAGGAACTCGCCATCGCGGTGGGGGTCCTGGCGGTGGCGGTCCTGCTGTGGCTGTACCGGAGGAAGGTCCAGGACCGGAAGGAGTGACAAGGGAGTGAGAACGGCCCCCACCGGGCGTGGCGGGGGTGTGGGGTGGTGCGTGCGCCCTCTCGTACGGTGGCGCGCATCCCGACCCCGGGCCGTCGCCGCATCCGGTCCCGGGACGCGGGTAGGACGGCGGTAGATTCCGTCCCGGCGGTGCGCAGGGTGTGCCGTGCGGGGGTCCTGCGGGGGTGGGGATGGGCGTACGTACGGGCGCGGAGCCGTCGTACCACGGCGACGGCGGGGCCGGGCGGTGGCAGTGGGTCCGGGTGGCCGTCCCCGCGCTGTGCCTGGCGCTGCTCGCCGGGCTCTGGGCGTGGTGGCCGGACGGCCCGCACACCCCCGCCACGGCACCCGGCCCGACCGCCCGGCCGGTCGTCGGCTGGCAGGTGGCCGCCACCGGAGGGCGCTACGACGAGGGCCCCGGCGCCTGGGGCGTCGGCGACACGGTGGTGCAGGGCAGGCGCGACGGACTCTTCGCGTACGCCGCCGGGGACGGCGCCGTCCTGTGGACCGTGACGCCGCCCCGGCACGCCACGGTCTGCGCCATGAGCCCCGGTGTCGTCCAGGGCGTCGGCCTGGTCGCGTTCGGGCGGCGCGGGCGGCCCTGCGCGACCCTCGTCGCCGTCCGCGCCGCCGACGGCACGGAGGTGTGGCGCCGCACCCTGACCGGCGGCGGGCTGGTCACCGGCGGACTCGCCGTCGGCGGCGCCACCGGCTCCACCGTCGTGACCGCCGAGCCCGAGGCCGTGCGCGCCCGGTCCGCCGAGACCGGTGCGCAGCGCTGGTGGCGGGGCGTCCCCGACGACTGCGCGCCCCGCGCGCTCGGCGCCGACACCGACCGCACCCTGCTCGTGGAGCAGTGCGGCACGCGCGCCCGGCTGATCGCCCTCGACACCCGTACCGGCGGACAGCGCTGGGTACGGGCGCTGCCCGTCGGGACCCCGGAGGTCACCGCCGCCGTGGTGTCCGCGACGCCGGCGGTGCTCGCGCTGTCCGAGGAGGACCCGCGCGGCACCCGGGCGTACCTCGGCTTCGACGGACGGGGCCGCCGCACGGCGACCGTTCCGCTGTCGGGACCCGGCGGGGAACTGGTCGCACCCGACGGGGTGTGGGCCGGTACCGGCGCGGAGAGCCCGCCCCTGGTGGTCGGCGACCTGCTGGTCGCCCTCGTCCGACGCGCCGCGCTCGTCCCGGACTGCGTGGTCGCGTACTCCCTCACCACCGGCCGCGAGGTCTGGGAGCACCGCCCTCGGGGGCTCACCACCAGTGCCCTCGCCCGGGAGCCGGACGGCCGGATCGGGGTCCTCGCGGCCACGCCCGGCGGCGGCGCCCTGATCGTCCTGCTGGGCACGGACGGAGCGGAGCAGGGCCGGGTCGCGCCGCAGGACACCGGGACCGCCGCGCTGTCGATACGCCCGCAACTGCTCCCGGTGACGGAGGGCCATGTGGTGGTGAACCATCTGTCCATGAGCGGGGAGCCCGGGGTGTTCTCGCTGCGGTAGAAGGGCTCTGCGAGGATGCGGCCATGTATGACGATGACCGGATCGACGAGGGCGTCCCCGCGCCGCTCGCCGCGCTGCTGCGGGACCCCGACGACCCCCGCCCGGTGCGGATCGTCCCCTGTGTCTGCGCCGGATGCGGCGGCCGGACGTTCACCGCGCTGGTCGGCGAGTCCGCGGCGGCGCGGGAGTGCGCGGGCTGCGCCCGCCGTGCGTTCATCGCGGACAGCGAGGAGTACTGGGGCCCGGAGTTCTGGGAGGAGGAGGGCGAGCCCGGCCGGGCCGGATGCCCCTGCGGGGGCGAGGAGTTCGAGGCCGCGGTCGCCTTCTCGGTCGACGGCGACGGAGCGGTCCGCTGGGTGACCCTCGGGCTGCGCTGTGTCGCGGACGGGGACTGCGGGGTCTACGCCGACTGGAAGATCGACTATCTGCCGACGGACCATCTGTTCGCCCTGGTCTAGAGCACATCACTCCGGTCTACGGCTTGTCACCCCGGTCCACGCGGGCCGTGTTCCCCTCCGTGCCCCACCACAGATCCGCGTCCGGGGCCGCCCCGCTCCCGGCGCGCAGGGCCGTGACCGCGACGGTGCGCAGGGTCCGCGGGTGGAGCAGGGCCGCCGGGCCCCGGGTCATGTGCATCACGGCGAGGAACCGGCCGAAGACGTCCGGGTCCGCGGCCATCGCGCGCTGCACGGTCGTCAGGACGGCGGCCGTCGCCCGGTTCCCCGGCGTCGGTCCCTGCTGCCAGCCCCGGTCCTGTGCCGTGGACATCAGCCAGGGGCGCCGGGTCAGCGCCGCCAGCCGCCGCTGGAACGCCCCCGCGAAGCCCGGCCCGGCCCGCAGCGCCGCGCGCAGCAGCTCCGCCTCCATCGCGGCCACGCCCATGCCCTGTCCGTACAGCGGGTTGAACGCGCACACCGCGTCGCCGAGCGCGATCAGGCCGTCCGGCCAGTGGGGGAGCCGGTCGTAGTGGAGACGGCGGTTGGCGCAGTGCGCGTAGGGGCGGGGCGCGGACAGCGGGGTGAGCTGGTCCAGCAGCTCCGCGAGAGGAGTGCGCAGGGTCGCCGCGAAGGCGGTGAAGCCCTCGGCGGTGTGCGGTGGATGGTCGCCGTCGGCGCCCTGGAGGGTGACCAGCAGCCGGTCCCCCTCGATCCGGGTGGCCATGAAGCCCCGGCGGGCGCCCGGCGCCTGCACCAGCTCCATCGCGGCGGCCCACGGCGGGGTGTCGGGGCCGGGCGCCGCGTACAGCCGTGAGGCGTAGCCGACGCGGGCGTCCACCACCGTCTCCGGGACCGGCGGCAGCCCGAGCGCGGCCAGCCAGGCGGGCAGCCGCGAGGTCCGTCCGGTGGCGTCCACGACCAGGTCAGCGGTCGGGTCTGCGGTCGGGTCGGACGTCGGGTCCGCGGTCGAGTCGGGCGTCGGGTCGAGCGGGCCCCGTCCGCGGGTGCGGACCCCGGTCACCCGGCGGGGTCCGCCGGTCAGACCGGTCACCTGGACGCCCGTGGTGATCGTGACGCCCGGCAGGTCCGCCACCCGGTCCCGCAGCAGCGTCTCCAGCAGCGGGCGGCTGAAGGTCTGGAGCCCAATCCCGGTCGCCGTCCGCGGCGACCAGCCGTCCGGGAAGCGGAACGCCACGATCTCCCCGAAGTCCCCACCGTGCGCCCCCGCCGCCGTCAGCGCCGCCCGCAGCCCCGGGAACAGTTCCTCCATCACCAGCGCGCCCCGCGCGGTCAGCCCGTGGACATGGTGGCCCTGCGGCACCCCGGGCCGCTGCCCCGACCCCGGCGCCACCGTGTCCCGTTCGAGGATCTCCACCCTGCGGTAGCCGTCCGCGAGGACCCGGGCCGCCAGCAGCCCCGCGATCCCCGCGCCCACCACCAGCGCCCGCCCCGCCGGTCGATCGGGACGGCGGGACGCCAGAAGCCGGGCGGCGGCCATGTCAGGGGCCGGTCAGCAGATCGGTGACGAACGCGGGCTCGCCCGCCGGCACCGGCCGCGCATAGCGCAGACACGCCCGGCTCCAGTGCAGATAGCCGCTCATCGCGGTGCGCAGCGTGTCGACCAGCAGCGCGGTCGCCGTACCGTCGGGGCCGGGCGGACCGCCGCCGCGCAGGGTCCGCTCCAGCGCCTCGAACTCCGCGCACCACTCGTGCACCAGCCGCTGGATCTCGGCCAGCGCGGCTTCCCGGCCACCGCCCTGCTCCCGCTCCACCACCAGCACCAGATTGTGCGGATCGCCCCGGGACTCCTCCTTCTCCACCGAGTGCACATCGTTGAGGGTGTCCACCACGTCCGCCGTGATCAGCAGCATCCGCTGCACGGACGCGTCCGCGTAGAGCCCGTCCGGGGCCTCGAAGCCGTACGCCTTCTGGCTCACGTCCAGCATCGCGTGGACGAAACCGGAGCGGCGGCGCAGCGCGAAGTACTCGGCGCGGGTGGGCGCGTGGCGCCGCGCCCGGTTCCCGGCCTCCTCCGCGTAGGCCATCACGTACCACCACCAGTAGCGCCCGGTGCGCGTCAGCCACGCGGGCGACGCGTCCCGGGCGAGCCGCCGCCAGACGTCGGCGAAGGCGTCGACCAGCGCTCCCGCGCGCGGTGGCGGGGTGCCGCCCGTGGCGATCACCGTGGTGAAGTCCCGGCAGGCCGCCGCGACCAGGTCGGGCCGGTCGGCGAGCGGTCCGTCGAACTGGTCGTCCAGCGCGGTGGCCACCACCACCGCGTCCACCGCCAGATCCAGCGGCGGGCCGATCGCCCGGGGCACCCACGCGGCCATCAGCCCGGCGATGTCCCAGCGCAGGAAGCGCCGTTCGTCGACCGGGTGGGTGAGCAGGCCCCGGCGGCGGGCCCAGTCCAGGCTGCGGCGCCGGGCCCCGTCCACGTCCGGGCTGACCTCCACCGTGAAGGGGAGGTGGAACACGGTGTCCTGCGGCATGGGGGGTACCTGCCCCACGGGCGGCCGGTCAGACGGTCGGAACATCGATCTGGCGACAAATCGCCGCCATGTCGTCGAGCGGACGTATGACCGGCCGGTGTCGGCACCCTCCCCCCGCCCGTCCCTCACAGCAACTGCGACACCGCCCGGTGGGCCGCGTCGAACGCCGCCTGGGTGTAGCCGAAGCCCTCCGCGTCGGAGTTGGCGATGGTGATCCGGCCCACCGGGCGGCGCGCCTTGGCGTAGGGGCGCTCGGCCTCGGGGCGGAACAGGTGCGGGTCGTCGAGGGAGTTGTACTCGTAGGCGTAGCCGTGCGCCCACCGGTTCACGGTGATCGCGGTGATGTCCCGGGCCGGGTCGAAGCCGTACGCGGACAGCGAGCGGGCCATCGAGTCGCGGATCTCCCGCTCGAAGTCCTCGAACGGCATCCGGATCAGCTGCCGCCGCCCCGCCTTGTGCTGCTCGCGGCAGATCAGTCCGGGCTGGTTCGGGGTCGCCGACAGGGACACAACGGTGGGCTGGTCGGGGCGGCGCGGCATCTTGAAGTCGCCGATCTCGGTGACCGTGGGCAGCCCGAAGCTGCTGAAGAACCGCGACGGTGTGCTGACCCGGGACACCCGGGCCCGCGCGAACGGCTGCCAGTCGCGCAGCGCCACCCGCGCGTACACCAGCGGCACCTTCACGCCGTAGCGCATCGCGTCGACCTGGTCGGCGGACAGCTCCGGCATGACGTACGAGGCGACCGAGTTCCAGCAGGCCATCACCACGCCCTTGGCGCGGACCTGGTAGCTGCGCCCGCCCTTGGAGTACTGGATGTCGACCCCGCGCCGCCCGTCGTTGCGGACGCTGTACGCGGTGCTGGCCAGCCGGATGCGGACCTGGTTGCCGGGCCGGTCGAGCCGTCCGTAGTCCGCCTTCGCGGTGACGATCTCCCGCCAGTCGGGGCGCCGCTCGTCGAACGCGTCCGGGATCAGCCGGCTGACCAGCAGCCGGGCGAGGGCCGCGTTGCCCTCGGGGAAGTAGAAGTAGCCGTCCTCGTCGGTCTCGCTGAGCTGCATGAGCGGGGTGAACCCGGCGCCCGGCCACGCGCTGTGCGTGAGGCCCAGCCCGTTGAAGCCCGGCTGCCCGGTCGCCCAGGCGTCCGCCGCCGCGACCCGGTCGACATTGACGCCCCACAGCCCGTTCGTGCCCCGCTTGACCACCTCCAGCGCGTCGGTGTCCAGCCCGATCTTCTCCCGCAGATACGTCTCGTACGGGGTGCGCGCGAGGATCTCCTTCTTCTGCGCGTCGGTGAGCCCCGGGTAGAAGTCCTCGGTGGTGGTGTACAGCCGGACCAGCGCCGCCCGGCTCGCCGCCCCCATCGGCAGCTTGGTGACGTACGACGCCCAGGACTCGCCCGACTCCCGGATCACCAACTGGTCCTTGCCCCAGCGCTCCCGGTCGAACAGCGTGGCGCTGCGCAGCGCGTACGGGGCGTACGCGTCGGTCTTGACCGTGGCCTCCAGCGCCTTCAGATCGACGCCGAGGTCCTTGGTGAGCAGATCGCGCGAGGCGCGGGTCCAGGTGCTGGGGGTGTCGATGTTGACGGTGCCGCCGTTGGAGAGCAGCAGACTGCGGCCGACCTGGAACTCATTGCGGCGGGCGTGGCCGCCGAAGTCGTCCAGGGCGTCCAGGATCAGCACCTTGGCGTGCCGCCCGGCGTGCTTGCGGTACAGGTGGGCGGCGGCCAGCCCGCTCAGTCCGGCCCCGACCACGACCAGGTCGTACGACTCCCCGGTGCGGTCGATCTTGCCGGGGTCGAAGGTGCCGCCGCGTACGGCGTGCGCCACGTCGTAGGAGCCCTGGCCCTGTCCCTTGAGGCCGGTTTCGGTCGGCGGGTACGGGGGCTTCGGGCCGTGTCCGTGCCCATGTCCATGTCCGTGGCCGTTCCCATGGCCGTGCCCGTTGCCGTTCCCGTTGCCGCCGGACGTGGCCGGGGACGCCTGGGCGATCCCGGGGAGCGCGGTGGCGGCGGCGACCGCGGCCGTGCCGACCGCCACGCCGTCGATGAAGTCGCGGCGGGTGATGCGCCGCCCCATACCGAGTTCACGATCACTGAAACCGGACATGCCAGTCCTCCACGCATGAGTGCGAAATCCGGAGACGTGGGGGGTGATCGAGATCTAAACAGTCGTTCAAGCAATAGGTAAGTGCGAAATTCGTTGGAAATTGGGAATCTTGATGCGGATTCAGTTGTGTTCTACAGGTGTATGGCTGTGGGAGCGCTGTGCCGCGTCCGCTCTCATGCGGCGTCAATTCATCAGGTGGCGCGGGGGAGCGGGGCGGTCGGGACGTCCGGGGGACCGGCCGCCCGTCGTCCCCATGGGCGTCGGCCGACGGCCGATCCGCACCACCGGTCCGCCCCCACGCCACCTGCGCGTTCGCGCGGGCACGGCCGGAAAACACCGCCCTGGGTCGGCCTTCGGCGACGAAATCGACATAGCTGCGGCAATGCGGTCGAAGCGTGGTGCGCGGTGCGGGGTGGTGGTGGGGTCAGCTCCCGGCGCCGCACGGACCGGCCTCATGTGGGCCGGTCTCATCTGGGCCGCCGTCATGTGTGCCGCTCTCCTGTGGGCCGCTCCTGTGCGGGCCGCCGTCACACGGGCCGCCGTCGTGCGTGCCGCTGTCACGCGGACCGGTCTCATGTGGAGCCGTCTCATGCGGACCGGTCTCGCGCGGGCCGCTGTCACACGGATTGGCCTCGCGCGGGCCGCTCGCGTGCGGACCGGCCTCGCGTGGATCGTCGTCGTGCGGGCCGCCGCCATGCGTGCGGCTGTCGCGCGGACCGGTCTCATGTGGAGCCGTCTCATGCGAACCGGCCTCATGTGGGCCTCCGTCACGTGGACCCCTCTCACCCGGACCGCCCCCGCGCCCCCCGGTGTTGAGTCGGGCCGCGCGGCGGGTCAGGTGGTCGCGTTCGGCGGATGTCGTTGCCCGGTCCGCCGCCTCCGTGTAAAGGCGTGCCGCCAGTACCGTGTTCCCGGCGCGCTCGTGCAGATGTGCGGCCACCGCCCGGTGCCGGGGGAGTGTCTCGTCCAGCTCCGCCAGCGCCGCGAGCCCCGCGCGCGGACCGTCCGCCTCGCCCACCGCCACCGCCCGGTTCAGCCGGACGACCGGACTGCCCCCGGTCAGCCGCACCAACTCGTCGTACCACTCCACGATCTGCGGCCAGTCCGTCTCCTCGGCCCTCGGGGCGTCCGCGTGCAGCGCCGCGATGGCCGCCTGCGCCTGGAACTCACCGAGCCGGTCCCGCGCCAACGCCGCCTGGAGCACCCCGATGCCCTCCGCGATCGCCGCCGTGTCCCACCGGGCCCGGTCCTGCTCGGCCAGCGGCACCAGCGCCCCGTCCGGCGCGGTCCGCGACGCCCGCCGGGCCTGGTGCAGCAGCATCAGCGCCAGCAGCCCCGACACCTCCGGATGGTCGATCACCGCCCGCAGCCGCCGGGTCAGCCGGATCGCCTCCGCCGCCAGGTCGACATCGCCCGAATAGCCCTCGTTGAAGACGAGGTACAGCACCCGCAGCACCGTGGCCACATCACCGGGCCGGTCAAGGCGCACCCCGGCGACCGTCCGCTTGGCCCGGCTGATCCGCTGCGCCATCGTCGCCTCCGGCACCAGATACGCCCGCGCGATCTGCCGGGTCGTCAGCCCGCCCACCGCCCGCAGCGTGAGCGCCACCGCCGACGACGGGCTCAGCGACGGATGCGCGCACAGGAAGTACAGCCACAGCGTGTCGTCCACACCGGACGCCGGACCCGGCGGCGGCTCCGCCGCCAGCCTCTCCAACCGCTCCTCCCGGCGGCGCCGGGCCGCGTCCGCCCGGCTCGCGTCCAGGAACCGCCGCCACGCCACCGCCACCAGCCACCCCTTGGGGTCCCGGGGCGGCTCGGACGGCCACACCCGCACCGCCTCCACCAGCGCGTCCTGCACCGCGTCCTCCGCCGCCGCGAAGTCCGCCCCGCGCCGGACGAGGATGCCCAGCACACCCGGCGTCAGGCTTCTGAGCAGTTCCTCGTCCATCGGCGGGGTCACTCGGCGACGGTGGGCGGCACACCGTAGAACGGCCGCAGCTCCAGCCACTCATGGATCGGCCGGCCGTCCTTGCCCGGCGCCGCCGACAGCTCCCCGGCCAGCTCCACGGCCCGCTCCTGGCTGTCCACGTCGATCACCATCCAGCCCGCGATCAGATCCTTGGTCTCGGCGAACGGCCCGTCGGTGACCGGCGGACGCCCCTCCCCGTCGTAGCGCACCCACATCCCGTCGGGCGCCAGCGCCTGGCCGTCGACGAATTCCCCGGTCTCTTCCAGCCGTGCCGCGAAATCGTTCATGTACGTCACATGCGCCGAGATCTCCTCGGGCGTCCACCGGTCCATCGGTACGTCGTTCACCGCGGCCGGGGCGCCCCGGTAGTGCTTGAGCAGCAGATACTTCGCCATGGTCGGTCTCCTCGCGTTCGCCGACGGCCCGTGTGCCGTCGTGTCTACACCGGGGACGGAGCCGGGCGCCGGATCTCGACATCGGCGTGAACCGTGTTTCACGGACCGGCCCGGGACCCGTGGTGTCGGTGGGTTCTCGTATGCTGCGGGCGATGAACGAGGGTGGGCCCGCCAGACGGGTGATCGATGAGCGCTTCGAGCTGGAGGCCCGGCTCGGCGGCGGAGGCATGGGCACGGTGTGGCGGGCACGGGACCTCGTCCTGGACCGGGCCGTCGCGCTCAAGGAGGTCCGGCCCCCGGACCCGGCGATGGCGGAGTACGACCCCGAGGCCGCCCGGCAACTGCGCGAACGGGTGCTGCGCGAGGCCCGCGCGCTGGCCCGGGTCGACCACCCCAACGTGGTGACCATCCACCATGTGGTCGACGGCGCCGAGCACCCGTACCCCTGGCTGGTCATGGAACTGGTCACCGGCGGCTCGCTCGACGCCCCGCTCGCCCGCGGCCCCATGGCGCCCCGCGAGGTCGCCCGGCTCGGCCGGGAGATCCTCGGCGCGCTGCGCGCCGCGCACGCGGTGGGCATCCAGCACCGGGACGTGAAACCCGCCAACGTGCTGCTGCGCCCCGACGGCCGCCCCGTCCTCACCGACTTCGGTATCGCCGCCATCCGTGAGTCGACGTCCCTCACCGCCACCGGGTCCGTCATCGGCACCCCCGACTACATGGCCCCGGAGCGGATATCCGGCGGCGACGGCGGCCCCGAGTCCGATCTGTGGTCGCTCGCGATGATGCTGTACGTCGCCGTCGAGGGCCACCATCCGCTGCGCCGCGCGACCACCCTCGCCACCCTCGCCGCCGTCCTGCGCGAGGAACTGCCCCCGCCGGTCCGGGCGGGCGCGCTGGGCCCGCTGCTGATCGCCGCCCTCGCCAAGGACCCGGCGCGACGGCCGGACGCGGCCACCATGGACGCGATGCTGGCGCACGCGGAGACGGCCGACGTCCCCGTCCCGGGCGGCTTCGGACCGCCGCCGCCCACCGCCGCGGTCCCCCCGGCCCAGGTGACCTCGTACGCGCTGGCCGCGCCCGCCCCGCAGACCACCGGACCGCACCCCAACCCCTATGCCACCCCCGCCCCCCACCCCTACGGGACGACCGCGCCGGTGGCGTCGCCGTCCGGTGACCGGGACGGCCGTACCCGGCGGCGGATCAGCAGGATCGCCATCCTCTCGTCGATGGTCTCCACGGTCGTGATCGGCTCCCTGGTGTGGGCGTTCCTGCCGAACGACGGCGGCACCGGCGCGGACGCGGCGGAATCGCCGGGTGTGACGGCCAGCGACGGGAGCGGCTCGGGCGAGACCGGCGCCGCCGACGTCCCGGCGGGATCGGACCGCTCCACCGATCCCACGGACTCCGGGGACTCGGGTGGTTCTGGGGGCTCGGACGACGCCCCGTCCGATCTGCTCACCCCGGACGGCATCCGGACCGCCGTGGCCGCCCTCAAGGAGGCCACCGGCACGGACCAGATGAGCAGTCTGTCCGTGTACGCGGAGCATGTCTCGGCCAATGTCATGGTCGACGGCAGCAAGACCCGCTACGACTCCTGGACCTACCGCCCCGGAGAGGGCGCCGAGAAGGGCATCAGCAGCGGCTCGGTGACGTCCATGGAGAGCCCCTTCGACGTGGACGACTTCCGGTGGGACGCCGTCCCCGGCATGTTCGAGCGGGCCGAGAAGGAACTCAACGTCAAGGACATCACCTCGCGCTATCTCCTGGTCAGCGGCGACGACCCCACCTTCGGCGACCCGAAGTCGATGTCGGTCTATCTCTCCAACGACTACCGGCAGAGCGGCTATCTGGAGGCGGACCACACCGGCAAGGTGACCCGGGTGATGCCCAACGAGCAGGAGGACTGACCCGCCTGCCCCTGGCCGGGCGGCCATCGGCTCACGAGGGCTGAGCCGCCCCCTGGCCCGGCGATCACCGGATCACGAGGGCTGGGCCGCCTCCCCGGGCGGGGGGCGATCACCGGATCACGAGGGCTGGACCGCCTCCCCTGGCCGGGCGGCCACCGGATCACGAGGATTGAGCCGCCCCCCTGGCCGGGCGGCCATCGGCTCACGAGGGCTGAGCCGCCCCCTGGCCCGGCGATCACCGGATCACGAGGGCTGGGCCGCCTCCCCGGCCCGGGGGGGGCGATCACCGGATCACGAGGGCTGGGCCGCCACCCCCGGACCGGCGGCCACCGCCTCACCACCCGGTCCGCAGCAGATGGTTGAGCAGCAGTGCCAGCACCGCCTGCGCGGCCAGCCAGGCCCGGGGTCGCGGCAGCAGCGCACAGCACGGCAGCAGCCACACCGCGAACGGCAGCCAGATGCGTTCCGTCTCCGCCTTGCTCATCCCGGACAGATCCGCGATCAGCACGGCCAGCAGCGCACCGGCCACCAGCACGGCGAGCCGCGCCTCACTCCTGTCCCACGGTCCCCTCCACCCGGTGCCGAGCCCCGCCGCCCCCGTCCGGCGCAGCCCCGCCGCCGTCGCCAGCCCCGTGATCAGCACCGTGCAGGCGAGATTGGCCCAGATCCAGTAGCCGTACGGGCGGATGCCGCCCGCGCCCTGGTCGTACCGGACGAGCAGCAGGCGGTACCCCTCCCACCAGTCGAACCCGGCGACGGTGAACAGCGCCGGGACGACCGCGAGCCCCACCGCGAACGGCACCACCAGCAGCGGACGCTCCCGCAGCCCCCGGAACCCGAGCAGCACCACCGCCGCCCCGATCACCGCCATCAGCACCAGACCGTACGAGAGATAGCAGGTCAGCCCGAACAGCAGCCCCGACCCGCCGGCCGCCCACAGCGATCCCCGGGTGAGCGCCAGCGCCAGCAGTGCCACCGCCCAGGCGGCCACCGCCGCGAAGTAGGCGTCGGCCGAGGTGCCCAGCCACACCGCGGCCGGGGCCAGCACCAGGAACGGCGCCGCCCGCCGCGCGAGCCGCTCGCCCGCCAGCGCCCGCACCGCGACCAGCACGGCCACGCACGCCGCCGCCCCGAGCACCACGCACCACATCCCGGCCCAGCCGCCGCCGCGCAGCCCCGCCCGGTCCAGCAGCACGAAGGTGAGGACCGCCGCCGGGGGATGCCCGGCGACATGCGCGGGCCAGTGGTCGGGGGAGCCGCCCAGGATGTGGTCGGTGTAGGTGGCGAGCGCCGCCGGGATGTCATGGAAACGGTCGATGACCTGGAGATACTCATAGCGGGTGGTGAGCCGTCCGGCGATGCCGCGCTGCCAGCCGTCGATCAGGGCCAGCGAGACGATCCAGGCCAGTGAGGTCGCCCAGGCCGCCACGAGCAGCGTCCGCCAGCGCAGCCGGACCGCGAGCGGCGGACCGTACGCCACCACCCCGGCGGCGACCAGGACGGCGGCCGGGGTGCCGGGGCCCACGTGCGGTCCCCAGCGGGCCAGCAGCGGGGGCCAGCTGACGAACAGGGTGTGCGAGGTGGACTGGATGTGACGGCCGATCAGCACGGCGGCCAGCACCAGCAGGGCGGCGATCCCGGCGGCGTACAGATCATGGCGGACGGCGCGGCGCGCCGGGTCCCCGGTGGAGGTGCGCGGGACGTCGGTGTCCGGGCCGGTGGGGGGAGGGGTGCGGTTCACACCGGCACGCTAGGCCGGGCGAGCGGCCGGATGCTGCCGTACGGGCCCGACGTCAGCGTTTCGTCATGGGTCACGCCCCCTTCGGCGGGGTGGCACGGGCCTACGGTCGGCACATGCGAGACGCTCCTCCTCCGCTCCCCTCCCCCTCAGCGCCCGGCTTCTGGCGCAGCCCCGTGCGCTCGGTCCGCTTCACCTCGGTCCTGGGCCTGGTCCTGCTCGCCGGGATCACCGTGCTCTTCCTGACGGGTCTGGTGTCGTACGCCGCCTACAACCCCGATCTGTCGCCGGTCAACGACCAGACGCCGGACAAGGGCCTGCTCGGCTTCTATCTCTTCTCCTGGCCGACCGACCCGCACTGGCTGTACCGGTTCACCCAGGGGCTGCATGTCACCCTCGGCGTCACCCTGATCCCGGTCCTGCTGGCCAAGCTCTGGTCGGTGATCCCCCGGCTGTTCGCCCTGCCCCCGGTGCGCTCCATCGCCCACGCCCTGGAACGGCTCTCCCTGCTGCTCCTGGTGGGCGGCGCGCTGTTCGAGTTCGTCACCGGGGTGCTCAACATCCAGCTCGACTATGTCTTCCCCGGCTCCTTCTACACGCTCCACTTCTACGGGGCGTGGGTGTTCATCTCCGCGTTCGTGGTCCATGTGGTGCTGAAGACGCCGCGGGCGCTGCGGAATCTGCGCCGGATGCGCGACGGGGAGGAGGAGCAGCCGGACGAGCTGGTCGCGCCGCGGCCCGTCGAGCCGACCGTGTCGCGGCGCGGGGCGCTGTGGTTCGTCGGGGGCGGCGCGCTGCTGCTGTTCGCGACCACCGTCGGCCGCAGCTTCGACGGGGTGTTGCGCAACACCGCCCTGCTGGCCCCGCACGGCGGCGGCGACCCCGGCAGCGGCCCCAACGGCTTCCAGATCAACAAGACGGCCTCGTACGCGGGGATCGATCCGGCGGAGACCGGCGCGGACACCTGGCGGCTGGTGCTGACCGGACCGGGCGGCACGGTCCGGCTCAGCCGGGCCGAGCTGGCGCGGCTGCCGCAGCACAGCGCGGCGCTGCCGATCGCCTGTGTGGAGGGCTGGGCGACGTCCGACCAGTGGTGGCGCGGGGTACGGCTCGCCGATCTGGCCGCGCTGGTCGGGCACGGCGGGGCGCCGCCGGACGTGCTGGTGGAGTCGCTCCAGCGGCGCGGCGCGTTCCGGCACGCGGCGCTGCGCGCCAACCAGGTCGCCGATCCGCGCGCCCTGCTCGCGCTGACCGTCAACGGGGAGGACCTGTCCATGGACCACGGCTACCCGGCCCGGGTGATCGTGCCGGCCGCGCCCGGTGTGCTGAACACCAAGTGGGTCGCGCGGATGACGTTCGGGGAGCTGTGATGGGCCACGACCCCACCCGCGCCGGGGCGGAGAAGACCCCGGGCCGCCTCCGGCTGCCGCTCGGCAGCCCGCTCCAGATCCTGCTGCTGGTCTGCTCGTTCGCGCTGGCCGGGTACGCGGGCGTCCGGCTGTTCGCCGGTGACTGGCTCGGTGTGGCGCTGTGGCTGGTGGGGGCGGCGCTGCTGCACGACCTGGTGCTGCTGCCGCTGTACGCGGGCGCGGACCGGGCCCTCGTCGGCGGGCTCGGCGCGCTGGGCCACCGGGACCTGGCGATGTACGTCCGCGTCCCGGCGGCCCTGTCGCTGCTGCTGCTCGTGGTGTGGTTCCCGCTGATCAGCGGCATGGTGTCGGAGGAGCGGTACCGGTCCGCCACGGGGCTGTCCTCGGCGGGACTCCTGACCCGCTGGCTGGTGGTGACGGCGGTGCTGTTCGGCGGCTCGGCGGTGCTGCTGGCGGTACGGGGCCGGCGGACGCGGTCACGCGACGGGGACTGACGGCCCATCGGCTCCAGGCTGGTGGTCGTACGTCGTCCCGGTGCGCAGGGCGACGAAGCGGCGCCCGCCGAACGCCCAGTGGGCGGCGGTCCGCCAGTGCCGGGCCCGGCTCAGCAGCGCTGGGGTCCCGAGCCGGGCCCACGGGAAGGCGGTGCCGGTGGGGCGGGCGGCGCTGAGCGGGACCACCCGGACCCGGCTGCGTTCGTCGACGTCGGCCGGGTCGGTCTCGGCGATGAGCAGTCCGCCGGGGCGCAGCAGCCGGGCGGTCCGGGCGAGCAGCACGTCCGGGTCGCCGCCGATGCCGATGTTGCCGTCCATCAGCAGCACGGTGTCCCAGCGGCCCTCGCCGGGCAGCGGTTCGAACACCGAGCGGCGCAGCGCCTGACCGCCCAGCCCCCGGGTGTGGGCGACCGCGGTGGCGCTGATGTCGATCCCGAGGACGGGGCGGCCCCGGGCGGCGAGTTCGGCGACCAGCCGCCCGGGACCGCAGCCGATGTCCAGGACGGTGCCCTCGCAGCGGTCCAGGACGTCCCGGTCCACCGCGTCGGCCCGCTCGCACCACCGCTCCACCTCCAGCGGCAGCAGCCAGCCGTCCTCGCGGCGCAGGAACAGGGGCCCGTGTCCGGCCCGCAGCGCCGCCGTGTACGGGTCCCCGGGGCCCCCGGGGTCGCCGCCCGACCAGGTGGGCGCGGCCCGGTTCACCGCTCGCCTCCCGTCCGGGTCAGCTCCGCCAGACACGCGGCGAACCGGCCGTGCGGCGCCTCGGCGGCGACCGCGCGGGCGTCGTCGGCGGTGTCGACGTCCCGCAGCCGGGGCAGCTCACGCACCCGCAGCCCGGCCGCCGCCAGCCGCTCCCCCTGCGCCTTGCCGGTCACCGGGGTGGACATCGGGACCCCGCGCAGCAGCGCCGGGTCGGGCACGGCGAGGCCGATCGCCCAGAACCCGCCGTCCTCGGCGGGGCCGAGGTACGCGTCGCAGTCCGCGAAGTCCACGGTGAGCAGCGCGGGCGTGATCTGCGGGGTGTCCATGCCGATCAGCAGGGCCGGTCCGGCGCAGTGCGCGAACGCGTCCGCGAGCCGTTCGTCCAGCCCGCCCGCGCACTGCGCTTGTACGTCGAACCCCGGCGGCAGCCAGCGTCCCGGAGCGCCGTCCAGCATCAGCAGCCGCCGGGACGCGGGCGCCGCGGCCACCGTGTCCAGGGTGTCGGCGAGCGCGGCCTCGGCCAGGGCGGCGGCCTCCCGCGGGGTGAACCGGGGGGTGAGCCGGGTCTTGACCCGGCCGGGGCGGGGCTCCTTGGCGATCACGACGAGGGTGGTCATTCCGCGGCCCCGCCCGCCGGACGGGCCAGCACCCGCCGCATGTCCCGGACGGTCTGCCAGGTGCCGCGCCAGGTGCCGGTCACCTTGGAGACCCCGGTACGCGGCAGATACGGCACGTCGTGCTCCGCGATCCGCCATCCGGCGTCGGCCGCCCGCACCACCATCTCCAGCGGATAGCCGCTGCGCCGGTCGGTGAGACCGAGCCCCAGCAGCGGGACGCGGTGGGCGGCCCGCAGCGGTCCCAGGTCGTGCAGGCGCAGCCCGGTGCGGCGGCGGAGCAGCCGGGCCAGGGCGAGGTTCCCGGCGCGGGCGTGCGCGGGCCAGGCGCCCCGGCCGCGCGGGCGGCGCCGCCCCAGCACCAGATCGGCCGCGCCGGAGCGCAGTTCCGCGACGAACGGGACGAGGAGCGCCGGGTCGAGCGAGGCGTCGCAGTCGCAGAAGCAGACGATGTCGGCGGTCGCCGCCGACAGCCCGGCGTGGCAGGCCGCGCCGAAGCCCCGGCGCTCCTCGCGCACCACGGACGCGCCGAGCGCCCGCGCGATCTGTGCCGAACCGTCGGTGGAGCCGTTGTCGACGACGACCGCCCGCCAGCCGTCCGGGATCCGGGCCAGCACCCACGGCAGCGCCGCGGCCTCGTTCAGACAGGGCAGGACGACATCGACGTCAGGGGGTGCAGCGACCACGCGGTCGTGGGGTGGAGAGGTCACACTGCTCACCCTACGAACGCGAAACGGACATCACGGACTTCCGGACCTTACGAAACGCGGACGTCGAGGCCCGCCGGACCTCCGCCGCACCCGCGTGACCGGCCTCCGGTGTCAGGCTGGGCCCATGCAGCAGCCGTACACAACGGGAGGACCGGGTCCGGCACCGGCGGGCGGACCCGCTCCCGCCCGCACCTCCAGGGTCCTCGTCGTGGACGACGACCCCACCGTCTCCGAGGTCGTCGCCGGATACCTGGACCGGGCGGGCTACACCGTCGACCGGGCCGCCGACGGGCCCGCCGCGCTCGCCCGCGCCACCGCCCACCGGCCCGACCTGGTGGTGCTGGACCTGATGCTGCCCGGCATGGACGGCCTGGAGGTGTGCCGCCGGCTGCGCGCGCACGGACCCGTACCGGTGATCATGCTGACCGCCCGGGGCGACGAGGAGGACCGGGTGCTCGGCCTGGAGATCGGCGCCGACGACTATGTCACCAAGCCGTTCAGCCCCCGCGAACTCGTGCTGCGCGTGGAGTCCGTGCTGCGCCGGACCCGGCCCGGACCCGGCGCCCGGCCGCTCGGCGCGGCGGGCCTCGCCCTCGACCCGGCCGCCCGCCGCGCTGTCAAGCACGGCACCGAACTCGCCCTCACCCTGCGCGAGTTCGACCTCCTCGCGTTCTTCCTCGCCCATCCCGGGCGGGCCTTCAGCCGGGAGGACCTGATGCGGGAGGTGTGGGGCTGGGACTTCGGGGATCTGTCCACCGTCACCGTCCATGTCCGCCGGCTGCGCGGCAAGGTCGAGGACGACCCCGCCCGGCCCCGGCTCATCCGGACCGTGTGGGGCGTCGGCTACCGCTTCGAGGCGGACGCCCCCGCCGCCGACGCCCCTGCTGTCGACGCCCTCGGCGCGGACGACCCCGCCGGTGACGGCTCCCACCCCACCCCCGAAGGCGGCTGACCATGCGTGACACCCTCCTCATCGCCGCCTACGCCTTCGCGGGCGCCGCCGCCTCCGGGCTGGCCGGAGCCGCCGTCCTGCGGGTGATCCGGCGCCGCTCGCTCACCGCGTCCCTGACCGTCGTCGCGGCGGTCGGCGTGGTCGCGATGCTCACCGGCACCCTCGCCGTGGCCTGGGCGATGTTCCTGTCCGCGCACGACCTCACCGTGGTCACCACCGTCGTCGCCATGGCGGCGGCCGTCTCCCTGCTCACCGCGCTGCTGCTGGGCCGCTGGGTGGTCGCCCGCAGCCGGGCGCTGGCCGTCGCCGCCCGCTCCTTCGGTGACGGCGGGGACTTCGCCGCGCCCGCCGGACCGGCCACCGCCGAACTCGAAGCGCTCAGCCGGGAACTGGCCGCCACCAGCGCCCGGCTCGCCGAGTCCCGGGAACGCGAACGCGCCCTGGAGACCTCCCGCCGCGAACTCGTCGCCTGGATCTCGCACGATCTGCGGACCCCGCTCGCCGGACTGCGGGCCATGGCGGAGGCCCTGGAGGACGGTGTCGCCACCGACCCCGACCGCTATCTGACCCGTATCCGCGCCGAGGTCGAACGCCTCGACGGCATGGTCGGCGACCTCTTCGAACTCTCCCGCATCCACGCGGGCACCCTCCCCCTCACCCCGTCCCGGATCTCCCTCTACGACCTGATCGGCGACGCCATCGCGGGCGCCGACCCGCTGGCCCGGCAGCACGGGGTACGGCTGGTCGGCGCGCGGGTCGAGGCGGTGCCGGTGGAGGTGGACGGCAAGGAGATGAGCCGGGTCCTGGGCAATCTGCTGGTCAACGCGATCCGCCGGACGCCCGCCGACGGCACGGTCGCGGTGGCCGCGGAACGCGCCGATGACGGCGAGGTGGTGCTGTCCGTGACCGACGGCTGCGGCGGTATCAGCGAGGAGGACCTGCCCCGGGTCTTCGACACCGGCTGGCGCGGCACCGACGCCCGCACCCCGCCGGCGGGCGCCGGGCTCGGCCTCGCCATCGTCCGCGGCATCGTGGAGGCCCACCAGGGGCGCGCCCGGGTCCACAACATCCCGGGCGGCTGCCGCTTCGAGGTGATCCTGCCGACCGCGCTGTGATCCCCTACGGCACGCTGATCGCCGTCCGGCGCCGACCGGTGCCCTACCCCCGCATCCCCGCCGTCGCGCCTTGACGACCGCCCGCGCCTTGACGACCGCCCGCGCCTTGACGACCGCCCGCGCCTTGACGACCGCCCGCGTCCTGACCGCCGCCCGGCCTTGATGACTGCCCACGCCCTGACCACGCCGTCCCGCCTTGACGACCGCCCGCGTCCCGGCCGCCGCACCTCGTCCGCCGCCCGGCGCCCTCCCCCCCGGCCGCCCCTACCCCCGCATCCCCGCCGCCGCGAACTCCCGCATCCCGGTCGTGAAGTCGACCCGTGGGCGCCAGCCCAGCGCGCCCCGCAGCCGGGACGAGTCCGCGGTGATGTGGCGGACGTCCCCGAGCCGGAACTCCCCGGTGACGACGGGCGCCGGGCCGCCGTGCGCGGCGGACAGGGCGTGGGCCAGCTCGCCGACCGTGCGCGGCTCGCCGCTGCCGGTGTTGTAGACGGTGAGCGCGCCGGGGGCCGCCGCCCCCTCCAGGGCCAGCACGTTCGCGGCGGCCACGTCCCGGACATGGACGAAGTCCCGCCGCTGGCCGCCGTCCTCGAAGACCCGGGGGGACTCGCCCCGGGCGAGCGCCGAGCGGAAGAAGGACGCCACACCCGCGTACGGGGTGTCCCGGGGCATCCGCGGCCCGTACACGTTGTGGTAGCGCAGCGCCACCGCGGAACCCCCCGTCGCCCGTGCCCACGCCGCCGACAGGTGCTCCTGGGCCAGCTTGGTCGCCGCGTACACATTGCGCGGGTCCGCCGGGGCGTCCTCGCCGACCAGCCCCGGCGCGAGATCCTTCCCGCACCGCGGGCACGGCGGCTCGAAACGGCCCGCGGCGAGATCGGCGGCGGCCCGCGGACCCGGCCGGACGACCCCATGGTCCGGGCACACGTACCGGCCCTCGCCGTACACCACCATCGAGCCCGCCAGGACCAGGTGCCGTACGTCCGCCTCGGCCATCGCGGTGAGCAGCACGGCGGTGCCCAGGTCGTTGCGGGACACATAGTCCGCGGCGTCCGCGACCCCGTCGCCCAGCCCGACCATCGCCGCCTGGTGGCACACCGCGCCGACCCCGGCCAGCGCCCGCGCGAGCGCCACCGGATCCCGCACGTCGGACGCCGGGTCGTGGCGGACGTCGTACACCACCGGATCGTGTCCGTGCGCCCGCAGGGCGTCGACGACATGGGACCCGATGAACCCGGCACCGCCGGTGACCAGTACGCGCATACCGCTCACGCTAGGGCCGCGCGGGCGGCCGTCCCGGTGACCTGCCGGGCATGTCACCAGGACGTAAGACGCCCCGGGTCAGGCGGCCGACGGGGCCGCCCGCCGCCTCGGGTCCATCCGGCGCAGCAGCAGCGCGTTGAACGTGACGATGATCGTGGACGCGCTCATCAGCAGCGCCGCCCACTCCGGGCGCAGCACCAGACCGAGGCTCGGGTAGAGGGCACCGGCGGCGACCGGGATGGCGAGCAGGTTGTAGATCGCCGCCCAGAACAGGTTCTGCTTGATCTTGCGGCGGACCGCGCGGGCGATCCGCAGCGCGTACGCCACGTCCGCCGGGTCGTCGCGGACCAGCACCACATCGGCGGTCTCCACGGCGACGTCCGTCCCCGCCCCGATCGCGATGCCGACCTCGGCGCGGGCCAGCGCGGGCGCGTCGTTGACCCCGTCGCCGACCATCGCGACCTTCGCGCCGCCCCGCTGGAGCGTCTCGATCCGCTCCGCCTTGTCCCCGGGCAGCACGTCGGAGATCACCTCGTCCACCCCGACGCCCCGGGCCACCGCCCGCGCGGTCGCCGCCCGGTCGCCGGTCAGCATCACGGCGGTGACCCCGTCGTGGTGCAGCTCGGCGACGGCGGCGCGGGCGGACGCCCGGACCGTGTCCGCCACCGCGACCAGCCCGAGCGGCTTGCCGTCGGCGGCCACATACATCGCGGTCTTCCCGTCGGCCGCCAGCCGGTCGGCCTGCGCCACCAGCGCCTGGACCGCGACCCCCTCCCGCTCCAGCAGGCGCGCGTTGCCCAGCAGCACCCGGCGGTCGTCCACGGTCGCGGTCACGCCGTAGCCCGGTACGGAGTCGAACGCGGACGGCGGCTCCACCGTCCAGCCCCGCTCCTCGGCCGCCCCCACGATCGCCGTGGCCAGCGGATGCTGCGACGGCTGGTCCGCCCGCGCCGCCAGCCGCAGCACCGTCTCCTCGTCCACCCCCGGCACCGGCACGACATCCGTGACCGACGGCTTCCCCTCGGTCAGCGTGCCCGTCTTGTCGAAGACGACCGTGTCGATGGCCGCCGTCGCCTCCAGCGCCGTCGCGTTCTTGAACAGCACCCCGCCGCGCGCCCCCTGACCGACGCCCACCGTGATCGCGGTCGGGGTGGCCAGCGCGAGGGCGTCCGGACAGGCGATGACGACCGCCGACACCGCCGCCGTGATCGCGAAACCGACACCCTCGTCACCGATCAGCGCCCACGCCAGGAACGTGACGATCCCGGAGCCCAGCGCCAGATAGACGATGTACTTCCCGGCGGTGTCCGCCAGCCGCTGCGCCGGGGCCTTGGACGCCTGAGCGTTGCGGACCATCGCCACGATCCGGGCCAGCGCGGTGTCCGCGCCCACCGCGGTGGCGGTGAAGGTGAACGCGCCGGTGGTGTTGATGGTGCCGCCCACCACCGGTGAGCCCGCGGTCTTGGCCACCGGCAGCGGCTCCCCGCTGATCATCGACTCGTCCACATGGCTGGCCCCGTCCAGCACCGTCCCGTCCACCGGCACCTTCTCGCCGGGCCGTACGACGACCACGTCCCCGGTGACGACCTGCTCCAGCGGCACCTCGGTCTCGGTCCCGTCGCGCCGCACCCGCGCGGTCGGCGGCGCCAGCGACAGCAGCGCCTCCACGGCCCGGCCGGTGGCGTAGCGCGAGCGCATCTCCAGCCAGTGCCCGATCAGGCTCAGCGTGGTCAGCATCGCGGCGGCCTCGAAGAACACGTCCTCGGCCCCGGCGAAGGTGGCGAACACCGAGTAGACATAGGCGACGAGGATGCCGGTCGCGATCAGCGTCATCATCGTCACCTCGCCCTGGCGCAGCGACCGCCAGGCGGAGGAGATGAAGATCCAGCCGCCCCAGAGCACCACCGGCGTCCCCAGGATCAGCCCGAACCACGCCATCGGCAGCCCGAACGGCGGGTCCGCGGTGAAGCCGACGCTGTGCCCGATCGGCGAGTACAGCACGATCGGCACGGTCAGTACGGCACAGACCAGGAACCGGCGGAACATGTCCCGGACCATGGCGGCACCGTGCCCGGCGTGCGCGTCGCCGTGCCCTTCGTGGTCCTCATGACCCTGATGACCCCCATCGGCGTCGGGGGCGGCGTCCGCCGGGTCCACCGCCGGGTGCCCCGGCTGGCAGCACGAGTCGGGGCAGTCCACACAGACACACCCGTACCCCCGCCCCGCCAGCGTCGCGGCGATCCCGCGGCGGTCGGTCAGCGCCGGGTCGTAGCGGACGTGCGCCACCGAGCGGGTCCGGTCCAGATGGGCGGAGTCCACGCCCGGCAGCGCGGCGAGATCGCGCTCCACCTCGGCCAGTTCCGTCCCGCACCAGCAGTCGGACAGGTCGATCTCGGTCACCGTCAAGGTCAGGTCGGCATCTCCCATGCGCCCGACGATACCCCTTAGGGGTATTGGCGCAAGCCGGGCGGCAGTCCCAGACAGCCCGGCGTGGCGTGCCCCTGGCCGTCGAGGTCGGCGGCCAGCTCGTCCCGCCAGTACGGCGACATCCGCTGCTGGAGGACCGTGACCGCGGCCATGCGCAGCGGCTGCTCCAGGAAAGCCCGCAGCGCCCGCCCGGCCGCCGCCCGCACCGCCCAGGCCCGCTGGTCTTCCGGCTGGACGATCGGGCGACGCGTGCGACCGTGGCGCGCGCGGCGCCCCATGTGAGCGGCGTGGCCCTCCGCGGCGAGGGTCCGCAACCGCAGGTCCAGCGGGCCGTCGGGGTCGATCGTGAGGTCCTGCCCGCCCTGGAGACCCGCCAGGGCGGCGGTGATCTCCGGATGGGCGGTGAGCCCGGTCTCCGCCGCGAGCCGGGCCAACTGGGCGGTGAAGGCGCCGCGCAGCCGCTCCGGCTCGGTCCGCTCGAAGAGTTCGTCCAGGTAGAACCCGCGTACCTCGTCCAGCGGCCAGGGCTTGCGGAGATCGTCCGGACGGGGGAGGAGCAGTGCGCTGGTCAGCTCGGTGTCCGCGTCGGCCGCCGGATCGTGGACCAGCCCGTACTCCTCGGCCAGCCCGGTCAGCAGCGGGGCGTACGCGGCGGAGTGGGGCCGCGGTCTGCCGACCGGCGGATACGGGGAAGGCGTCTGGAAGGCGGGCTCGGGCCCGCTCTCGGGGGGTGCCTCGACCGTCCGCCCGGCGTCGGGGCGGGGCGTGCCGTCCTCGGTGAGCGTGACCGACACCCGCGGGCCGTCCTTGGTCAGCGCCACCGCCCGGGTACCGGCCGACACCGTCCGCAGCACCTCCGGCCTGCCGAACTGCGCCTCCCCGGCCTCCTGCACCGCGTACGCCCAGCCCCCGGCCGTCCCCACCCGGACCAGCGGACGGTACGCGGCCCAGAGCGACGCCCCGGACCGCTCGGCCGTCGCGCGCGTACGCGGCCGGACGGTAGCGGGGAGCGCGCCCAGCCTGCGCAGCAGCTCGTCCGGGGAGAGCCCCTCGGCGAACAGGATGTCCGGCTGGGCGGGAAGGGGATCGGGACGCGGGGGCTCGGCACGGACGAAGGCGACGCGGAACTGACCGCCGTGGCCGTCCGGACTGTACCCGGCCGACGGCTGCGGCCCGCCCCCCAGCACGCCCACCGGCCCGGTGTCCTCTCCCGCTCCCGCCTCCGGTTCCGCCGTCTGCTCCGCCAGCGCCAGCACCGAGACCGGGTCCGCGACGACGGTCGGACGGTCCTCCCACAGCAACTCCCCCTCCACGGCCAGCGGAACCCGGCCGTGGAACACACCACGGTCCTCCATCGCGTCCGCCAGCTCCGCCAGCACGTCCCGGAGCGTCGGCCACTCGGTGAACGAGGGCACGTCCTCGTCGAAGTAGCGCCCCGGACGCCCGTAGTGCGGTCCCGGGCGGCAGGACAGGAACATGCCGTCGGACGCCTGCGCCCCGATGCCGAGGGTGATCAGCAGCCACTCCGGCTGCCAGGAGGCGGTCAGTTCGCCGTCCTCCCCGCCGTTCCGGCCGCTGAACTCCGCCTCGAAGCGCCGCAGGCGGCTCGTGGCCCGCACCATGTCCGCCACGCTCGACAACGGCCCGTAGTACGACAGCTCCAGCGCCCCCTGTCCCCACTCCACCCCGTCATGGCAGCGCAGCGAGGCCACCAGGTCGTCCGGGAGGGTGACGCCCATCGTGCGGGCCAGTTCCTCGATGTCCGCGTCGGACGCGGGCGGGCGCAGCCGTGCGTGGGTGTCGGGCGCGTGGCGGGCCAGCCAACGGTCGATACGGGCCCAGGACTCGGTGACGCTCGCGGCGGTGGTCATGCGTACGACGTTAGAACCCACCACTGACAACGCCCTCGGCGTCGCGGACCGTATCTGTCCGCGACGCCCGATAGTTTCCTGGTCGGACGGCGGCGCGCGACGCCGGACGACACAGACGACGGGGATGGCGACGGGGATGGAGACGGGCATGGAGACGGGGATGGACGACATGGCGGCGGCACCGAAGGCTGTGGGCGGACCCGGTACGGGGCGGGCCCGGCCCCCCGTCCTCACCCCACGTGCCCTCAACCGTGCCACCCTCGCCCGGCAGTTGCTGCTGGAGCGGGCACGGATCTCCCCGTCGGACGCGCTCACGCGGCTCGTCGGGCTCCAGGCGCAGGAGGTGAAGCCGCCGTACTACGCGCTGGCCGCCCGGCTGGAGGGGTTCGCGCCGGAGCAGTTGTCCGTGCTGCTCGGTGAGCGGGCCGCGGTGCGGATGGCGACCCTGCGCTCCACCATCCATCTGCACACCGCCGACGACGCGCTGACCGTACGGCCGTTCGCGCAGGCGGCGCTGGACCGGGAGGTGCGGATCTTCCGCAAGGGACTGACCGGTGTCGACCTGGAGCGGCTCGCGGTGGTCGCCCGGGAGCTGGTCGAGGCGGAGCCCCGGACGATGCGGCAGTTGCGGGACGCGCTGGGTGCGCACTGGCCGGACGCCGATCCGCAGTCGTTGTCCGTCGCCGCGCGCTGTCTGCTGCCGCTGGTGCAGATCACTCCGCGTGGGATGTGGGGGCGGAGCAAGGGGGTCGTGCTCACCACCGTCGAACACTGGCTGGACCGGCCCGCGCTCCCCGCCGCGTCCCGGCAGGACATGGTGGTGCGCTATCTCGCCGCCTTCGGTCCCGCCTCCGTCAAGGACATGCAGAGCTGGTGCGGACTGACCCGGCTGCGGGACGCGTTCGAGAGCCTGCGTGCCCGTCTCGTCACCTTCCACGACCAGCACGGGGTGGAGCTGTTCGACCTGCCCGACGGGCCCCGCCCCGACCCCGAGACCCCGGCGCCGCCGCGCTTCCTGCCGGAGTTCGACAACGCGCTGCTCTCGCACGCCGATCGGACCCGGATCCTCCCGGCCGTGCACCACGGCCGCACCTGGCAGGTGAACACGCCCTACTCGCCGCTCCTCGTGGACGGCTTCCTCGTCGGGGTCTGGGCGCTGACCGGTGACGCCGTCGTGGTCGAGGAGTTCGAGAAGCTCACCAAGGAACAGCGCCGGGAGGTCGAGGAGGAGGCCGCGCGGACACTGGCGGCGGTCCACCCGGACACGCCGTACGACATCCGCTTCGGCACGGTGATCCCCGGCTGAGGTCCTGGCGCGGGGCATGGAGGGGGGCATGGAGAGGGGGCGCTGCGGGCCGCTCGTGGAGGCCCGCAACGCCCCCTGGTCTGTCACCCGGGCCACCGCCCGGAACCGGCGTGGCTCAGGAGTTGATCTGGGTCGTCACCAGGCTGGAGAAGGTCGTCAGCCGGGTGTACACCCCGGGGAGCCCGGGGCGTGCGCACCCGTCGCCCCAGGACGTGACGCCCGCGAGACGCCCGCCGATGATGAACGGCCCGCCGCTGTCGCCCTGGCAGGTGTCCACCCCGCCGCTGGTGAGACCGGCGCACACCATGTCACTGGCGACGAACCGGGTGCCGTAGGAGGTACGGCAGCTGGTGTCGGAGACCGTCGGGACGGTCGCCGTGCGGAGCTGGTTGGAGGAGGCGCCGCCCTCACGGGTGGTGCCCCAGCCGAGGACGCGCGCGGTCGCGCCGGTCGCGTAGACCCCGGTGTCCGAGGCGGAGACGTACGGGACCGTGGTGTACGGCATCGACGTCGACAGCGTCAGGACGGCGATGTCGTCGCCGCTGGTCACCGTGCGGTAGTCGGGGTGGATCCAGATCTTGCTGACCCGGGCGACCGTGCCGTTCGTGCCGTTGAGGTAGGTGCGTCCGCCGACCACCCGGACACTGCTGGTGGTCTCGCCGACCATGCAGTGCGCTGCGGTGACCACCTTGGTGGGCGTGACCAGGGTGCCGCCGCAGAACTGGCTCTGCGAGGCGTCCGTGATCTGCATGACGTACGGGTACGCCGTGGTGGTGGTCGTGGTGCCGCCGACGATGGGGGCGGGGGCGGCGACCGCGGGGGCGCCGACGAGGGCGGTCGCGGCGGCGGCGCTACACGCCACGAGGGCGAGGGCGGACTTTCTGACACGGTTGAGCCCGAACATGGGTCTCCTCAGGTTGCCGGTGGGGGGTCGCGCGGGGGGTGGGGGTGAGCACGGGGCCTTTGGACAGGCTCCCGTGTGCCCGGCGAGCGGCACGGTGCCTACCGTAGGCTCCGCCTTTCCCCTCCCCAATGAGGGACTCCCCTAAGGGAGTTGAACAGGGTTTTCCCTCGGTCGTGTGTTCCCCACGCCCCTTGTGGGCGTGCCGGTCGCCGGTCGACCGCGGGCCCGGTGCCCCTGGGAGGCGGGCGTGCCGGTCGTCGGCTGTGTGCGGGCCCGGTGGGGGTCATTCGCGCAGTTCCCCGCGCCCCTTGGGGGGTGGGCGTGCCGGTTGTTGGTTGGGTGCGGGTCCGGTGGGGGTTGTTCGCGCAGTTCCCCGCGCCCCTGGGGGGTGGGTGGGTCGGTTGGTGGTTGGGTGCGGGTCCGGTGGGGGGTGTTCGCGCAGTTCCCCGCGCCCCTTGGGGGGCAGGCGGGTTCGTTGTCGGGTGCGGGGCTGCGGTTGGCCGGTGCGATGAAGTTCGGGCCGGCGCCAACCCCCTAGGGGCGCGGGGAACTGCGCGACCAGCCCCCACCGGACCCGCACATGACCCAGGGGCGCGGGGAACTGCGCGAACAATCCCCACCGGGCCGCACATGACCTAGGGGCGCGGGGAACTGCGCGAACGCCACCCACTCACCCGCACCCAACAACCGACCCCCCTGGTCTACCGCCGGCGGCCTCCCGCTGCGAGCCGCACAATGTCCACCCGCGACCGTATCCCCAACTTCCGGTACACCCGGGTCAGCGTCGCCTCGACCGTCTTCACGCTGATGAACAGCCGCGCCGCGATCTCCCGGTTGGTCGCGCCCTCCATCACCAGCGCCGCCACCTGACGTTCCATCGCGGCGAGACCCGCCAGCGCGTCCAGGACCGGCGGCGCGAGCGGCTCGGCGGGGTCCGTCGCCGCCGCCTCCTCCACCTGGCGCAGCCACGGCAGGGCCCGGCAGCGGCGGAACAGCCGGGCCGCCTCGTCGTACGACGTGGGTCCGGGGCGACCGGTCCGCAGCCGGGCCAGCGCGAACGCGGCCCGCGCCTCCTCCAGCCCGTAACCCAGCTTGGCCAGCCGGTCCTGAACCGACGTCAGCTGGGCGAGGGCCGCCTCCCGGTCCCCGCGCGCCGCCCGCACCAGCGCCTCCGCCCGGTCCAGCACGGCGAGCACACTCTCCCGGCCCAGCCGCAGCGCCTGCACCCGGGTCACGTCGATGACGTCCTGCGCCTCCGTGCTCTCCCCGATCCGGACCAGCGCCTCGGCGAGGTCGCCCTGCCAGCGGCCCCGCGCCGGGTCGGTGATGCCGATACCGATCTCCAGCTCCCGTACCCGCCGCAGTGCCCGGACGGCCTCCACCGCGTCGCCGGCCACCAGATGGGCGTGGCCGAGCGCGCCGAGGGCGCGGGAGAGGTACATGACGTCGCCGTCCTCCTCCGCCCGCTCCGCCGCCTCCCGGGCCAGCGCCAGGGCCCGCTCGGTGTCGCCGCCCGCCGCCTCCGCGAGGGAGGTGAGCATCGCGCTGGCGCCCTCGCCGATCCCGGCGTCCCGCGCCAGCCGCAGGCTCTCCCGGGCCAGGTCCAGGGCCCGTCCGCAGTGCCCGGAGCGCAGCTCGGTCTCGGCGAGGAACCGCACGTAGTGCACCTCGCTCTCGGCGATGCCGCGCCGCCGCACCTCGCGCAGCAGCGTCATCACCGTGGTGCGCGCCTCGGCGAGCTGATCGCTCATGATCAGCCAGCGGAAGCGGACCGCGCCGATGCCGTTGTGGTCGACGGCGACCCGCGGGTCCTGGGGTTCGCGCATCGCCCGCTTGATGGTGGCCCCCGCGTCGGGATGCCCCATCAGGGTCTCCATATGGGCCTGGAAGGCGAGCGCGAGCAGCTCGGTGCGCCGGTCCGCGGCCTTCGCCGCCAGCCGGGCCGCGTGCGCCGCCTCCTCCCGGCCCCGGTCCATCTCGCCCTCCACGAGCAGCGCCCGCCACGCGAGCTGGTAGCGGACCAGGGCGAGCAGCCGGGGGTCGTCGTCGGCGTCGGCCAGCGCCTGCGGGAACACCGCGTCGACCTTCCCCAGCGCCTGCCCGGCCGCGTTGATCACCACGATCCACGCCCGTACCCGGTCCGCCGCCGCCGTCGCCCGGGTCAGCACGTCCCGTGCGATGTCCCGCGCGAGATCCGTCTCCCCGGCGGTGATCGCGTCCTCGGCCGCGGTCAGCCGCCGCTCCTCCGGTCCTGGCGTGCCGTCCGCCGGGGTGTGCCGGGCGGCCAGCAGACCCAGCGACGCGGCGACCGAGGGCGCGCCCCGGTCCCGGGCCAGCGCCGCCGCCTCCGCCAGCCGGGCCGAGGTCTCCGGGTCGGTGCCGGTGGTGGCCAGCGCCAGATGCCGGGCCCGCTCGATGGGGTCGGACGCGGCCGTGGACAGCGCCGCGTGCGCGTCCCGCCGCTCCTGCGCGGACGCCTCCGCGTACAGCGCCGCGGAGATCAGCGGATGCGCGAACCGTACGGCCGGACCCTCCGGCTCGGTCGCCAGCAGGCCCAGCGCCGCCGCCTGCGCGGTCTCCGCCTCGGCGTGCTCCCGGCCCGCCGCGTGCAGCAGCGCGGTGGTGGGCCGGGCGCCCGCGCTGGCCACCAGCAGGGTGTGCCGGGCATCGGCGGACAGCATGTCGAGGCGGTGCAGCACCAGCGCGCGCAGCGAGGTCGGCACGGGCAGCGGCTCACCGGGGCGCGGCGGGGTCGGGCTCTCGGTGAGGGCGCGGCCCAGCTCCAGCGCGAACAGCGGGTTCCCGCCACTGGTGCGGTGGATGTCCCGGACGGTGGAGCGCAGCAGCGCCGGATAGCCCCGCTCGTCCAGCAGGTCGGACACCTGGGCGCGGGTCAGCGGGCCGAGCCGCAGGGCCAGGGTGTCCGGCGGGGACGCGCGTAGATGGTCGTCGTACTCCTGGCCCTCGGTGCGGGCCGCGCACAGCACCTGGACCGGGAAGTCGCCGAGCCGGCGGGCGGCGAAGCCGAGCAGTTCGGCGCTGGCCGGATCGAGCCACTGGAGGTCGTCGGCGACCACCAGCACCGGACCCTCGGCGGCCAGCGCGCGCAGCGCGGACAGCACGGCGAGCCGCAGCGCGAGACCGTCCCGCTGGAGCGTGGACTCGCCGCGCCCGGTGAGCGCCGACTCCAGCGCCGTGCGCTGGGCGTCCGGCATCTTCCCGGCCACCTCGTCCAGCACCAGACCCAGCAGATCGGCCAGCGCGAGGAACGGCAGATGCGACTCCGACTCGGTCGCCGAGCAGCGCAGCACGGTCCGCGCGGACTCCCCGTACTCGGCGGCCAGCGCCCGCAGCACGGTCGACTTCCCGATCCCGGCGGGACCGTGCAGCAGCACACTGCCGCCGTGTCCGAGCTGCTCGCGCGCGGCCGTGAACAGCTCCTGCCGCCCGATGACCAGGTCGGGGCGGCATCTCGCAGGCTCCTGGAAGTCCCGTCGCACGGTCACCGCTCCCTCCGTGTGTCGTGGTCCGCCAAATTCTAGGCAACGCCTCGTTGAAATCCGGAGACGTGCGGTGGTGAGGGAAATTACAGCGCGGATCGCGCGGATCACGGTTGAACCGCAAGGGACGTCCCGGCACCCGGCGGCAGCGCGGACCGTACGACCCCTCGGCCACCACCCCGGCCGCCACGCCAGCACTCCCGTCGGGCGGTCCGTCCGGTCTGTCGGCGACCGCCCCGGCCGGTACGGCAGTACCCCTGCCCGGCGGGCCGTGCGGCCTCTCGGTGATCGTTCCGGCCGGTATGGCAGCACCTCCGCCGGGCGGGCCGTCCGGTCCGTCGGCGACCGTTCCGGCCGGTATGGCAGCCCTCCTGCCGGGCGGGCCGTCCGGTCCGTCGGCCACCGTTCCGGCCGGTACGGCAGTACCCCTGCCGGGCGGGCCGTGCGGCCTCTCGGTGATCGTCCGGGCCGGTACGGCAGCACTCCCGCCCGGCGGGCCGTCCGGTCCCTCGGCCATCGCCCGGCAGCACCTCCGCCCGGCGGACCACCCGGCCCCTCGGCCATCGCCCCGGCCGCTATGGCAGTACCCCCGCCCGGCGGGCCGCCGCCACCGCCTCGCCCCGGGTGTGGGCGCCCAGCTTGCGCATCGCCGAGCGGAGATAGCTCTTCACCGTCTCCGGGGCGAGGGCCAGCCGGGCGGCGATCTCCGCGTTGGTGGCGCCCGAGGCGGCACAGGCCAGGACGTCCACCTCCCGGGGGGCGGGCGCGTCCGGCGCCGCCGCCGGTTCCCCGGTCAGCAGGGCGCACGCCCGCAGCAGCTCCGCGCGCAGCGCCGGGTCGGTGATCCGCGGGGCCAGGGTCCGCAGCGCGGTGTGCGCCTCCCGCACCCGCTCCCGATCGGCCCGCGCCTCCCGGACCGCTGTCCCGTCCCGCCCGGCGTTCCCGGCGGCGTCCCGGGCGACCACACCCAGCAGCCCCCGCGCCTCCTCGGCCACCACGAGGGCCTGCTCCACGTCCCGCGCCGCCTCCACCGCCGCGCTCAGCGTCCGGTCGCCCAACGGCTGCGCCGAGCGCAGCGCCCCGTACAGCACTCCGCGCACCTGGCGCCGTACGACCACCGGGACCGCGAGGATCGAGTGCAGGCCCTCGGCGGCCACCGGCACGTCGTACTCGTGGCTGATCCGGCGCGAGGCGGCGTAGTCGCTCACCGCGCACGGCCGGGCGCGGGCCACCGCCCGCCCGCCGAGCCCGTTGCCGCTGCCCACCGCGAGGGAGCTGAGCGCCGCCGTCTCGGTGCCGCTCAGCTCGGTGATCCGGACCCGTCGGCCGCCCGCCTCGACCAGCCCGCCGAAGGCGACCGGCAGCCCGGTCGCCCGGCGCAGCCGCAGCAGCGCGCCCTGCATCGCTCCCGTCCCGCCGTCCACCGCCACAGTTCGCCCTTCTGCCGCACCGGCCACCCCCGTTCGGGGGTAGTGAGACCTGCATCACGGATTACACGATGCCAGGGAGCCGCCCGGCAATGGCCGGGACCGAGCCGGGACCGAGCCGGGTCCAAGGAGGACGACGACGACCATGACCACACCGACCACACCGACCACACCGACCGAGGAGTTCCGGGCCGCCCGGGACTTCCTGCTGGCGCACCGCGAGGACTACGCCACCGCCTGCGCGGGCTTCCGCTGGCCGCGCCCCGAGCACTTCAACTGGGCCCTGGACTGGTTCGACCCGATGGCCCGGGGCAACGAGCGGATCGCGCTGCACCTGGTGGAGGAGGACGGCCGGGAGACCAGACTGTCGTTCGCCGAGGTCTCGGCGCTCTCCGACCGCTTCGCCGGCTGGCTGCGCGCCCGGGGCGTCGCCGCCGGGGACCGGATGCTGGTGATGCTCGGCAACCAGGTCGAGCTGTGGCTCACCGCGCTCGCCGCGATGAAGCTGCGGGCCGTCGTCATCCCCGCCACCCCGCTGCTGGGCCCGGCCGATCTGCGCGACCGTGTGGCGCGCGGCCAGGTCCGCCATGTCGTCGCCCGTGCCGAGGACACCGCCAAGTTCACCGAGGTGCCCGGCGACTACACCCGGATCGCCACCGGCGCCGCCCCCGACGGCTGGCTGCCCTACGACGAGGCGTACCGGGCGCCCGCCGGGTTCACGCCCGACGGTCCCACCCGCGCCGACGACCCCCTGATGCTCTACTTCACCTCCGGCACCACCGCCCGGCCCAAACTCGTCGAGCACACCCATGTCTCGTACCCGGTGGGCCATCTGGCGACCATGTACTGGATCGGCCTGCGGCCCGGCGACGTCCATCTCAACATCTCCTCGCCCGGCTGGGCCAAGCACGCCTGGTCCAACCTCTTCGCGCCCTGGAACGCGGAGGCGACGGTATACCTCCTCAACTACACCCGGTTCGACGCGGCCCGGCTGATGACCGAGATGTACCGGGCCGGGGTCACCACCTTCTGCGCCCCGCCCACGGTGTGGCGGATGCTGATCCAGGCCGATCTGACCCGGCTGCGCACCCCGCCGCGCGAAGCGGTGGCCGCCGGTGAGCCGCTCAACCCCGAGGTCATCGAACGGGTCCGGGCCGCCTGGGGCGTCACCGTCCGGGACGGTTTCGGGCAGACCGAGACCGCCGTGCAGATCGCCAACACCCCCGGCCAGCCCCTGAAGACCGGCTCCATGGGCCGCCCCAGCCCCGGCTACCGGGTCGTCCTGCTCGACCCGGCCACCGGCGCCCCCGGCGACGAGGGCGAGATCGCCCTCGACCTCACCGGCCCGGACGGACCCCCGGTCGGCCTGATGACCGGCTACCACGGCGACCCCGACCGCACGGCGCAGGTCATGGCGGGCGGCCACTACCGCACCGGCGACCTCGGCTCCCGCGACGCCGACGGCCACCTCACCTACGTGGGCCGCGACGACGACGTGTTCAAAGCCTCCGACTACAAGATCTCCCCGTTCGAGCTGGAGAGCGCGCTGCTGGAGCACCCGGCCGTCGCCGAGGCGGCCGTCGTCCCCGCGCCGGACGCGCTGCGGCTCGCCGTGCCCAAGGCGTACATCGTGCTCGCGGCGGGCTGGGAGCCCGGCCCGGACACCGCGAAGGCGCTGTTCGAGCACGCGCGCCAGACGCTGGCCCCGTACAAGCGGGTACGGCGGCTGGAGTTCGGGCCGCTGCCCAAGACCGTGTCCGGGAAGATCCGCCGGATCGAGCTGCGCGAGGCGACGGCGGCCGGATCGCCGGACGAGTACCGCGAGGAGGACTTCCGGTGACCCCCGAACCCCCCACCCCCGCCCCGCCGGTGACCCCCGCCACCACCCCGGCCCCCGTCCCGGCGGTCGCGCTCTCCTACACCCACGGCACCAGCCCCACCACCCTCCTCGGCGACACCATCGGCGCCAACCTCGACCGGGCCGTCGCCGCCTGGCCCGAGCGTGAGGTGCTGGTGGACGTCCCCTCGGGCCGCCGCTGGACCTACGCCCGGTTCGGCGCCGAGGTGGACGAACTGGCCCGCGCGCTGCTCGCCAGCGGCGTCGGCAAGGGCGACCGGGTGGGCATCTGGGCGGTCAACTGCCCCGAGTGGGTGCTCGTCCAGTACGCCACCGCGCGGATCGGCGCGATCATGGTGAACATCAACCCCGCGTACCGCACCCATGAGGTGGAATACGTCCTGCGGCAGGCCGGGGTGTCCCTGCTGTTCGCCTCCGAGCGCCACAAGACCAGCGACTACCGGGCCATGGTCGACGAGGTCGCCGACCGCTGCCCCGCCCTGCGCGAGACGGTCTACTTCGGCGACCAGGGCTGGGCGGACCTGCTCGGCCGGGCCCGGCCGGACACCACCTTCCCCACCTTCCCCACCTTCCCCGCCTTCCCCGCCTTTCCCGAGCTGTCCTGCGACGACCCGGTCAACATCCAGTACACCTCGGGCACCACGGGCTTCCCCAAGGGCGCCACCCTCTCCCACCACAACATCCTGAACAACGGCTACTTCGTGGGCGAGCTGATCGGCTACGGCGAGCAGGACCGGGTCTGCGTACCGGTGCCCTTCTACCACTGCTTCGGCATGGTCATGGGCAATCTCGCGGCCACCTCGCACGGCGCCTGTCTGGTGATCCCCGCCCCGTCCTTCGACCCCCGGGCCACCCTGGAGGCCGTCCAGCGCGAGCGCTGCACCTCGCTGTACGGGGTGCCGACCATGTTCATCGCCGAACTGGGGCTGCCCGACTTCGCCTCCTACGACCTTTCGTCACTGCGCACCGGGATCATGGCCGGGTCGCCGTGTCCGGTGGAGGTGATGAAGCGGGTCGTCGCCGAGATGCACATGAGCGAGGTGGCGATCTGCTACGGCATGACGGAGACCTCGCCGGTCTCCCTCCAGACCCGCGCGGACGACGACCTGGAGCACCGCACCGGAACGGTCGGCCGGGTCCTGCCGCACATCGAGGTCAAGGTCGTCGACCCGGCGACCGGCACCACCGTGCCGCGCGGCACCGCGGGGGAGCTGTGCACCCGGGGGTACAGCGTGATGCTGGGCTACTGGAACCAGCCCGAGCAGACCGCGCGGGCGGTGGACGCCGGGCGGTGGATGCACACCGGGGATCTCGCGGTGATGCGGGACGACGGCTATGTGGAGATCGTCGGACGGATCAAGGACATGATCATCCGGGGCGGCGAGAACGTGTACCCGCGCGAGATCGAGGAGTTCCTGTACCGCCATCCGAAGATCGCGGACGTCCAGGTGGTCGGCGTCCCCCATGAGCGGTACGGGGAGGAGGTCGTCGCCTGTGTGGTGCTGCGGGCGGGGGCGGAGCCGCTGACGGTGGAGGAGGTGCGGGAGTTCTGCGCGGGACGGCTCGCGCACTACAAGGTGCCCAGCCGGCTGGAGACGGTGGACGGCTTCCCGATGACGGTGTCCGGGAAGGTGCGCAAGGTCGAACTGCGCGAGCGGTTCACCCGGTTCACCGGGTCTACCGGCGACGCGTGAGGCGGGCGGCGCCCGGAGTTCACCGTGTTCACGAAGCTCACGGCGCTCCGGTGGCGGTCAGCTGTTCCGCCACGGTGTTGACCGGCTGGGGGGTGCCGGTCAGGTCCAGGACGTAGAGCGGCATACCGAGCGACTCGGCTCGCGTCCTGGCCCGTTCCTCGTAGCCCGCCAGCGTGAAGTACACACAGGACGCCGCCTCGGTCATCGCCGTCAGCCAGAGGCACTCCACGTCCCGCAGGGACGCCGGGTGGACCGTCGGATCGACCTGGGCCATGACCCCGGGGGCGATCAGCCCGATGCCGGCGGGCGGGTGCTGGTCGGCGCGGCGCACCCCGTCGTAGCCGAGCCAGTTCAGATAGAGGACGGCGGTGGTGACCGCGTCCTTCGCGGTGCGGATGGTGACCGGGTGGAACGCCGGGCGCGCTCCGGGGCCGCAGCCCGCCGGGGGCTCCTCGGCGACCGGCAGCCGCAGGGTCGTGCCGCAGGGGCAGCCCAGGTCCGGGCGCGGCCAGATGCCGACCCGGCCGCAGCCGTCGCAGCGCGCGGGCACCCACTCCTCGTCCCAGACCCGATGCGTCACGGGCCGTACCGCGCCGCGCGGATCGAGCGGCGGGCTCACCGCCGTACCGCACATACAGGGATACGACGGTGGGGTGTACCGGTGTTCCCGGCCGCAGGCCGGACAGTGCACCGCGATGCTCTGGGACATGGGCCGGCTCTCCAGGACTGCGTCAGGTCGGACGGTCGGCAGGTAGGGAGGGTCGTGGGTCGTGAGGGGCGTGCGGGTCGTGAGGGGGGTGTGAAGGGGGTCGTGCGAGGTGGTCGGCCCCATGGTGCTCCAGGAGGAGACCGCTTGTCCCCTGATCTCCACCGGTTGTCTTGACTCCGTTCGGGCCCCACTCCTACATTAATTCCAGATAGCAGAAGATGATTTCCGCAATGTGGAAGTAAGTGCGGAAGTCAATGCGGAAATGTCAGTGGACAACTCACTGGGGACATGCTTGCCCGCGGGGCGCGCCGGGAGGGCATCCGTCAGCCGAAGCAGGAGTACTCAATGGCTCGTATGACCGCTGCCCGCGCGGCAGTCGAGATCCTCAAGCGCGAGGGCGTCAGCCACGCGTTCGGTGTGCCCGGCGCGGCCATCAACCCCTTCTACGCGGCGCTCAAGGCGTCCGGCGGTATCGCCCACACCCTCGCCCGCCATGTCGAGGGCGCCTCGCACATGGCCGAGGGCTACACCCGCGCCGAGCCCGGCAACATCGGCGTCTGCGTCGGCACGTCAGGACCCGCCGGAACCGACATGATCACCGGCCTGTACTCGGCGATCGGCGACTCCGTCCCGATCCTGTGCGTCACCGGCCAGGCCCCCACCGCGGTGATCCACAAGGAGGACTTCCAGGCCGTCGACATCGCCGCCATCGCCCGGCCGGTGACCAAGATGGCGGTCACCGTGCTGGAGGCCGCGCAGGTCCCCGGCGTGTTCCAGCAGGCGTTCCATCTGATGCGCTCCGGGCGGCCCGGACCCGTGCTGATCGATCTGCCGCTGGACGTCCAGCTCACCGAGATCGAGTTCGACCCCGACACCTACGCCCCGCTGCCCGTCTACAAGCCCGCCGCGACCCGCCCCCAGATCGAGAAGGCGCTCGCGCTGCTGCACGCCGCCGAGCGCCCGCTGATCGTCGCGGGCGGCGGGGTCATCAACGCGGACGCCGCCGCCCTGCTGGTGGAGTTCGCCGAACTGACCGGTGTGCCCGTCGTCCCCACGCTGATGGGCTGGGGCGTGCTGCCCGACGACCATGAGCTGAACGCCGGGATGGTCGGCCTCCAGACCTCGCACCGCTACGGCAACGCCACCTTCCTGGAGTCCGACTTCGTGCTCGGCATCGGCAACCGCTGGGCCAACCGCCACACCGGACGGCTCGATGTCTACACCGCCGGGCGGACGTTCGTGCACATCGACATCGAGCCCACCCAGATCGGCCGGATCTTCGCCCCCGACTACGGCATCGCCTCCGACGCCGGGGCCGCGCTCGAACTGCTCGTGGAGATCGCCGGGGAGCAGCGGGCGGCCGGGCGGCTGCCGGACCGCTCCGCCTGGGCCGCCGCCGCCCAGGAGCGCCGGGCCACGCTCCAGCGCCGGACCCACTTCGACGACATCCCGATCAAACCGCAGCGGGTCTACGAGGAGATGAACAAGGCGTTCGGACCGGACACCCGGTATGTCTCCACGATCGGTCTCTCCCAGATCGCGGGCGCCCAGATGCTGCACGTCTTCAAGCCGCGGCACTGGATCAACTGCGGTCAGGCCGGCCCCCTCGGCTGGACCATCCCGGCCGCCCTCGGCGTCGCCCAGGCCGACCCCGAGACCCTGGTCGTCGCCCTGTCCGGGGACTACGACTTCCAGTTCCTGATCGAGGAACTCGCGGTCGGCGCCCAGCACCGCATCCCGTATGTGCACGTCCTCGTCAACAACGCCTATCTCGGACTGATCCGCCAGGCCCAGCGGGCGTTCGAGATCGACTTCCAGGTCAACCTGGAGTTCGAGAACCTCAACTCGCCCGAACTGGGCGTCTACGGCGTCGACCATGTCAAGGTCGCCGAGGGCCTCGGCTGCAAGGCGATCCGGGTCACCGACCCGAACGAACTGGGCGCGGCCCTGGAGCAGGCCAAGAAGCTGGCCGCGGAGCTCCGGGTGCCGGTGGTGGTGGAGGTGATCCTCGAACGGGTCACCAACATCGCGATGTCCCCGACGAACGACATCGGCAATGTGGTGGAGTTCGAGGAGATCGCCACGGAGCCGGGTCATGCGCCGACTTCGATCCGGACCCTGAAGGTCTGACGCCTGGGGGTCTGACCCCTGGCGCTCTGACCCCTGAAGGTCTGACGCCGGAAGGTCTGACGACGCCACGCGCACGGCTGCCCGCCCTGGTCCCCCGGTCCCTCCTCGCGAAGGCGCCGGGGGACCAGGCATGTCACGGCGTGCCCGGATGCTCCTCGGACAGCCCCGGCCAGTCCTCCGGACCGCCGCCCTGCCAGACGACGAGATCGCTGCTCTCCACGTCCGTCACATAGTGGTCGGCCAGCCGCAGGAACTCGGCGACATCGGCCAGATGCGAGGCCACCCCGAGGGTCATGTCGCCCTCGGTGACCCGGCGGGTCCCGTCCAGGGCGGGGGCGTGGACGACGATCAGTGGACGCGGCGATGGATGTCCCATGCCTTCAGGGTGCTGCGACGGCGCCCGATCCGCACCCCCGGGTGGCGGACATGCGTGAGCCGCGCGGCGGGGCGCGCGGCAGGTGGTGGGGGGAAGGGGGGACCGGGTTGCCGGGGACCGCGGCGGCGGCGATGGCCCGGGGGGACCCGTCCCTCAGGTCGGGAGGGGTCCCGCAGGGCCTTCACCACCGCACTGGCTCGCACGCCGCCGCGGTCCCACCGGGTCCGCCGGGCTTGTCGGCTCCGGCGGACGTGGAGGGAAAGGGGTTCCGGACGGCGCCGGTGCTTGGGCGCGACAGGACAGTTGTCAGCACCGGCACCGCCCGGAAGTTCAGGGGGAGGAGGGGAGGGGCTGGGGAGGCTAGACCTGGTCCCCGGAGAGCCGCTCCACCGACCGCAGCAGCGCCGAGTGGTCGAGCCCCCCGTCGCCCTGGGCGCGCAGCGAGGCGACCAGTTGGGCCACCACCGCGCCGACCGGCAGGGCGGCGCCGACGGTACGGGCGGCGTCCGTGACGATGCCCATGTCCTTGTGGTGCAGATCGATCCGGAAGCCGGGCGTGAAGTCGCGGCGCAGGAAGTTGTCCTTCTTCCGGGCCAGCACGGTCGAGCCCGCGAGCCCGCCGCCGAGCACGTCCAGCGCGGCCCCCAGGTCCACGCCGGACTTCTCCAGGAAGACCACGGCCTCGGCGCACGCCTGGAGGTTCACGGCGACGATCAGTTGGTTGGCCGCCTTCACGGTCTGCCCCGAGCCGTGCGGTCCGCACCGCACGATGGTCTTGCCGAGCGCCTCGAAGAGCGGCTTCGCGGCGTCGAAGTCGGCCTGCTCACCGCCGACCATGATGGACAGCACCGCCTCGACGGCCCCCGCCTCGCCGCCGGACACGGGCGCGTCCAGCACGCGGATGCCCTTCTCCCGCGCGGCGGTCGCCAGATCGACCGAGGTCTGCGGGGTGATGGAGGACATGTCGATCAGCAGCGCCCCGGAGCGGGCGTTCTCCAGAACGCCGTCCGGCCCGTACGCGATGGCCTCGACCTGCGGGGAGGCGGGCACCATCGTGATGATGACGTCGGCGTCCCGTACGGCTTCGGCGAGCGATCCGGCGGCGGTCCCCCCGGCCGCCGTGAGCCGCTCCAGCTTGGGCCGCTCCAGCGTGAACCCGGTGACCTCGTACCCCGCCTTGATCAGGTTCTCGGACATCGGCGACCCCATGATGCCGAGCCCGATCCAGGCGACCTTGGGAAGTGTGCTCATGATGGGGAACCCTTTCTGAACGATGGAACCGAACGTGCCGCACGAGCACCCGGTGCCGGGCGACGTGCCGCCGGGTTGCCGGGCGGGCTGTTTCGTTCACCCTTGTCCCCACCGAGTCGGGTGGTGGGTGGGCATAGGTCGGGGGGCTGGGGGCGGAGCCCCCAGGGGTGGGGTCATGTCCGGGCGCGGTAGGAAGACGGGAGCCAGGTGAAGGGGTCCGCATCCGCGCCGGGTGACTTGTACTCCAGGCCCACCAGACCGCCGTACCCCGCCTTCGCCAGCCGATCGAGCAGCTCCTCCAGCGGCAGCGCCCCCGTGCCGGGAGCCCCCCGCCCCGGATCGTCCGCGATCTGTACGTGCCCGGTGCGGTCCGTGTACTCGGCGATCACCTGGGGCAGGTCCGCACCGTTCATGGACAGGTGGTACAGATCCATCAGGAACCGCGCGTTGTCCAGCCCCGTGGCCTCGTTGACCCGCTCCACGACCCCCACCGCGGCCTCGGCCGACACCAGCGGATACCTCGGTGACTCGGGCGCGTTCAACGCCTCGACCAGCAGGATCGCCCCGATCCGGGCGGCGGCCCGCGCCGCCAGCGCGAGGTTCTCCAGGGCCAGCGCGTCCTGCGCCCCGGGATCGACCCCGTCGACCCGGTTCCCGTACAGCGCGTTGAGCGCCGTACAGCCCAGCGATCCCGCGAACTCCGCCGCCGCCGGCACGTTCGCCCGGAACCGCGCCGACTCCTCCCCGGGGACCGACAGCGCGCCCCGGTCGGGTCCGGGAAGCTGCCCGGCGTAGAAGTTGAGCCCGGTCAGCTGTACCCCCGCGTCCTCGATCGCGCTCTTCAGCGCGTCCAGCCGGGACCGCTCGGGTGTGGGTGAGTCCACCCAGGGCCACCACAGCTCGACCGCGGAGAAGCCCGCCGCCGCCGCGGCGGCCGGACGTTCCAGGAGCGGCAGTTCCGTGAACAGGATCGACAGGTTGACGGTGAAGCGCTGGTCTGCGAATCCCATCGGAGCCGCGCCCCTTTCTCTACGACCGCTGTAATTTCGCATCGTCGCGTAATTCCGTATGGTGGAACCTGCTTTCTGCCTAATGGAAGAGTGCCGTCGGGTGCGCGCCCTTGTCAAGGGGCCCGGCAGCACCCCGCTGTGGCGCCCCGGGTGTCCGTTAGGGTCGTCCCACAGCGGATCGGAGCAGTGCCGACGGCCTCCTGGGGGTATGGGTGCGATTGCGAGTGGAGTTCACGACCGAGCCCTTCGACCTGGACGAGGCCCCCGCGCACGCGGTGGTGGCCCGTGAGGTGATCGAGGCGGCCGACCTGGACGCGGTGGACGTGGGGCCGTTCGGCAACACGGCGGAGGGCGGCGCCGACGCCGTACTGACCGCGCTGGACGCGCTGCTGCGGCGCACCCTCCAGGCCGGGGCTACCAGGATCTCGCTCCAGGTCAATGTGGTCGGGGAGGGCGATAAGTGACCGGTCATGAGGAGTTCATCGCCGCGGTGAAGCCCCTGGTCGACGCCATGGGCGGGGCGATGGTCGCACCGCAGGAGGCCGGTCCGGACGATGTGGTGCTGACCTGGGCGGGCAGCGACGCCGTCGCCGTACGCCTGCCGCAGCTCGGGGACTCGCTCGATCACCTCCTCGCCGCGATGGAGCGCGGGCACGGCCGGCCCCTCGCCGACCTCGACCGCAGGACCAAGCAGGAGATCGTCCGGACGCTGGAGGCGCGCGGCGCCTTCTCGGTGCGGCACGGCGTGGAGACGGTGGCGGTCGCCCTCGGTGTCAGCCGCTTCACCGTCTACAACTACCTCAACCGGGAGCGCGAGAGCTGACACCCGGACGGCCCCCGGCCCACCCCTCCTGAGCTGGGGTTTTCCCCGTCTCAGTACCGCCGTTCCGCGTACGCGCGGGGCGGCGTTTTTTGTTACCCCGAATTTTCAACAAACTGTTGACGCCGTGTTTTCCAGGGCGTTAGCTATGCGCAGCCCGTCCCGCACCAGGCCCCGGAGGCGCTGCCGTGACGACCACCTCTCCACCGGGCCTCACCCGGTTCAACGCCCTCGACGAGCCCGCCGCGCGCAGCGCCCTGCACGAGGTGTGTGCCGCCTCGGCCTGGGTCGAGCGGCTGCTCGCCGCCCGGCCCGGCGCCACCGCCGGGGACCTGTACGCCGCCAGCGACGCCGCCATGGCCGCACTGACCGCCGACGATCTCGGCGAGGCCATGGCCGGGCACCCGCCCATCGGCCGCCCCCGCCCGGGTGACCCCACCTCGGCCCGGGAACAGTCCGGGATGGCGGGCGCCGCCGACACCGTCAAGGCGGAGCTGCTCGCCCTCAACCTCGCCTACCAGGAGCGGTTCGGCCATGTCTTCCTGATCTGCGCCACCGGCCGCGGCGGCGAGGAGATGCGGGACGCGCTGCGGGAGCGGATCGGCAACCCGCCGGAGCGGGAGCGGGAGATCGTCCGCACCGAACTGGGGAAGATCAACCGCATCCGACTGACCCGTCTCCTGGAACCGGAAGAGGACCGATCAGCATGAGCACCCGCACCACCGCCTCGGTGTCCACCCACATCCTGGACACCAGCGTCGGCCGCCCCGCCGCCTCGGTCGCCGTCCGGCTCAGCGCCCGCGACGGCCGCGACGCCGACTGGCGGGCCCTCGGCGGCTCGGTGACCGACGCGGACGGCCGGTGCAGGGACCTGCCGGTGCCGCCCGAGGGCACCACCCATGTACGGCTCGACTTCGCGGTGGAGCCGTACCTCGAACAGACCGCGACGACGCGAGCCGATGCGCAGCAGGACGCCCCCGCGAACCGGGACAGCGGTGCCGTGTTCTTCCCGGAGGTGGCGATCACGTTCGCCGTGACCCCCGGCGAGCACTACCACGTACCGCTGCTGCTCAACCCGTTCGGCTACTCCGTATACCGAGGGAGCTAGCGATGCCCACCATCCTGGGACAGAACCAGTACGGCAAGGCCGAGTGCCGGGTCGTCAAGATCACGCGGGACGGCGCCACCCACCACCTCAAGGACCTCAACGTCTCCATCGCGCTGAGCGGCGACATGACCGAGGTCCACTACTCCGGCTCCAACGCCCATGTCCTGCCGACCGACACCACCAAGAACACGGTGTACGCGTTCGCCAAGGAGTACGGCATCGAGTCCGCCGAGCAGTTCGGCATCGACCTCGCCCGGCACTTCGTCACCTCCCAGGAGCCCATCCACCGCGCCCGCGTCCGGATCGAGGAGTACGCCTGGCAGCGCATCGCCGCCACCCCGCCGTCCACCGGCGCGGACGAGCCCCGGCACTCCTTCGTCCGCACGGGCCAGGAGACCCGCCTCACCCAGGTCACCTACGACGGCGAGCACTGGGAAGTGATCTCCGGCCTCAAGGACCTGACGGTCCTCAACTCGACCAACTCCGAGTTCTGGGGCTACGTCAAGGACAAGTACACGACCCTCCAGGAGGCGTACGACCGCATCCTGGCCACCGAGGTGTCCGCCCGCTGGCGGTTCGGCTGGACCGACGACGGACAGCAGCCGCCCGCCTGGCAGGAGTCCTACGAGCAGACCCGCACCCAACTGCTCCAGGCGTTCGCGGAGACCTACTCGCTCTCCCTCCAGCAGACCCTGTACCAGATGGGTTCGCGGATCATCCAGCACCGCGCCGAGATCGACGAGGTCCGCTTCTCCCTCCCGAACAAGCATCACTTCCTGGTGGATCTCGCCCCGTTCGGGCTGAAGAACGAGAACGAGGTGTATGTCGCCGCCGACCGCCCCTACGGCCTGATCGAGGCCACGGTCCTGCGCGACGGCCGCGAGGCCCGTATCCCGGTGGACCTCACCACCCTCTGACCCACCGAAGGACCCACCGAAGGACCCACCGAAGGACCCACCGAAGGACACACCCCATGGCAGCAGTCCAGCGCATCGTCATCGAGAACGCGGCGATCGCGACCGTCGACGCCCAGGACACCGAGTACGCCCGCGGGCATGTCGTCCTGGCGGGCAACCGGATCGAGTCGCTCGGCGCGGGCGGCGCACCCCGGGACCTGGAGCATGTGGTCCGGCGGATCGACGCCACCGGACACCTGGTCACCCCCGGTCTGATCAACACCCACCACCACTTCTACCAGTGGATCACCCGGGGCCTGGCCACCGACCACAACCTCTTCGACTGGCTGGTGGCGCTCTACCCGACCTGGGCGCGGATCGACGAACCGATGGTGGGCGCGGCGGCCCGCGGCTCCCTCGCCATGATGGCCCGCGGCGGAGTCACCACCGCCATGGACCACCACTACGTCTTCCCGCACGGCTCCGGCGATCTATCCGGCACGATCGTGCGGGCCGCCCGTGACCTGGGCGTCCGCTTCACCCTCGCCCGGGGCTCCATGGACCGCAGCGAGAAGGACGGCGGACTGCCCCCGGACTTCGCCGTGGAGACCCTGGACGGCGCGCTCGCCGCGACCGAGGCCACCGTCGCCGCCCACCACGACCCGGCGTTCGACGCCATGACCCGGATCGCGGTCGCCCCCTGTTCCCCGTTCTCCGTCTCCACCGAACTGCTCCGCGAGGGCGCCACACTCGCCCGCCGCCTCGGGGTACGGCTGCACACCCATGGCTCGGAGACCGTGGAGGAGGAGAAGTTCTGCCATGAGCTGTTCGGCATGGGCCCGACCGACTACTTCGAGTCCACCGGCTGGCTCGGCGACGACGTGTGGATGGCCCACTGCGTCCATATGAACGACACCGACATCACCGCGTTCGCCCGGACCCGGACCGGCGTCGCCCACTGCCCGTCCTCCAACGCCCGCCTCGCCGCCGGGATCGCCCGCGTCCCCGACCTGCTCGCCGCCGGGGTCCCGGTCGGCCTCGGTGTCGACGGCACCGCCTCCAACGAGTCCGGCGAACTCCACACCGAACTGCGCAACGCCCTCCTCGTCAACCGCCTCGGCGCCCACCGCGAACGCGCCCTGACCGCCCGTCAGGCACTACGCCTCGGCACCTACGGCGGCGCCGAAGTCCTCGGCCGGGCCGCCGAGACCGGCTCCCTGGAGCCCGGCAAGCTCGCCGACCTGGTCCTGTGGAACCTGGACACCCTCGCCCACGCCTCCATCGCCGACCCGGTGACCGCGCTGGTCCTCGGCGCGGCGGCCCCGGTCACCGCCTCCTTCGTCGACGGCCGCCAGATCGTGGAGAACGGCCGGCTGCTCACCGCCGACGAGGACGCCCTCGCCCGCGAGACCCGCGCGCAGGCCCGCAGGCTGGCCGAGATCACCGCACGCGGCTGACCCCGCGACCCACCGACTCCGACCGGGAGGGACGGCTCCCGGCCGGTGGCCATGGACCCGAGCGGAGCCCATGGCGGCCGTCTCCGGGGCGTGCCACACACAGACACGCCCCGGAGCACGGCAACACCGTCCCCTTCTCCCGAGTTCTCTCGACCCCGGTCCCGCACGACCACCCGCACCACCTCCCTGACACCCACGGCGACGGTGCCGTGTACCCGACCGGAGGAGCCGCAGTGCCTGCCGACCGAGCCCCCGACGCCCCCACAGTCCACCCCGTGGACGAGAAACTCCCCGCCGTGAAGATGGCGACGACCGGCCTCCAGCACGTGGCCGCCATGTACGCCGGGGTCGTCGCCCCGCCCTTGATCGTCGGCGCCGCCATCGGCCTGTCGGCCGCCGAACTGACCTTCCTCACCGGCGCCTGTCTGTTCACCGCCGGTCTGGCGACCCTCCTCCAGACCCTCGGCGTCTGGAAGATCGGCGCCCGGCTGCCCTTCGTCAACGGGGTCACCTTCGCCGGGGTCGCCCCCATGACGGCGATCGTCGCGTCCACCGACGACCCGTCCGACGCGCTGCCCGTCATCTTCGGCGCGGTGATCGTCGCCGGACTCCTCGGCTTCCTCGCCGCCCCCTTCTTCAGCAAGATGGTCCGCTTCTTCCCCCCGGTCGTCACGGGTACGGTCATCACCCTGATCGGCATCTCCCTCCTCCCGGTCGCCTTCGGCTGGGCACAGGGCGCGAGCCCCACCGCCCCCGACTTCGGCTCCGCCACCAACCTCACCCTGGCCGCGCTCACCCTGACCGTCGTCCTGGTGCTGCGCCGCTTCACCCGGGGCTTCGTCAAGCAGATAGCGGTCCTGCTGGGCCTGGTCATCGGCACCCTGCTCGCGATCCCGTTCGGCGTCACCGACTTCGCCCCGGTGGCGGACGCGGACATCATCGGCTTCCCCACCCCCTTCCACTTCGGCGCCCCGCAGTTCCAGCTAGCCGCGATCGTCTCGCTCTGCGTGGTCATGCTGGTCTCCATGACGGAATCCACCGCCGACATGCTCGCCCTGGGCGAGATAGTGGACCGCCCCGCCGACGAGAAGACCATCGCGGCCGGACTGCGCGCCGACACCCTCGGCTCAGCCCTGAGCCCCCTCTTCAACGGCTTCATGTGCAGCGCCTTCGCCCAGAACATCGGCCTGGTCGCGATGACGAAGATCCGCAGCCGGTATGTCGTCGCCACCGGCGGCGGCTTCCTGGTGCTGATGGGGCTGTGCCCGATGGCCGCGTCCCTGATCGCCGTCGTACCGCGCCCGGTGCTGGGCGGCGCGGGGGTCGTCCTGTTCGGCTCGGTCGCTGCCAGCGGCATCCAGACCCTGGTACGGGCGGGCCTCGACAAGGACAACAACGTGCTGATCGTCGCCGTGTCGCTGGCCGTCGGCATCATCCCGATCTCGGCGCCGGAGTTCTACCACGCCTTCCCGGAGACCGCCCGGATCATCCTGGACTCGGGCATCTCGACGGGCTGCGTCGCCGCGGTCCTCCTCAACCTGGTCTTCAACCACATCGGCGGCGGAGACGGCCGGGACGCCCAGGACGTCACGCATCCGATGGAGGCGGGGGAGGAGATCAGTGGGGCGGTCCGTTGATCCGGGCCGCGGACCGCACCCCGCACGTCAGGACACCGCCGCCGCGGTCGAGGCGGACGCGCGAGGGACAGGGACGGTCGCCCACCATGGACGAGACACGAGAGCGCCAATCAGGGCGCCGACGACATTGACGAGGACATCGTCCACGGAGCTGACCCGGCCGACCGCCAGTGCGTACTGCGCGGCTTCCACACCGATCGACAGCAGGGCCGCGACAGCCGCGACGCGTGCGAAGCCGCGGCATCTGCGGCTCCGCACGGGGAGCAGGGCGCCGAAGAGAAACAGCAGGGCCGTATTGCCGCCGATGTTCATCAGCGTCACTTCGGAGAGCGCCACCTGTGCGGTGCTGAACGAGGAGGAGAGTTCACTGAACGGAACGACGCTCAGCGTCCGTCCGCTGCCGTATCCCCTGGACAGCGTCGCGTAGAGAAAGGGCAGCACCGATACGGCCAGAAGACCGTCGAGTACTGCCAAGCGTCGAATGCCCGGCCCCGGAGTCCGCGCGATGACGAACCGGTGCAGCAGCCATGCCAGCGTGATGGACAGCGGAACTCCAAGGAACACCGCCACGGTCAGTTCATCCGCGTAGGAGCTGAATACTCGACCCATGACGCCCTTTCCGAGTGACGCCTGACGGACCGGCTCCCTACAGCCCCATCAGGCCCGGGTCCGTCGCGAGCTGCTTGAAGCGGTCGCCCGGGGCCGCGACCAGTCGCCGGGCCGTGAGGTCGAGTAGCCCGCTGATGCCCTCCACCTCGGCGGCGAGTGTGCCGTCCGGCTTCACGATCCGTTGGACGACCCTGAACGTCTTTCCCTCGCCCCAGAGGAACGCGCAGGTCACCGTCACCTCGTCGCCCGCGAGTAGTTCGCTGAGGTAGCGGATCGTGGTTTCCAGGACGACTGGTCCGAGCCCGTTGTCCGTCAGATTCCGCTGGCGGATACCGGCCGCCTCCAGCAGGGACCAGCGGGCGTGCTCGGCATAGCTCAGATACACCGCCTGATTGAGATGCCCCTGCACATCGGTCTCATAGCCCCGTACGGTCACCGGCACCGAGAACTCATCACTCACCGCGACTCCTTGTCATCCCGTTCCGCCGCCCCGCTCACACCCGGCGCGGCGACGCCAGCAGATAGCGTGCCCGGGTGCGTGGCTCGGTGTACTCGCCGGGCTGCCAGCCCGCCCGCTCCAGCGTGGCCGCGCACGCCCGCAGCGCGTCCGGGTCCGGCTCGTACACCGCCACGGCGTCGGGCTGCGGCGTGGCTCTCACTCGATACCCCCCGCCCTCCGCCCCGCCTTCCGGTCGGTGCCCCGCCGCCTCCAGCGCCAGCGCCGCCGCCTGCACCAGATGCGTACGCTCCCACGCGCACGGCCGGTCCATCGCCCCGTCCTGGTTCGTCATCCGCCGCAGCTCCAGCAGCCCCTGCCACGCGCTGTGCACCTCCCGCACCCGCGCGGGCCCGCCCTCGGGCGGCTCCTCCTCACCCCCGACCCGCGCGCTGAACACCCCCGACGACGCGGTGGGCTCCGCCCGTGCGACCGGGGCGGGCGGCTGGGACACCGGGGTGTCCCGCAGCCGGTGTCCCGCCGGGGTCAGAAAGTGCTCATGCGGTGGGCGCGGATGCCGGAAGGCCAGCCCGCGCTTCACCAGCGCCGCGAGCTGCGCCTCCGTCCCCTTCAGCCGCCCCGTGACGGGATCGGCCGCGTCGATGACACGCCGCTGCGCGGACGTGGGCGGTCGTGTCATGCCGTACCCCTCCGTGAGATCTCCCTGTCTCCGAAGGCTACGACCCGGCTCTGACATTCCACCCGGCGATGACCGGCCGCCCATGCTCCTGGCTCAGCCGCCCCAGCGCGCCCGTGGCCAACTGGAACAGCGCCCCGTTCTCCGGCGGGAGCCCCAGGCGCCGGGCGGTCAGTACGCGCAGGAAGTGTCCGTGGGCGACGAGGACGACACAGCCCTCGTTGTTGGCGAGCGCCGCGTCCACTTTGGCGAGCATCCGGTCGGCGCGTCGGGCGACCTGGTCCACGGTCTCGCCGGGATGCTCGGCGGGTCCCGGTTCCACGCCGTCCGTGAAGAGGAACCAGCCGGGTCGTTCCCGCTGGATCTCGACGGTCGTGATGCCCTCGTAGGCCCCGTAGTCCCACTCCATGAGGTCGACGTCGGGGCGGGCGTCGGGCAGGCCGATCAGTTCGGCGGTCTCCCGGGCCCGCTGGGAGGGACTGACGAACGCGGCGCCGATGCGGTGAGACCGGATGAGCGGTACGAGCGCCTTGGCCTCGGCGCGTCCGCGCTCGGTGAGCGGAACGTCGGTACGTCCTGTGTGGCGCCCGGACCGCGACCACTCGGTCTCACCATGCCGTACGAGAAAGAGATCAGCCATGCCGTTCAGGCTACGACGACGCGCTCGCGTACTTCAGGAAGGTGGTCCAGTGGTCGCGGTGGAACGTGAGCTGGTCGCCGTCTATGCGCTTGGAGTCGCGGACGTGGATGGTGCGGGGGGTGTTGGCGACCTCTACACAGTCCGAGATTTCATTCTCGCTGTAGCTGCTCTTGAACCACTTCAGCGTGGTGGTGGTCATCACGTCTCTCCCAACAATTGTTCGATAAATGCCAGTGAATCACAGGGCGCCAGGGCCTGGGAGCGGACGATGCCGTAGCGGATCTCCAGGGGCCGTACCTTCTTCGGCTGCGTGAAGATGCGTCCGACGAACGGCAGTTCCTGGAACGCCACCGTGCTTCCGCCGCTGAGCCGCAGCAACCGGATGGCTCCCGAGACCGAGGCATGTTCCTTCACATCCATCGGCATGACCTGGATGTCCACGTTGGGTCGCTCGCCCATCTTCAGGAGGTGTTCGAGTTGGGCCTTCATGAGCGCCCTGCCCCCCAGCGGGCGACGCAAGGTGACCTCGTCCTGAACGAAACTGAACACCGGCGCCGGTTGCCGGTCGAGCATCTTCTGACGAGCCAGGCGCGCGGAGACGAGCCGCTTCATCTCCTCCTGGGTGTACGGGGGGCGTCGCATCGCGTACAGCACCCTGGTGTACTCCGGAGTCTGCAACAGGCCATGAACGACACTGTTGGTGTAGGCGCAGGACTCGACCGTGTCCGCCTCGTACCTGGTCAGATGCCGAAGCGTCTGAGGGTACTCAACCTGCTCCACCTCCTCTTGCAGCCGTGCGATCAGCCCGTCCGCCGCTAACACCCGGTCCGCTTCGATCAGGAACGCCGCGCTCGGAGCACGCTTGCCTCGCTCGATGGACGACACCTGTTCCTCGCTGTACCCGACCGCTTTGCCCAACTCCGCCTGTGTGAGTCCGCTCCGCTCTCGGAACGACTTGATGAACCGCCCGATCGTCCGGAGTACCGCCATGGACTCTTCGTCATCGGTGGCTTTCGATACTGCGGTCTTGTCACTCATGGTCCAACCCCTCCGAGCGCCAACTTGCCTGTACCGCACTGTGTAACGCCTGACCGTCCGGCCAGACCACTGTTGGGACCCGGACAGTGACGCTGTGTACGGGCACCGTTACTGGCCACCATAGGGACGTCTGACCACTCTGAGTGACATGAACTACGGAATCCGCCTCCCCGCAACCCCCACCGGCGCTAGATTCGCCCGGCACTGTGCCATCGGGAAACTGCACGAATGGGGCTGGCCCCCCGACAGCGACGCCAGTCACACCACCGCCCTGCTCGTCGCCGAACTCGCCACCAACGCCGCTCTCCACGGACGGCTGCGCGGGCGCGAGTTCCGGCTGAAACTCACCCTCTACCCCGAGGACCCCGCCCTGCGGATCGAGGTCACCGACGCCCGACCCGAACGCCGGCCACCCACCCCCGGTCGCCTCCCCCCGGTCGACCCGGACGCCGAATCCGGTCGCGGTCTGCTCCTCGTGGAGTCACTCGCCACCCACTGGGGGACCGCCGGGGGAGACCCCTACACCAAGACCGTCTGGTGCGAGGTCGCCCTGAAGCTGTAGCCGCAGCATCCTCACGGCCAGTGAAATCGCGGCGGCGGCATTCGGAATCAGAAAACTCGGCGTCAGTTGCGTGCCGCCCGTCGGCTGAAGGTCGGAGTCGAGGCGCAGCCGCAACTGTCCGGGTTTCCCGTGGGCCCTCGTGCCCTCCCACACCTTCCGCTCGTACTCCCAGCCCCATTCGAACCGGCGCCCCATCTCCCGGGCGATCCGGTCCTCCTCCCGGAACCAGGCCCGGTCCCCGACGATGAGCGCCATACAGATCTCGGGGCGCAGGGTGAGCAGATTGTAGGAAACCCCCGTGTATTTGAGCCGCCCACGCCCACTCCGCAGCAGATCCTTGAGCCGGGTGATCTCGGGCTCGTCCTCGGGATCGGGAATCACCACGGAATACTGTGGATGCTCATGCTCCTCCGCCGCGAACAACTCCTCGGTCCACTCGCGGAAGAAATTGCGCCGCACGGAATACTCCTCAAGCGGCGACGGCGATGTCTCGTCATAGGGCGCGAAAATCCCGGACGGCGCCACATGATTGAAATTGGCGTGCGTGGCCACATCACGCGACCGCTCCGGCAGCAGAATGTCGTACCCGCCATCCCCCGTGGCCGTCAGCACCACCGTCGCATGGGAGATCGCCGCGTCCCGGTGCCGACCGTCCAGAAGGGGATCGCCCACCTGCTCATGGAGCCAGGAACGGCGGGGGAGTTCACCCAGCGGCACGGCTCTCTCCGGGTCCGCGACCAGCGATTCCATCAGCTCCGAGTCGAGATCCTCCGATGTGGCGAGCGAGGTGAAGTAGCGCCCCATGGAACAGTCGAGGGTGACGGCACCGAGCGGGTCCCTCGTCATCCTGCGCAGCGCGTACGTCACCCCGGGAAAGAACCGCCGACGGTCCTCCGCGCTCGCCGAGCGATACCGGTCGACGTAGCGGAAGAACGCGGCCCGTCCGATCCCCGGGTCGAAATCGTCGGCGTACGCGTCCTCCGCCGGAACCCGGCGGTCCAGGATCTCGCCCGCCGCCGCCTCCGTGTCGTCCCACTGACCCGGCGGCGCGGGGAACTCCGCGATCGGATGCTTGACCCCCCACAAGTCGACCAGTGGATAGCCGGGGTAGAGCGCCTCAAGCGTCTTGAACACCCCCGAGCCACCGAGCGCCCTCGCCCGTTCCTGCTCCCTGCGGAACTTCTCCCGCACGGCGGCGGATTCCAGCGGGGACGGAATGATCCGCCCGTCCGTGGCCGCCTTCCAGAACTCCAGCCACTCGGCCTCGGTCCCGGAATCCATGACCCCGCTGTTCCGCGCCAGCTCGATACACCGCAGGAGCAGCGGACGGAAGAGCGGCCAGTCCGCGAGACTCTTCCGTGTACCGCTGAGCGCGTTGTGCAGCGTACTGCGCGGAATGTGCGGAACCAGCCGCTCGAATTCGTCGTACGAGGGATTCCCGGCGCGTTTGCGTAACCGCTCGAACTCACCGGTGAACCGCAGTGCCGCAGCGATCTCTCCAGCGGTCGGCATCTTCCCCCCAGGGATCGGCGTGACGTCCCACCAGGCATCGCCCGCCGCCCACCATCGCACCCCCCGCCCGGTCCGGCCAGGGTGCCGTGACGGCCGTTCGGATTCGTCCAAAGATCACGGAACGGGGCATGACCGGGCGTTACACAGAGAGGGTCACGCTCGCCCTACGAGAAAGGAAATCCGCCATGAAGATCCGCCAGGAGGCGCACCCCGAGACCCTTCAGGAACCCCACACCGTCCCGGACCCGGCCGAGAGCGACCACCCTCACCGGTCCACCGTCCTCCGTGTCGTCCTCGGCGGAGTCATAGCCGGTCTCACCCGCGCCGCCTTCGACCGGCTCCTGAGCCACTTTCAGCTGTAGACCCGCCGGTTGCCGCAAGTGGAACGTCCCGCAGCGACACCCCGCTCGGCGGCGGCAGCCGCCCCGGTGTCCCCGCGCGGAACGACTGGAGCAGATACGCCACCAGCCGCCGGGACGCCCCGACGTCCCCCGGCAGCGCGGCCACCAGGCCGCAGTGCGACACCAGGGCCACGACCAGATCGGACGGATGGAAGTCGGCCCGCAGCGCCCCCGCCGCCTGCGCCCGCCGGATCAGCGCCACCACATCCCGCTCGGCCCGCTCCCGCACCCGGCCGTGCGCGTCCGCGCCGCCCGGGAACGCGGTCAGGAACGCCGCCGGGAAGCCCCGTTCCTCCCGCTGGACCGCGCACACGGTCTCCACCAGCCGCGTGAAGCCCCGCCAGGGATCGGGGTCGGCCAGTGCCTCGGTGAGCGCGCGGGCGCAGTGGTCCATCTGCTCCTCGAACGCCGCCCGCACCAGGTCGTCCCGGGTCGGGAAGCGCCGGTACAGCGTCGCCACGCCCACCCCCGCCCGCCGGGCCACCGTCGCCATCGGCGCGTCGATGCCGTGCTCGGCGAAGACCGCGCGGGCGGCGGCGAGCACCCGCTCCCGATTGCGCCGGGCGTCCGCCCGCAACCCGTCCCCACCCGCCAACCGAGAGGAATCACCCACCACTGTCTCTCACCTCCGCCACAAACGGACGATCCCGTCCACTTACGACCCTACGCTCGGCGGCGACCCCGACCACCCACCCCTCCCACCGAGGTGAGCACCATGACCGCCCCCACCCGAACCCCCACCATGCGCGCCGTACTCTTCGACCGCTTCGGCGGCCCCGACGTCCTCTACGTCGGCCGCGTCCCCCGTCCCGAACCGGCGCCCGGCGAAGTCCTCGTCCGGGTCCGCGCGTTCAGCGCCAACGGCGGTGAGTCGACCGTCCGCTCCGGCCGTGCCCGGCTCCTCACCGGCCGCACCTTCCCGCAGCGCGTCGGCGTCGACTTCACCGGCGAGATCGCCGCCCTCGGCCCCGGCACGACCGGCGTCACCGTCGGTGACCGGGTCTGGGGCGTCGTAGGCCGCTCCGGCTTCCGCACCGCCGCCGAGTACGTGGCCGTACGGCCGGAACGGCTCGGCCGGGTGCCGGACGGGCTCGACCTCGTGGCCGCCGCCGCGCTGCCCGCCACCGGCACCACCGCCGTCACCGCCCTGCGCGACAAGGCCGCCCTGCGCCCCGGCGAACGGCTCCTCGTCCGGGGCGGCGCGGGCGGCGTCGGCCACGCCGCCGTCCAACTCGGCCGGGCGTACGGCGCCGAGGTCACCGCCCTCGCCCGCGCCACCAACCTCGACTTCGTCCGCGGACTCGGCGCCGACCACGCCGTCGACCACCGCACCACAACCCCCGCTGACCTCGGCCGCTTCGACGTCGTCCTCGACACCGTGGGCACCGAACTGTCCGCCTACCGGCGGCTGCTGGCGCCCGGCGGGCGCATGGTCACCGTCGCGGTCGACACCGCCCGGCCCGCCGCCTGGCTGGGCTCCGTCCTCGCCAGCACGGTCCACGGCCGCGCCCGGGTCCGCTTCTTCAGCGGCAACCCCGGCCGCGCGCTCTTCGACGAACTCGCCCGCCTCGTCGAGGACGGGTCACTGCGCCCGGCGGTGGACACCGTCTTCCCGCTGGCGGAGACGGCGGCGGCCTACCGCGCGCTGGAGGCGGGCGGGGTACGGGGGAAGTATGTGGTGAGAGTCGACTAGCTAGGGCTAGCGGCCCGGCGGCGCGTCCAGGGCCGCCCGTACCGCGTCCAGCAGCGCCGCGAGGTCGGGGGACTGCTCCCACTCCGCCGCCGTGGGGCGCCAGGTGAGGCTCGCCCCCCGGTTCTCCGGAGTGCCGTGGCCGAGGGTCACCTCCCGCCGCCCCTTCCGGTCCGGCTCCGTCACGATCATGTACATGTGCCGTATGTGGAAGCGCCAGGAGTACTCACGGCCGAAGAGTTCCAGTATCCGGCCGTCGAAGGAGTAGAACTCGTGGCCGACCCTCGCCGTGATCTCATCCCGCATGAGCGGACCCTAGGCGCGACCACCAGCCCCCACAAGGTTTCTAGTCCTGCCGGTAGCCGCTCAGGAAACGGCCGATCCTTCCGATCGCCGCCTCCAGGTCGTCCGCGTGCGGCAGCGTCAGGATCCGGAAGTGGTCCGGGGACGGCCAGTTGAAGCCCGTGCCCTGTACGACCTGGATCTTCTCCCGGAGCAGCAGGTCCAGGACGAAACGCTCGTCGTCATGGATCTTGTGGACCTTGGGATCGAGGCGCGGGAACGCGTAGAGCGCCCCCTTGGGCTTGACGCACGACACGCCCGGGATGTCGTTGAGGCGCTCCCATGCCACGTCCCGCTGTTCGTGCAGGCGCCCGCCGGGCGCGGTCAGGTCCCGGATGGACTGACGGCCGCCCAGCGCCGCCTGGATCGCGTACTGCGCGGGCGCGTTGGCGCACAGCCGCATGGAGGCCAGCATGGTCAGGCCCTCCAGATAGTCCCGGGCGTGCTGGCGCGGACCGGTCACCACCAGCCAGCCCGAGCGGAAACCCGCCACCCGGTATGTCTTGGAGAGGCCGCAGAAGGTGAGGACCACCAGGTCGGGGGCCAGTGCGGCGGCCGAGTGGTGCACGGCGTCGTCGTACAGGATCTGGTCGTAGATCTCGTCGGCGAACACCATCAGACCGTGGCGGCGGGCCAGGTCGAGGACGCCCTCCACGATCTCCTTCGGATACACCGCGCCCGTCGGGTTGTTCGGGTTGATCAGCACCACCGCCTTGGTGCGGTCGGTGATCTTCGCCGCCATGTCGTCCAGATCGGGGTACCAGTCGGCCTGTTCGTCGCAGAGGTAGTGCACCGCCCTGCCTCCGGCGAGCGTGGTCACCGCCGTCCACAGCGGGAAGTCCGGCGCCGGGATCAGTACCTCGTCGCCGTCCTCCAGCAGCGCCTGCACGGCCATCGACACCAGCTCCGACACGCCGTTCCCGAGGAAGACGTCGTCCACGTCCACCTCGAGACCGAGTGTCTGATAGCGCTGGGCCACCGCGCGGCGGGCCGAGAGGACTCCGCGCGAGTCGGTGTAGCCGTGCGCCTGCGGCAGCATCCGGATCATGTCCTGGACGATCTCCTCCGGCGCCTCGAAGCCGAACAGCGCCGGGTTCCCGGTGTTCAGGCGCAGCACGCTGTGACCCGCCTCCTCCAGCGCGTTCGCGTGCTCTATCACCGGGCCGCGGATCTCGTAACAGACCTCGCTCAGCTTGCTCGACTGCCGGAACTCCATGCGACGCTCCTCCGCTGACTAGTGATGCTTGGTTTTACCAAGTGGCAGCTTGGAAAGTCCAACAACATGTCTAGACTGCGTCGCATGTCACCACGCCGAAGCTACGACCAGTACTGTTCCGCAGCCCGCGCGCTCGATGTCGTCGGCGACCGCTGGACTCTGCTGATCGTCCGGGAACTCCTCGCCGGTCCGCGCCGCTACACGGATCTGCACGCGGACCTCCCCGGTGTGAGCACCGACGTCCTCGCCTCCCGGCTCAAGGACATGGAACGCGACGGACTCACCACCCGCCGCCGACTCCCCCCGCCCGCAGCCGCCTTCGTCTACGAACTCACCCCGCGCGGCGCCCGGTTGCTCCCGGTGCTGCAAGCGCTGGGGGAGTGGGGCGAGGACGAACTCGGCGACCGGCGGCCGACCGACGCCCTGCGCGCCCACTGGCTCGCCCTGCCCCTGCTGCGGGCCCTGGCGGGGCGGGAGGGTGAGGGGCTCGTCCAGGTACGCACCGAGGAGGGCGACTTCCATGTGCGCGTGGGCGGCGGCGCGGACGCCGGGCCCTTGTACGGCGACGGGGACGGGAGCGCGTCCGGTGAGCAGCCCGCCGCCCGGCTGGAGTTCGACCGGGACACCGGGACCGCCCTCGCCCGAGGGCTCGTCACCCTCACCGACGCCGTACGCGACGGACGGGTCTCCGTGAGCGGGGACAGCACGCTTGCCAAGGCGCTCCGGGAGGCGTGAGAGACGCCGGGTACGCGAGAAGGCCCGCACCACGGGCGGGCCTTCTCGGATCGGTCAGGCGCGCGGCGGCCGTCCCGCACCCCGGGTCAGGGCGTAGCCGCCGATCCCGGCCAGCGCCGCCAGCGCGCCGCCGATCGCCGTCCACACCCAGCGGTCCGACCACCAGCCCGACGCCCAGCCGTCCTCCGGCTCGATCGCCGACAGCACCGCCGACGACGCCGAGTCGTCGTCGGCGTCCTGGGCGGCCGTCACCGCCACGCCCGGCACCAGCGGCTCCGCCAGCGAACCGTCCACCGCCGCCGGGCCACCGATGTGCTTCGCGTCCACCCGCACCTCGGTACGGACCGGCAGCCCGAGGTCGGCCGTCGGCAGCCCCGGCGCGGTCAGCCGGACGTAGTACGTGCCCGGCAGCGGGTCGTTCGCCCACGGCTCGGACCACGCCCGGACCGTGCGCAGCGTGCACGCCAGCTCCACGGAGGCCGCTCCCGCCGCCGCCGTCCGGGTCTGCGCCCCGTACTGGCACGCCTGGCGGCGCCGCAGACCGTCGTACACATCGATCTGCCAGGTCTGCGCGGCATGGGACTCGGGCAGCTCCACCGTCGCCTTGACGGTCGGGCGCTGGCCCGAGTCGGCCGGGAAGGACCAGTACAGGTAGTCACCGGCGGACGCGCCCGCCGTACCCGGCCGGCCCTGCTCCAGCTCGGTCGCCGTACGGAACGACGTCCCCGCCTCCGTGGGGCCGCCGGAGTCCTCGGCGGACGGAGTCGCGGCGGGAGTGGTGTCGGCCGCCGCCGGGCCCGCCGCCAGGCCCAGGGCGAGCAGCGCGCCCGCCCCGGCTCGTGTGATCCGCATCCGTGTCCCTGTCCCCGCCCGTTTCCGTGTCTGCTTCCGTGCGCGCATCAGCTGGTCCTCCAGACCGCGACCCGCCAGCGGGACACCCAGCCCCACAGCAGACCCGCGACGAAACCGGTCAGCACCAGCGCGCCCAGCAGCCACCAGCCGCGCCCCAGGCCGAACGCGGCCACATCGGCGGCGGGCGACGGCCCGTCCACCACGTCCACCGTCAGCTCCAGCGGCAGACCGGGCGTGGTCTTCACCCCGGAGGCCGCCGCGAACGAGTTGGTCACCTGGAGACAGACCGTCTCCGCCGGGGCGTCCTCGTCGTCCGCCTCCGCCTTCGGATAGCGCAGCCCCGTCGAGATCACATCCGTACGGCCGGTGCCCGCCGCCTCACCGCGCACGATCTCCCGGCCGGAGACCGTCACCGCCCGCAGCAGCACCCCGTAGTGCGGGGCCACCGCCCGGTCCGCCGCGACACTCACCGCGGCGCGCACCTCCTGGCCCGGCGCCACCTCCACCTGGTACCAGCGGGCCTGGCCGAACTCCTGACGGTCCGTGTACAGCCCCGACTTCAGCGCGGGCGCCCGCGCGCACCGGTCGGCGCCCTCCACCGCCACCGGCACGACCACCGGGTCGGCGGCCCGGTCCACCAGCTGATTGACCCGGTCGGTCAGCTCATCGGTGTGCTCGATCGAGGTGTACGTGCCGCCCGTCGCCTCCGCGATACAGCTGAGCTGCTGGCGCATCTTGGTGTTCGGCACCAGGCCGAGGGTGTCGATGGTCAGGCCGATGCCCTTCGCCGCGATCTCCCGGGCCACCTCGCACGGGTCCAGCGGGGCGCAGGTGTCCTCGCCGTCGCTGATCAGCACGATCCGCTTGGAGCCGGTGCCGCCGTCGAGATCACCGGCGGCGGCCATCAGCGCCGGGCCGATCGGCGTCCAGCCGGTGGGCGCCAGCGTCGCCACCGCCGTCTTCGCCTCGGTACGGTCCAGCGGGCCCACCGGGTACAGCTGCGCGGTGTCCTCGCAGCCCCGCTTCTGGTCGTCGCCCGGATAGTCCGCGCCCAGTGTCCGGATGCCCAACTGGACATCCTCGGGGGTTGCGTCCAGCACCTCGTTGAACGCCTGCTTGGCGGCGGCCATCCGGGACTGTCCGTCGATGTCCCGCTCCCGCATGGAGCCGCTCACGTCCAGCACCAGATTGACCTTGGGCGCCGCGGCCGTGGTCTCGTCGGCGAGCGCCGTGGACGGGAACGTGAGCCCGGCCGCCAGCGCGGCGAACAGGACACCCACGCCTGCCGCCCGCCGTTTACTTGTGATCATCGGCGGATCCTATTGAGCGTGGGTGTCCGGCTCCAAAACTCCGGGTCAAGAACGCGGATGGAGTGAGGTGAAGGGCATCCGGGGGCGCGTCAAGGGGCGTACGGGGGACTGGATATGACGGTCCGTCATGAGTGGCGGACCGTCATGAGAGTCCGTTCCGTCACTTGAGTGGATTGGGCAACTCCGCCCACAGATCTCCCTTTCGGTCCGGTGTCAGCCGCATCAGCGTCAACGCCTTCGCGGGCAGCGGACCTTCGCGCAGCGCGGCGGAGTCCGGCGTACGGGGCAGATCGTCGACGACGGTGTCCAGAACCGCCCCCAGCGCGGCTCCCGAACCCGCCGTCGCGGCCAGCGTCCCCGCCACCAGCGAACCGAACAGCTTCCGCCGCAAGGTGTCCTCGTCGTCCGTCAGGATGCGGGCGGGCAGCTCCGGCAGCTCCGGGACCTCGATGCCGTGCCGGGCCAGCCGCGCCGGACTCACCCGGATGTCCGCGAGATCCCGGTACACCAGTCGCACCGGCACATCCTGCGCGTCCAGCACCACCAGCAGATTCTGGCCGTGCGCCTCCATCGCCACGCCCAGTTCCAGCAGCCGCAGCCCGACCGTCAGCGCCAGCCGCGCGAACCCCACCAGCCAGCCCGGCGCGTCCGGCAGCCCCGTGAGCGGCAGCGCCGCCACCGGCACCACCCGCTCGCCCTGCCCTGCGTACACCTGCGGCGACTCCCGCAGTACCGCCGCCAGTTCGGGCGTGCCGTCGGTGACCGCGCCCAGGGTGCGCGTGGTGTGCAGCAGCCCGTCCGTACGGGCCGCGAGCCGCTCCGCGAACGCCGACAGGGCCGCGGACGAGGTCACCGACGGCACGGAGATGTCCCGCACGGAGGAGGTGAGCCGGGCGCTCAGCGCGGTCTTGACGTGCGGCCCGGTCGGCAGGGCGAGCGTCCGCAAGGACATCAGCGGATGCGCCGGACGCTGCTCGTCGTAGCGGCGCTTGAGGACATGGGCCGCCTGCCAGGGGTGCACCGGCACCAGGAGACGGCTTCCGTCCCGGAGCGCGTCCGGCCAGGTGCCCGACACCAGCGCCGCGGACGCCGGGACCGGCACCAGTCCCAGCCGGACCAGCGGGCGGTGCTCGGGACCGTACCCGAACTGCTCCGCGACCGAGAAACCGGGTCGGGCCCGGCAGTTGGGGTGGTACGGATGCCCGTCGACGACCCGCTGCTCCCACTCCCAGTCGTGCGCCGGGGCCGTGTCCGGGTGCTCGGACTGCGCGGCCCGGGACAGTGCCAGCGAGGCCGTGCTGTGCGCCAGCTCGGCGGCGAACCCGTCGCCGTGCGGGACACCGAGCGCGGCCAGCAGCCGGGCCGGGTCGTCGTACGGACGGCCGTCCAGCTCCACGGTGGTGGCGTAGGCGTGGGTCGCGTACGGGTCGGCGGCGGGGCCGTACAGCGCGCGCCCGTCGCGCAGCCGCAGGGTGACACCGTCGCCGGACGGCTCACGGCGCTCGACCCAGGGCAGCGGCTCATGGGCCAGGGCACGCCACAGCCGGGTCAGCACGGCGACACGGGCGCCGGGCAGCGCCGCCGAGAACCCGGGGACGAGTCCGGGCCGCAGGGCGGCCAGCTCACCGGCGACCTCGGTGACGGCTGCTGAGGGTGGGTACACGGGGGGTCTACCTCCGGTGGTGCGGGTGGGGACGGGGCGGTGCGGGGGTGGTGGTGCGGGTGGGGAGGGGGGGATTCGGGGGCGGTGGTGTTGATGGGGCGGGGCGGCTCGGGGCGGTGGTGCTGATGGGGGGCGCGAGGGTACGGAGGGATACTGATCGTCTCCGACCGCACGAACCGTAAGAACCGTAGGGAACGAGTAGAACCCGTGGATCTCATCCCCCCGTCCACCGGCCCCCGGACCGGCGGCGCCGCGTCCGCCGCCGCCGCCCGTCTCGCGGGGGAGGCCGACGCCCGCGCCGCCGCGCCGCTGCTGAACTGTCTGCTGCGGGAGGCGGCGGAGCGAGTGGAGGCGCCGGGGAGTGCGCCAGGCCGGGTGTCGGGGGAGACGCCGGGGAGCGTGCCAGGGCAGGCGCCGGGGGACCCGCGCCCCACCTACCGCCTGCTCGGCACCGGCCGCCTCCTGCGTGTCCGTGGCACCCGGCGCCCCGCCGACCCGGAGCTGCGCACGGCCGGAGGCCACTGGCAGCCGCTCACCCACACCGCCCTGGTCGAGGTCGTCGCCGAGGAGCTGACCCGGCACACCGGCCGGACCAACGCCGAGCTGCCCGGCGAGATGCGGGACAGCCGGGACGTGGTGGCGGCGCTGCTGGCCGCCCGTGCGGACACCGAGCCGCCCGCCGACCCGTACCTCCTCTCCGAGCAGTCCCTGCTCACCGGCCACCCCCACCACCCCGCGCCGAAGGCACGCGGCGGCGGTCCGGTCGCCGCCTGGCTGCCGTACGCGCCGGAGGCGTACGCCCGCTTCCCGCTCACCCTGCTCGGGCTGCGCGCCGACACGGTGGTGGAGGACGGCGACACGTCCGCGCTGGACGCGCTCGGCACCGCCCCGCCCGGATACCGGCTGCTGCCCGCCCACCCCTGGCAGCTCGCCCTGCTCGGCGACCGGCTCGCCGCCGCGTTCGCCGACGGTCGGCTGATCCGGCTCGGCGCGACCCCGGCCGACGTCTGGCCGACGGCGGCGATCCGCACGGTGTACGCGCCCGACGCGGACCTCTTCCTCAAGTTCAGCCTGGACGTCCGGATCACCAACGACATCCGCCGGCTGTGGCGCCACGACCTGCTGAGACTCCGCCGGACGGACACGGCGGCGACGGCCGCGTTCGCCGCGCAGGGCGCGCCCGGCGGCGGGGGCGGAGGCTGGCTCGGCGACCAGGGGTACCGGACGGCTGCCTTCGCCTTCGAGGAACTCGCGGTGCTCAGCCGCCAGGGGCTGCGCCCGCACCTGGCGCCGGGCACCACGCCGTATCTCGCCGCCGCGCTGACGGAGGGCTTCCCCGGCTCCCCGCTGGCCGCCGCGACCGACCCCGCGCGCTGGTGGGAGGCGTACCTCGCCGCGGTGGTGCCCCCGGTCCTGGCCGCCTTCGCGGACCGCGGTGTGGTGGTCGAGGCCCACCTCCAGAACGCCCTCGTCGTGTGCGCGGCGGACGGCACACCGGTGCGGGCGCTGTACCGGGACGCGGAGGGCGTGAAACTGGTCGAGGACGTGGGACGGGCCGCCGGATGGGAGCGGCTGGTGTACTGCCTGGTGGTGAACCACCTGGTGGAGATCGCCGCGGCCCTCGCCGAACAGCACCCCGCCCTGGACCCCTGGCCCGCCGCCCGCCGCGAGCTGTCCCGCCACGCCCTCCCGGAGATCCCCGCGCTGCTCACCGCGGAGACCCTGCCGGGCAAGACCAACCTGCTGCTGCGCTGGACGGACGCGGACGGCGCGGACGCGCGGTACCGGCCGCTGCCGAACCCGCTGCGGCCGGAAGCCGCCCTCACCGACCCCCGTATAACCTGATCAGGTGCTCAGAGAAGTCACCGCCACCCGCTACCTGGAGCCCTTGCGCTCCGGCGGCTCCGTCCCGGGAGTCATGGAGGCCGACGACCTCGGAACGTACGTCGTCAAATTCACCGGCTCCGCGCAGGGCCGCAAGGCGCTGGTCGCCGAGGTGATCGTCGGGGAGCTGGCGCGGGCGCTCGGGCTGCGGTTCCCGGAACTGGTGCTGGTGCGCTTCGACCCGGCCATCGCCGCCCATGAACCGCACACCGAGGTGCGGCGGCTGCATGAGGCCAGCGCGGGGATCAACCTCGGCATGGACTATCTGCCGGGCGCCCGGGACTTCAGCCCGGAGGTCGCCGAGGAGTTCCCCGTCGATCCCCTGGAGGCGGGGCGGATCGTCTGGCTGGACGCGCTCACCGTGAATGTGGACCGGACGATCCACAGCTCCAACCTGATGGTCTGGCCGACCCTGGGGACCGTGCCGCCCCGGCTGTGGCTGATCGACCATGGCGCGGCCCTGGTCTTCCACCACCGCTGGGAGGGCACCGACCCGGCCCGGCGCTACGACTTCCGCCACCACGCCCTCGGCCGCTACGCGCCGGACATGACGGCCGCCGACGCCGAGCTGGCGCCCCGGGTGACGGAGGAGCTGCTGCGCGGGATCGTCGGCGAGGTGCCCGACGACTGGCTGGCCGGTGAGGCGGGGTTCGGCACACCGGACGCGGTGCGCGCGGCGTACGTGGACTTTCTGCTGGCGCGGGCGCGGGTGTCGGCCGGGTGGCTGCCGACCGGGTTCCCGAGCCGCGCGGAGATCGCCGCGGAGGAGGCGCGCCGGGCGGCGAAGACCCGGCGGGGGCGCCCGGCGTGGCTGCGGGAGGTCCCCGATCTGCATGGCAAGCCAGCGGTGGAACAGGACGGGTCGGTGCATCTGGGATGAGCGTCGTTCAGATCGAGTACTGCACCCAGTGCCGGTGGCTGCCGCGCGCGGCCTGGCTGGCGCAGGAACTGCTCACCACCTTCGAGGCCGAGCTGACCGAGCTGGCGCTGAAGCCCGGCACCGGCGGGGTGTTCGTGGTGCGGGTGGACGGCGAGGTGGTGTGGGACCGCCGTGAGCAGGGGTTCCCCGAGCCCACGGCGGTCAAGCGGCTGGTCCGCGACCGGGTGGCCCCGGGACGCACCCTGGGCCACACGGACCGTACCGGCGAGAGCTGACGTCGGCTCAGCCCTTGAGCTGCTCGTACGCCGGGAGGGTCAGGAAGTCGGCGTAGTCGGCGTCCAGCGACACCGACAGCAGCAGGTCGTGCGCCTGCTGCCAGTGCCCGGCGGTGAACGCCTCCTCGCCGATCTCCGCGTGGATCTCCGCCAGGTCCTCCGCGGCGACCTTGCGGGCCAGCTCCGCGGTGACCCGCTCCCCGTTGTCGAGGATGACCCCGGCGTTGGTCCACTGCCAGATCTGGGAGCGGGAGATCTCGGCGGTGGCCGCGTCCTCCATCAGGTTGAAGATGGCGACCGCGCCGAGCCCGCGCAGCCATGCCTCGATGTACCGGATGCCCACCTGCACCGCGTTGACCAGCCCCGCGTACGTGGGCTTGGCCTCCAGGGAGTCGACGGCGATCAGGTCGGCGGCCCGGACGTCGACGTCCTCGCGCAGCCGGTCCTTCTGGTTCGGGCGGTCCCCGAGGACCTTGTCGAAGGACGCCAGCGCGATCGGCACCAGGTCGGGGTGGGCGACCCAGGAGCCGTCGAAGCCGTCCCCGGCCTCCCGGTCCTTGTCGGCCCTGACCTTCTCGAACGCCACCTTGTTGACCTCGGGGTCGCGCCGGGACGGGATGAACGCGGCCATGCCGCCGATCGCGTGCGCCCCGCGCTTGTGACAGGTGCGGACCAGGAGTTCGGTGTACGCCCGCATGAACGGGGCGGTCATCGTGACCGCGTTGCGGTCCGGGAGGACGAACTTCTCGCCGCCGTCACGGAAGTTCTTGATGATCGAGAAGAGGTAGTCCCACCGGCCGGCGTTCAGTCCGGAGGCGTGGTCGCGCAGCTCGTAGAGGATCTCGTCCATCTCGTAGGCGGCGGTGATGGTCTCGATGAGGACGGTGGCGCGGACCGTGCCCTGCGGGATGCCCACATAGTCCTGCGCGAAGACGAACACCTCGTTCCAGAGGCGCGCCTCCAGGTGGGACTCGGTCTTCGGGAGGTAGAAGTAGGGGCCCTTGCCGAGGTCGATGAGGCGCTGGGCGTTGTGGAAGAAGTACAGCCCGAAGTCGACCAGCGCGCCGGGCACGGGTGTGCCGTCCGCGTCGACGAGATGACGCTCGCTCAGATGCCAGCCCCGTGGGCGCATCACGACGGTGGCCAGCTCCTCGTCCGCCTTGAGCGCGTACGACTTGCCCGAGGCGGCGTCCGTGAAGTCGATGTTCCGGGTGTAGGCGTCGGCCAGGTTGAGCTGGCCGAGGATCACGTTCTCCCAGGTGGGCGCGGAGGCGTCCTCGAAGTCGGCGAGCCAGATCCGGGCGCCGGAGTTGAGGGCGTTGATGGTCATCTTGCGGTCGGTGGGGCCGGTGATCTCCACCCTGCGGTCGTTCAGCGCGGCCGGGGAGGGCGCCACCCGCCAGGAGTCGTCCGCGCGGATCGCGGCGGTCTCCGGCAGGAAGTCGAGGGTGGAGGTGCGGGCGATCTCGGCGCGGCGCTCCGCCCGGCGGGCGAGGAGTTCATCACGCCGGGGCGTGAACCGGCGGTGCAGCTCGGCCACGAAGGCGAGTGCCGCGTCGGTGAGGACCTCCTCCTGCCGGGGCAGGGGCTCGGCGTCGACGACGGCCAGCGAGGACGGCGCTGGTGCGGACATGTGCTGTCACTTCCTTCGGCGAGCTGCTTCGGCGAACCATGGTGCGATGCCGCCGCACACCACTGGCACCGCGTGCCAGCGCGTGCCAATGCGTGCAAAAAGGGCGACCGGCGTTCGGGGGGACACCCCGAGCGCTTCTGAACAGTGGATACTAGTTTCCTCATGGTGGAAGTTCAACGGTCTGTCGATATCGAGATTCACGGGTTCAAGCCAAGATGGCGCAGGGTGCCATCGCGTTCACTCAAGGTGGCGCAGGTCGGCCTCGGTGTCGATGTCGTCCGCACGGGCCACGTCCCCGCACTCCACCAGCGTGATCCCGTCCTCGTGCGCCCGCAGATACGCCCGCGCCCCCCGGTCCCCGCCCGCGCTCGCCGCGACCCCGGCCCAGTGCGCGGCCCCCAGCAGCACCGGATGCCCCCGTACGCCGTCGTAGGCGGCCGACGCGAGGGAGTCCTCGCCGGTGTACGCCGCCAGCACCCGCCCGGCCGCCGCCGCGCCGATGCCGGGCTGGTCCACCAGCGACACCAGGGCGGCGCGGGCCCCGGTCCCCGCCAGCGAGGCCAGCCCGACCCGCAGCGACGAGCCCATGCCCTCGGCCCAGTCCGGGTTCTCCACGACCGCGCACCCGTCCAACCGGGCCCGCTCCCGCACGGTGTCCGCGGCGGCCCCCAGCACCACATGCACCCGCGCGCATCCGGCCGTACGCAGCACCTCCACGGCGTGTTCCACCAGGGGTCGCCCCCGGTGCACCAGCAGCGCCTTGGGTCGCCCGCCGAGCCGCCGCCCGCCCCCGGCGGCCAGCAACAGCCCGGCGACCGGGGCGGCGGCGTCTTCCTGATCCGTCATGACTCCTGCTTACCCGACCCACTGGCCCGGCGGAGTCAACCCCGGGTTCCGCGGTGCGCCGGGGGCGCGCACGGCGGACTGAATTTAGGCCCGCGTGGTGGCGCGCGCCGCGCCGGGTGGCGTTTACTGACCCGCGTCCGCCGGTGCCGACCACCTGGGGCGGACGACAGGGCGGGAACACGAAGGGACCGCGCGCCGGAGGGTGCGCAGGGGGAGAACTGTGTTCAACAGCTTGGGCCACCGGCCCGCGACGGACAGTGGCGACGATCCGAGGATGGCGGAACTGTGCACGGCGGTCGCCCGCTTGCGCCGCGAATTAGCCGCCCACCCGGCGGACTTCCCGGACCGCCCCATCGCCGAGCACGAACTCGCGTCCCTCGCCGCCACCCTCACCGACGCCCTTCCAGACCCCCCACACCTACGCAACTCCCTCCTCCTCATCACCGCGTCGATCGGCTCGGTGAGCGCGTTGTCGAGGGGCTTGGACCAGATGAGAAGAGCGGTGGAGCGGTTCTAGCGATCGAGTGGGCCTGTTCTGGTAATTCGGGGGCGCGGCGAGGTGCCTTTCAGGGGCGCGGGGAACTGCGCGAGGAGCGACCACGACCCGCACCCGACAACGACTCTCAGGGGCGCGGGGAACTGCGCGAAAAGCGACCACGACCCGCACCCGCCAATACCCCCCGACCCCCCACCCCCCCCGTCGCGCCCCTCACGCCCCCGAACTGTCCAAGGCCTCCGACAACTCCACGGCAACCCCCTGAAGCACCGGCACGATCCGCTCGGTGACCACGTCAGTGACCCGCCCCGCAGGCCCGGAAATAGAGATCGCCGCCGCAGTCGGCGCCCCCGGCACCGACACCGCCACACACCGCACCCCGATCTCCTGCTCGTTGTCGTCCACGGCGTACCCCACCCGCCGCACCTCCTCCAGCGCCGCGAGAAACCCGTCCGCCGTGGTGATCGTCTTCTCCGTCGCCGCAGGCATCCCGGTCCGCGCCAGCAGCGCCCGTACCTCCTCCGGCGGGAACCCGGCGAGCAGCGCCTTGCCGACCCCCGTGGAGTGCGGCAGCACCCGCCGCCCCACCTCGGTGAACATCCGCATGGAGTGCTTGGACGGCACCTGCGCCACGTACACGATCTCGTCGCCGTCGAGCAGCGCCATGTTCGCCGTCTCGCCGGTCTCCTCGACCAGCCGGGCGAGGTAGGGGCGGGCCCACGTGCCGAGCAGCCGGGACGCCGACTCACCCAGTCGGATCAGCCGGGGCCCGAGCGCGTACCGCCGGTTGGGCTGCTGGCGTACATAGCCGCAGGCGACCAGCGTGCGCATCAGCCGGTGGATGGTGGGCAGCGGCAGCCCGCTGCTCGCGGAGAGTTCGCTGAGGCCGACCTCGCCGCCCGCGTCCGCCATCCGCTCCAGCAGGTCGAAGGCGCGCTCCAGGGACTGGACGCCGCCGCTGGGGGAGGATTTGGCGGAGTCGGTGGTGCTGGCGCTCGACGTCGGCACGGCGCGTTCCTTTCGGGGCGGGCGGAAAGGGCAGAAGCCTACCCGGCGGCCGGTGGGCCGCCCGTCGGCGCGGAACGGCGTTCGACCCGTGTTCTACCCTTCGGAAGCATAATTCCGCTTTGTGGAAACGTCCAGATGCCAGGGGTGGGTGCACCGTGGAGAAGTGTGCCTCTTGACGGGGCTCGGGCGGGAGTGAAGACTCCAGCAGCAGATTCAACAAAACGTTGAATGAGAGGGGTCCGTGTGTCCGACGCCGAACTGGTGCTGCGCTCCACACGGGTCGTCACGCCCGACGGGGAGCGCCCCGCGTCCGTCACGGTGACCGGCGGCACCATCACCGCCGTACTGCCCCATGGCCATCCGGTCGCCGCCGACCGGGTGGTGGATCTCGGTGGGGATGTGCTGCTGCCCGGTCTGGTGGACACCCATGTGCATGTGAACGATCCCGGACGCGCCGAGTGGGAGGGGTTCCGGACCGCCACCCGCGCGGCGGCGGCCGGTGGCATCACCACCCTGGTCGACATGCCCCTCAACTCCCTCCCGCCCACCACCACCGTCGCGCATCTGACGGTCAAACGCGCGACCGCCGCCGCCAAGGCGCACATCGACGTCGGCTTCTGGGGCGGCGCGCTGCCCGGCAACACGCCGGACCTGCGTCCGTTGCACGACGCCGGGGTGTTCGGCTTCAAGGCGTTCCTGTCGCCGTCGGGCGTGGACGAGTTCCCGCATCTGGACGCCGCCGGGCTCGACCGGTCCCTGACGGAGATCGCCGGGTTCGGGGGGCTGCTCATCGTGCACGCCGAGGACCCGCACCGGCTGGCCGGAGCCCCGCAGCACGGCGGCCCCCGCTACGCCGACTTCCTGGCCAGCCGCCCGCGCGCCGCCGAGGACACCGCCGTCGCCACGCTGCTCACCGCCGCCCGGCGGCTGGACGCCCGGGTGCACATCCTCCATCTCTCCTCCTCCGACGCGCTGCCGCTGATCGCCCGCGCCCGCGCGGACGGCGTACGCGTCACGGTCGAGACCTGTCCGCACTATCTGACCCTGACGGCCGAGGAAGTGCCGGACGGGGCCAGTGAGTTCAAGTGCTGCCCGCCCATCCGGGAGGCCGCCAACCAGGACCTGCTGTGGGCGGCGCTCGCCGACGGCACCATCGACTGCGTGGTCACCGACCACTCCCCGTCCACCGCCGACCTCAAGACCGCCGACTTCGCCACCGCGTGGGGCGGCATCTCCGGACTCCAGCTGTCCCTGCCCGCGGTCTGGACGGCCGCCCGCGCCCGGGGCCACGGCCTCACCGACGTGGCCCGCTGGATGTCCGCGCGCACCGCCGCCCTGGTCGGCCTGGACGACCGCAAGGGCGCCATCGCCCCCGGCCGGGACGCCGACTTCGCGGTCCTCGCCCCCGACGAGACGTTCACCGTGGACCCGGCGGCCCTCCAGCACCGCAACCGGGTCACGGCGTACGCGGGCCGCACCCTGTCCGGCACCGTGAAGTCCACCTGGCTGCGCGGCGAACGGATCTACGCGGACGGCCAGTTCACCCCACCGAGGGGACGCCTCCTGACTCGTTGAGCCCCCACGCCCTCTGTCGCTCGCAGCTCCCCCCGAAAGGAAGTAGAGATCCCGTGACGGCGATTCCGAGTTTCACCGGCGACGCGCAGCCCTACGGAGGCGGTGACCCGTACGCGGACTACCGCACCGCGGACTTCCCCTTCACCCGGTACGCCGACCTCGCCGACCGCCGCCTCGGCGCCGGAGTCGTCGCCGCCAACGACGAGTTCTTCGCCCAGCGGGAGAACCTGCTCCAGCCCGGCCCGGCGGTGTTCGACCCCGAGCACTTCGGCCACAAGGGCAAGGTCATGGACGGCTGGGAGACCCGGCGCCGCCGAGGAGTCTGCGCCGAGCACCCCTGGCCCGCCGCCGAGGACCACGACTGGGCGCTGATCAGGCTCGGCGCCCCCGGCGTCGTCCGGGGGATCGTGGTCGACACCGCCCACTTCCGCGGCAACTACCCCCAGTCGGTGTCCATCGAGGCCACGGCGGTGGAGGGCGCGCCCGGCCCGGAGGACCTGCTCGCCGACGGTGTCACCTGGACCACCCTGGTGCCGCGCACCCCGGTCGGCGGCCACGCGGCGAACGGCTTCGCCGTGACCGAGGAGCGGCGCTTCACCCATCTGCGGGTCAACCAGCACCCCGACGGGGGCATAGCGCGGCTGCGGGTGCACGGGGAGGTGGCCCCGGACCCCGAGTGGCTGGCGGCCCTGTCCGTCCTCGACGTGGTGGCGCTGGACAACGGCGGCAGCGTCGAGGACGCCTCCGACCTCTTCTACTCACCGGCCACGCACACCATCCAGCCCGGCCGCTCCCGCACAATGGACGACGGCTGGGAGACCCGCCGCCGCCGCGACCAGGGCCATGACTGGATCACCTACCGGCTGACCGCCGAGGCCGAGATCCGCGCCGTCGAGATCGACACCGCCTACCTCAAGGGCAACAGCGCGGGCTGGGCGTCGGTCTCCGTACGCCAGGGTGAGCGGGAGGAGTGGCACGAGATCCTCCCGCGCACCCGACTCCAGCCCGACACCGCCCACCGCTTCCCCCTGCCGTCCCCGTCCCCGGCGGCCACGCACGCCCGGATCGACATCTACCCGGACGGCGGCATCTCCCGGCTGCGCCTGCACGGCACCCTGACCGACCAGGGCCTGACCGGGCTGCGGGCCCGCCACCGGGAGCTGGGGGGCTGACCCGTACGGCCACGGGACGCGGTCGCCGTCGCCGTGGTCCGGGGTTTGAATGGAAGACGCCCCGGTCCGTACGTGGCGCGGCGAGTGGTCGGGCAAGCGGTCGGTCGGGCGTATCACCCGCGGCGCGGAGAGAGGCGGTGCCCATGTCCTCCAAACTCGTGCTCACCGCGTTCGTCAGCCTCGACGGTGTCCACCAGGGCCCCGGCTCGCCCTACGAGGACACCCGGGACGACTTCACCCAGGGCGGCTGGACCGTCCCCTACGCCGACGACGACTTCAGTGTCTTCATCGCCGGTGTCTTCAGCCGGGTCGGCGCGTTCCTGCTGGGGCGCCGGACGTACGACATCTTCGCCGACTACTGGCCCCGGGTGACCGACCCGGACAACCCGGTCGCCGCGCCGCTGAACGCGCTGCCGAAGTATGTCGTCTCCAGCACCCTCACCGACCCGTCCTGGGCGCACACCACGGTGCTCGGGCCCGATCTCCCCGGGGAGGTGCGGGCGGTGCTGGACCGGACCGACGGCGAGGTGCAGGTGCACGGCAGCGCGACGCTCGCGCGCTCGCTGTTCGCGGAGGACCTGGTGGACACGCTCCACCTGGTGACCGTGCCGGTGCTGCTCGGCGCCGGGCGACGGCTGTTCGGGGAGGGCGGGCTGCCCACCGCGTTCCGGCACGCGGGCGGCCGGATCACCTCCAAGGGCGTGTCCATCCAGTCCTACGAGCGCACCGGGCGGCCCCTGTACGGGGAGTTCACGCTGCCGGAGGGGGCGTAGGGCGGGGCGGGTCGCCTTCGTCGGCTTCCTCGACGCGGGGGCGGTCCCCTTCGTCGACGCGGGGGCGGTCCCGCGTGTTAACACGGTGAGAACTCATGGCACGGCACGGGAAATTCTCTCGACTTGTCATTGACATGCCACCTTCTACGCGCGTCATCATGGGGCCATGAGATTCCCCCCACGAACCACTCGTCTCGGCGCCGCGGCGGCCCTGCTCTCCGCGCTCCTCGTCGGCGGCGCGATGTCCGCCCCGACCGCCACCGCGGCGCCCACCGCGTACGGCAGCATCTGTTACAGCGATCTGCCGTCGCAGGCGTACACCACGCTCAACCTGATCTCCCGGGGCGGGCCCTTCCCCTATCCGCAGGACGGCGGGGTCTTCCAGAACCGGGAGCGCCTGCTGCCCATCAAGGCCACCGGCTACTACCACGAGTACACGGTGAAGACGCCCGGCTCCTCCACGCGGGGCGCCCGGCGCATCGTCACCGGTGAGCGCACCGACGAGGACTACTACACCGCCAACCACTACGCGTCGTTCGATCTGGTCGACTACGACTGCTGATCGGTCAGCACCGCCGACCGGCTCGGACCGCCGTCCGCCGACCGCCCCCGTCCCCCGCCCCCGCTCCGCGGCTCCCCCCACGGAATCCGCCGCGGAGCGGGGGCTCCGCGCGTGCGCCCGGTCCAGGGCCTTACGGCTCTCCGTCGCCGCGCGTGCGCCCGGTCAGGGGCCCTTGCGGCTCTCCGCCGCCGCGAACAGGGCGAACGCCAGGACGATCAGCACCACACTCGCGAAGATCTGATGATCGCCGAGGAACCGGTGCACCAGCCCCCCACCCCAGCCGGTGAACCGCTGCACCAGCCCCAGCACGCCCTGCACCAGGGCCAGGAACCCGAGAATCTCCAGCAACCGCTTCATGCCCCGACCTTCCCCGGGCGGGCACCCGGCGCGCATCGGCCGCCGGGCTCGGACCGGGCAGACGGAAGTCTGGCGTCCGCCGCCCGCACCCCGCCGAAAGTCTCGGGTGCCGCGACTTTGGTCGGAGATCAGCCGCTCGATGCGGTACCCCGCCGGGGGACTGCGTAGATTTGTCGACCGTGAAGGGTCAGGTCCAGGAAGCGGCACAGCCGCCGTCCGCGTACTCGTTCAAGGGACGCCGATGGCTGCTCCCGTCCGCCGTGGTGCACGAGCTGGACCCCGACGCGCCCCGCTCGGCCCGTTCCGGGCGCCCGCGCCGGACCGCGCGGGACTGGGCCGTGGACTTCGCCCTGTTCCTCATGGCCGCCGGGATCGGGCTGATGGACGCCGACTCCATGAGCAGCTACGGCCTGTCGCCCGCGCTGGCCGCGCTGGACCAACTGCTGGGCGCCCTGGCCTGCGCCGCCATCTGGCTGCGCCGCCGCTGGCCGGTCGGGCTGGCGATCGGGCTGCTGGCGGTCGGCTTCGTCTCCAGCTCCTCGGGCGGCGCGTTCATCGTCGCCCTGTTCACCGTCGCCGTCCACCGGCCCTTCCGGTACGTGGCCTGGATCGGCGGCATCGCCATGCTCCAGGTCCCGCTGTTCTACTGGCTGCGCCCCGACCCCGACCTGTCCTACGGCGTCGTCATCGGCTTCACCAACCTGCTGCTGCTCGGTGTCATCGGCTGGGGCCGCCTGGCCCGCTCCAAGCGGGAGCTGATGCTGAGCCTGCGCGACCGCGCCCGGCACGCCGAGAGCGAGGCCCAACTGCGCGCCGACCGCGCCCAGCGGCTCGCCCGCGAGGCCATCGCCCGGGAGATGCACGACGTCCTGGCGCACCGGCTCACCCTGCTCAGCGTGCACGCGGGCGCGCTGGAGTTCCGGCCCGACGCGCCCCGCGCGGAGGTCGCCCGCGCCGCCGGGGTGATCCGGGAGAGTTCCCATGAGGCGCTCCAGGACCTCCGGGAGATCATCGGTGTCCTGCGCGCCGCCGAGGGCGACGAGTCCGGCCGCCCGCAGCCCACCCTGGCCGCGCTGGACGCCCTGGTCGCCGAGTCCCGCGAGGCCGGTGCGAAGGTCCATCTCGACCTGCGGGTCACCGACCCCGGCACGGTCCCCGCCTCGGTCGGCCGCACCGCCTACCGCATCGTCCAGGAGGGCCTGACCAACGCCCGCAAGCACGCCCCCGGTACCGAGGTCTCTGTGACCGTCACCGGCGCCCCCGGCGACGGCCTCGACGTCCGGGTGCACAACCCCGCCCCCGAGGGCGAGGTCGTCCCCGTGCCCGGCTCCGGACAGGGGCTCATCGGTCTCACCGAACGCGCCACCCTGGCCGGCGGACGGCTCCACCACGGGCCCGGTCCGGACGCCGGGTTCGAGATCCGGGCCTGGCTGCCGTGGCCCCCGGCGGCCACGGCACGGGGCGGCGACGACGGACCCTGACTCTGGGTGGCCCCCGCCCGTGCCCCCTGTTCCCGCTCCGCCGACCGTGATGACGTGAGGGCCATGACTGCGACCCCGATCCGACTGATCCTCGTCGACGACGACCCCCTGGTGCGCGCGGGACTCTCCTTCATGCTGGGCGGCGCCGAGGACATCGAGATCGTCGGTGAGGCGGCCGACGGCGCGGAGGTCGAGGCGCTGGTGGAGCGGGCGCGGCCGGACGTCGTACTGATGGACATCCGGATGCCGGACGTCGACGGGCTCACCGCCACCGCCCGGCTGCGGGACCGCGAGAGCGCCCCCCAGGTCGTGGTGCTGACCACCTTCCACGCCGGCGAACAGGTGCTGCGCGCGCTGCGCGCGGGCGCCGCCGGTTTCGTGCTCAAGGACACCCCGCCCGCCGACATCCTGAACGCCGTGCGCCGGGTCGCGGCCGGTGACCCGGTGCTCTCCCCGACGGTGACCCGGCAGCTGATGGAGCACGCGGCGGGCGCCCCCGGCGGTGACCGCGCGGGCCGCGCCCGGACCAGGCTCGCCGCCCTCAACGACCGGGAGCGCGAGGTCGCCGTGGCCGTCGGCCGGGGGCTGTCCAACGCGGAGATCGCGGGCGAGCTGTACATGAGCGTGGCCACCGTCAAGACCCATGTCTCCCGGGTGCTGGCCAAGCTCGGCCTCAACAACCGCGTCCAGATCGCGCTGCTCGCCCATGACGCCGGACTGCTGGAGTAGCCGGACGCTCTGGACCAGAGCGGCTCACACCGGCTCGTGGCCGCCCAGGATCTCCCCGATCCGCACCGGCCGGTGCTCCCGCCGGGAACGGTCGCACGCCTCCGCGATCCGCAGCGCCTGCATCGCCTCCCGGCCGTCGCACGGGTTGGCGCGCTCGCCCCGGACCACCTCCACGAACGCGGCGAGTTCGGCCTCGTAGGCCGGTCCGAAGCGCTCCAGGAAACCGGTCCACGGCTTGCTGGCGGGCGGCGGCCCGGTCGGTTCGGTGGACGCGATGGGCGTGCGGTCGTCCAGGCCGACGGCGATCTGGTCCCGCTCCCCGGCCAGCTCCATCCGGACGTCGTATCCGGCGCCGTTCAGCCGGGTCGCGGTCGCCGTGGCGAGCGTGCCGTCGTCCAGGGTCAGCACCACCGCGGCGGTGTCCAGGTCGCCCAGCTCGCGGAAGACCCCGCCCGCGTGGTCCGACCCGGCGGCGTAGACGTCCACCACCTCACGGCCGGTCACCCAGCGCAGCGCGTCGAAGTCATGGATCAGGGTGTCCCGGTAGAGCCCGCCGGAGACGGCGAGATACGCGGCCGGCGGGGGAGCGGGGTCGGAGGTCAGGGCCCGTACGGTGTGCAGCCGGCCCAGCCGCCCGGACCGCACCGCCTCCCGGGCGCCCGCGTACCCGGTGTCGAAGCGGCGCTGGAACCCCATCTGGAGGACCGTTCCGGCGGTCTCGACCTCGGTGATCGCGGCCAGTGTGCCCGGCACGTCCAGGGCGATCGGTTTCTCGCAGAACACCGGCAGCCCGGAGCGGGCGGCCCGGCCGATCAGCTCGGCGTGCGCCGAGGTGGCGGTGGTGATCACCACCGCGTCCACGCCCCAGCGGAAGATCTCGTCGATGCCGGGCGCCGCCGTCTCGCCCAGCCGGTGCGCCAGCTCCTGCGCGCGGGCGGGGTCGGCGTCCGTGAGGATCAGTGAACCGACCTCGCGGTGACGGCTCAGCGTGTTCGCATGGATCGTGCCGATGCGGCCCGTACCGATGACCCCGATGCGCATGGAATCAAAGTGAGGCCCCCCGGCCCCGCTGTCAATCCGTATGTCCGGACAATCTGACTACACAACTTCCCGTCAACCCGTCACGCGGCTACGCTCGGGCCGTGCCGAAACCTGATGTGGACCCGACCGTGCGCCTCGACCTGAGCGTCGACCGCAGCTCCCCGGTGCCGTTGTACTTCCAGCTCGCCCAGCAGCTGGAGGCCGCCATCGAGCAGGGCACGCTCACCCCGGGCAGCCTGCTGGGCAACGAGATCGAGCTGGCCGGACGGCTCGGCCTGTCCCGGCCCACGGTCCGCCAGGCCATCCAGTCCCTGGTCGACAAGGGACTGCTGGTGCGCCGCCGGGGCGTCGGCACCCAGGTGGTGCACAGCCAGGTCAAACGCCCGCTGGAGCTGAGCAGCCTCTACGACGACCTGGAGGCGGCCGGACAGCGCCCCGCCACCACGGTGCTGGTCAACACCGTCGTCCCGGCCGGTGCCGAGATCGCGGCGGCGCTCGGCGTCCCCGAGGGCGCGGACGTCCACCGGGTGGAACGGCTGCGGCTCGCGCACGGGGAGCCGATGGCGTATCTGTGCAACTTCCTGCCGACCGGGCTGCTGGAGCTGGAGACCGGGCAACTGGAGGCCACCGGCCTGTACCGGCTGATGCGGGCCGCCGGGATCACCCTGCACAGCGCCCGCCAGTCCATCGGCGCCCGCGCCGCCACCGCCGACGAGGCCGAACGCCTCGGCGAACCGGTCGGCGCCCCCCTGCTCACCATGCAGCGCACCACGTACGACGACACCGGCCGCGCGGTCGAGTACGGCAGCCACACCTACCGCCCCGCCCGCTACTCCTTCGAGTTCCAGCTCCTCGTACGGCCGTAGGGGGTGTCTGACGGATCTCCGTGGCGTCGCGACGCCCGGCACGCACTCTCGCCGCACCGGACAAAAGCCCTAGTAGCTCCGCTACGAGGGCTTCCGCCC